>JBHYDF010000127.1:0-24145 GCA_051861145.1 Nostocaceae cyanobacterium
ATTAGTCATTAGTCATTAGTCATTAGTCATTAGTCATTAGTCATTAGTCATTAGCTATTGGCTTTTTCCCATGCCCCATGCCCAATGCCCAATGCCCCATGCCCAATGCCCAATGCCCAATGCCCAATGCCCAATGCCCACTCCCTAAAGCTGCGCTTCTTGTTGTTGGAAAAGGCAGTAGTAACGTCCTTTTTGTGACATCAGTTCGTTGTGGGTTCCTTGTTCAACAACTACACCTTTATCTAGGAGTAAAATTTCATCGGCGTTTTTAACAGTACTTAAACGATGGGTAATAAAAAAGACCGTGCGATCACTACATGCTTGTGCTAAATTTAGGCATACTTCTCGCTCAGATTGATAATCTAAAGCACTGGTAGCTTCGTCGAGAATCAACAAACGGGGATTTTGTAAAACTGTACGCGCGATCGCAATACGTTGTCGTTGTCCCCCTGATAAGGCTGAACCTCTTTCCCCGACTCTGGTGTTGTAGCCGTTGGGCAAAGACATGATAAACTCATGGGCAGCGGCTATCTTGGCTGCTTCGATAATTTCTTCGGATGTGGCGTCGGGGTTGGTTAAGGCAATATTTTCTTGGACAGTACCATCAAATAAGAGTGAGTCTTGCAGTACCATACCAATTTGACGGCGCAGGGAATAAAGTTCTACTTTGCTAATGTCGTAGCCATCAACAAGAATTCTGCCTGCTTCTGGTTCGTATAGTCGCGCTAAAAGTTTGGTTAAGGTACTTTTACCAGAACCACTTTGTCCGACGATACCGACAAATTGTCCAGGTTTAATTTCTAGGTTGATATTTTTTAGTTGTAGAGGGCCGTTTGGGTTAAAACGGAAGGAAACATTCTCATACTTAACATTGCCATAAACGGTAGGCATGGGAATGTTATTGCGGTTAGTTTCATCTGCTTCCATTGGGGTATCTAGAATATCCCCAAGGCGTTCTAAAGAAAGAGCCGTTTCTTGGAAGTTTTGCCAGAGTTGAGTTAACCGCAACAATGGCGCTGTTACGTAACTAGAAATAATTCGGAAGGCGATAAGTTGTCCTAAAGTGAGGTTTCCTTGAAGTACCAAGGATGCTCCTACCCACAACACTAACAGTGAAGAAACTTGGTTGAGAAAAGTGCTGGTAGTGCTAGCTGCGGTGGAAGTGACAACAGTTTTAAAGCCTGCATGGACATAATTAGCATACTGTTCTTGCCAACGCCAGCGCGATCGCAATTCGATATTTTGCGCTTTGACTGTGGTGATACCTGACAAAACTTCTACTAAATAAGATTGTGCTTCGGCATTGCGTTCAGCTTTAATACGTAACTGCTTTCTTACCATTGGAGAAACAACTATCGTCAACAAGCCAAACAAAGGTATCGCCGCCAAAGATACGAGAGTCAATTGCCAACTATATATAACCATCACCAGGATGTAGATAACGGAAAACACCGCATCTAACACCACTGTTAAAGCAGTTCCTGTGAGAAATGAGCGGATTTTTTCTAGTTCATTAGCGCGGCTGGCTAGTTCCCCTACTGGTCTGCGTTCAAAATAGCGTAGGGGTAAACGTAACAGATGGTCAATGATTTCTGAGCCTAATGATAAGTCAATTCTGTTAGTAGTATCGACAAATAAATAAGTACGAACACTCGTTAAAAGTCCTTCAAAAACTGCTAAACTTAACAGTAAAATACCTAATACATGCAAAGTTTCAAGACTATTTTGTATAATAACTTTATCGATAATTAATTGAATAATCAGAGGATTAGCTAGACCAAAAACCTGTACGAAAAAAGAAGCAATCAAAACTTCAATCAGAACTTTGCGATATTGAGAAAGGGCAGGAACAAACCAACTTAGATTAAATCTTTTCTTAGGAGTTTGTTTGTTAGTTTTGAGTAGTAATACTTGACCTTCTTCGCCCCAATTTTCAATAAATTGGGCTGGCTTTTGTCGTACAATACCAATTTCTGGAACAGCCAAAACTAATTTGTGTTCGTTGATTTCGTAGAGGATGGCAAAACTATCTTGCCAACGAATCATTACAGGTGCTTGCAGTTTAGTAATAGCTGTTGCTGGTATATTAACTAATTGGGCATTTAATCCCATTAATTCCGCAACACCCCCACAAAGTTGTAAGGAAAGGGTTTGAGTACGTTGAACTTGATTGTTAACGACTTTGCGAATTACATCCCGACGAAAAGGAATGTTCCAATACTGGCTCAACATTTGGAAGCAAGCCAAAGTTGCTTCTATTGGTCCTCTACCGTGAATGAAAGGATATTTTGGAGAAGGGGACTGATAGGACGAAGATGTTTTTGTTTCTAGTTTAGGAGGAGTTGCAGGTGCATAGGGTATATCATCTGCAAAAGGCGTTTCTGATAATTCTTCTGTGGTTGATAGAGGTTGTCCAGAAAAAATAGCTGGCGGTAAACCTATCATGCGTACCGGAAGCGAACCTTCTACCTCTAGATGCTTAGCTTTATTCTCTGCTTGCCAGGAATTTCCTGTCGTAAAACCTTTGACTTTACCACTACTGATAAACCACGCCAAACTTAAGTCTAGTTGTGCTAAAGGGTTTTTGCCAGGGGAAAGAGTGCGAACAACTGCTATTGGTAATAGTTTAAAGGTAAGTTCGGCAATATCTGCGACACCAGCAGCACGCAGCACTAATTCACTATCAGCGCGTTGTGTTAGTTCTGTATTTAGTAGCTCAAAAATTTCAATTGCACTACAGCGGTTTTCAAAGCCTTTAGCAAACGCATAATTTTTTCTGAGTAAATCTAAAAAATCTGTTGTTAGGAGATTTATACAAATAGTTTCACTAGAAGCAATAACTGTTTCACAAGGAATTCCCCGCAGTATGCTAACCCAACCAAGGATTTCTCCTTTTTTTAGTAATTGTAGTGTTGCGGGTATTTGTGTAATGGCGTCGTAACCTAATAAACGAGCCTGTCCTTCATAGATAATGGAAATTTGAGCAGGTAGATGTTCTCGTACTAAGATAGTTTGACCCATGCGGTAGCGCAAAAGTTCAAACTTAGAACTATATTTTGCTAATTCTTGTTCAGATAATTGATTAAAGGGAAATAATTCAGATAGAAAATCTTGAATAGAAGTTTTAGTATAAGTCATGCGATTTTAGATTTGTTAGTTGTTCATGGTTCATGGTTCATAGTTCATGGTTCATGGTTCATGGTTCATGGCTATTAACTATTAACCATTAACTATTAACCATTAACCATTAACCATTAACTAATGACTAATGACTTTTGCCGCTGAAGTTGTTGCTTTAACCACGTTTCAAATAATTCATTTAACAAGCGCGATCGCATCACTTCATCTAGTTGCGCTGGAATAAATTTTTCTAACCGCACAATCACCAGCCAATCTCCAATCTGAGTTGGGGGGAATAGTTGACCTGGTTGACTGCTAGAAAGCATTTTCATCATTTGCGGATGAATTGAGGAGAATTCAACTGGACCAACTAAGCCGCCTGTTTGTGCTTCTGGACCTAGTGAATATTGCCGCGCTAGTTCCTCGAAAGATTGTTCTTTTGCTTGAATACGGAAGTAAAGTTCCTGAATTATTCCGATATCTTGGCTTCGCAGTAGCGAGTAAATTACTTTGTCCAGTCTTCCTTTGGATTGAAAAAAGTAGGATTCGAGTTTGTTACCCCAAGTCGCTTGCTTGAATTTTTCAATTTTTACTTGACGAGTGGCGATCGCTTCTAGCTGATGCATTGCTAAACCTTGATAGTCCATCCATTCTTGGACATCGGCTTCTTTAGTAAATTGATGTTTTGCGTAAAATTGCTTTTTCGCTTCTGCTATTTCCTCTGGTGTACAGTCTATTGATGCGATTACTTCGTCAATAATCAATTCCCGCAGCAGTTGCGGCAGCATTTGGTAACTTGCCAGTAAGGGAATCAGTTCACTAGCCGTGATGGTACGGTTGTTGATTTGAATCTCTTCTGTCATTAGTTGTCCGGCATACAAGGAATGCATGTTTGGTTTGACTGCCTTTGGTTGTAAATGTAAAAGTTAAGCCTAAGCACAGGTAGGCTATTTTCGCTGTCACCCCTGTAATCTTTGGTTAACAGCCATTGCTGATGCCTAGTAATAATACGGTCAAAGACTGCTAAAACAGCAGCCTCTCGGTAGCCTGCATAGATTTACTGAAACTTAATGCGATCGCCTCACTCAAATATTAATTAAATTCTCAGCAATTTGTATGAATTTTTATCAAAGATTACACGTAGACACCAATAATTTTTAATACATCTTGGCATGACTTTCTAAAACGCTGATTAAATCTGCCATCCAGCGTAGCTAATGCCCAATTGAAGCTATAAATATTAAAAATTTATTGTACTTTAATATACAAGCAACCTTGGTAAGTAGATGTAGGCTTAGTTTATTTACCCGATGAGGGCCCACTTTTCCTGTTGACTATTGACTAATGACTAATGACTAATGACTAATGACTATTGACTAAAAACAAAGTTTTCTCAATCGATCTAACTGTAGTAAAAGTTACATTGTCACTATTGTTCAGGCAATCTAGCAGCAATTTGTTTGCATCCCAATATTGTTGTAACAATTGCAACTCATTGTTATTAAACTGCCAATCATGGCCAATTTGGCGATCGCTAACAATTAAATTTCGTAATTTCCCAGTCCAAGTTTCTCCATTGATTTGCCACCATCTCTTCAGAAATGTCCTATCTTCCTTAGCAACAGGAAGTTCGCTGTCTAAATTTTGTAGTGATTTTTCTAAAGAAGGATAATCCTGTAGTAGATACTTTAAGTCAAGAGCTAGTTTAATCGCAGACAACCGCTGGCAGAAAATATCATCGCTCATGCTTAGACTCACAGCAAGAGCATGAACCAAAGCCAGATCCAAAGCTAAATCAGTGGTAAGATTTCCCGCCAGCCGCCGATCCAAAGATAAAGCCAAATTTTGATTGTAGGCAAGAGCATAATTTGGAGGAAGGGCAAGGGTAAAGTAAAAAGCACGCACGCTAGGTGGGTAATAAGATGCATTGACTGTGGAAGATTTTTGATTTAGCCAAACCAGAAAATCTTGTAATTTTTGATTTGAGGTTGCTAACTTATCAATTTCTTGCTTCATCAACAGCAACAAATCATCAGCAGGTTGCATCATTCCCGCAGCGAGTGAAAAGACTTCTCGCCAACGTTTTTCACCAACATGAGTGACAAATTTTTGCAGGATTTGTGAATTAGTATTACTAACAATTTCTCTAGCAGTCAAATATTCTTGAAATGTCAAATGGGAAAAAGAATAAATTCCTCGCGCTTGTTCGAGTAACAGTCCATGTTGCACCTCAATGGATTTTAAAACTACTGTGCTATCGAGTTGCAAAGCTTCTGTATTTGTGGAAGTATGGGAAAGCTCATGTAAATAATCGGCAATAAATTGCTGAATTTTTGTTGCTGAAAAAAAGTAATCTTCTTGAGTAAAGGTAATTGCTGCTACACGAGAGAGTAACTTAATTTTATGTAGTAAAGATAAATTACGATAAACTTCATCTCGTTGAATTCGTTTGGCTTCATCCCAACGCACCAAAAGCAGTTCCAATGCTTGTTTGTAAAGTTCCGAACGTAAGGTAGGGAAATCTCCTAAAAATTGAAATACCAAGCAGATGAGATTCAGCAAAATTGGTGTATTGGCTAACTCTAAAATTTGCTGATTTTCTGGCATTTCTAACTTCTGTATAAATTCAGAAGCCTTCGCTTTTCCTTCCCAAATTGAATTTTTAGCAACAGCTACGAACCACTTATCAGCAAAAGCTGCTATTTGTGTTCTGTTAAAATCAGCAATTTCAACTTCAGTAAATCCTTTAAACTTATACTGCTCAGTAGTAGTGCAAGTAATAATTATTATGTTTTGAGAATATATTTCGTTAAAATTGTCTATTTCTTTGATAACTTGATGACTATCTGCATCAGTTAGTTCGTCTAACCCATCCAGTAAAATTATCGCTTTACCATTAGACAATATTGTGGAAATATCTAACTCAGAAATATTGCGATCGCTAAATTCTTGGTTGATATATTCCTGTAAAGATATTTTTTGTTTTATTTGATTACATGTAATTTTTTCAGCAAAATTATTTAAATTAATAAAAATTGGTAAGTACTTTGGTTGAAACTTGCCTTGATGGCAATGAATGGCAATTGACTGTAAAAAAGTAGTTTTACCAGAGCCGGATTTTCCCACCACCATTAGCTTAGAATATTTTAAAACTGCATCCAGTCCTGCAATCCGTTTTTGATGTACCTTAGCGAAACTAAAACGGTCAAAATTTTTTGATTCTAAGCTTTGGAAATTAGCAATTTCTAACCATCTTTGGCTAGTGATTTCCTCAAAAATATTGAGATTAACATAAAGGTCATCTAAACCGATAGGTTGAGCAATATCTAAAATACGTAAAAAACCGCACTGAGCTTGAATTTTCTCGCTTGTAGCAGACCGCGCTTTTTCTACTAAAGCATTAATATCTAATTTTGTCATTTGTTAATGGTTAATGGTTAATGGTTAATGGTTTTTTCTATGAACTATGAACTATGAACTATGAACTATGAACTATGAACTATTAACTATTAACTATTAACCACAAGGAAGTACTACTTGCACAATAGTCTTTTCTTTTGGTTTACTGTTAATTTTAAATTCGCCGCCATGTAACTCCGTTAAAAGCTTTGCAATAATTAACCCCAAACCAGAACCTTGTTGTTCATAAAGTTTCCGTTCAAATTGCCGATAAGCTCCCAATTCAGCAATTTGAGTGGGTGTCAAACCTCGTCCATGGTCGATAAAAGAGAGAATTAATTTATTATTAATAGACGTACTTATAACTTCAACAGTTGTTCCATAGGTGGAAAACTTTAGGGCATTATCAATTAATTCTTCAATAATTTTATACAGTTTAGTTTCACAAATATTTAGACAGCAAGGAGATTGGAAATTGATTTCTATATCTGCTTCCCTGCCTACTTTTTGTGCTTTTTCGATAATCAAGTTTTGAAACACACTTGTCGGGAACATAGTTTGATAGCTTTGCAACTTTTTGATTTGCTCAGGTTCGCTTGCTATCATTTCTAGCTCTGCATACAATAAAAAATTTTGAATCAATCTGTGTAAGCGTTCACCTGACCGATGAATATATTCGGCCATCTCCCGAATTTCTTGGGTAGAGAGAACATCTACATCTTTGCTCAGCAATTCAGAAAAACCCAAAATACCGTTTAGGGGTGTGCGTAGTTCGTGAGGTAAAGATAGAGTGATGCTCCTACGCAAGTTATCAAGTTTTTTCTGTGATTGCTGATTTATAATAGCTTGTTTTTTTAATTGAGAGGTGATAGCCGCTAATAATTCTGCTCTTGTAAAAGGTTTCGTAAGGAAATCATCTGCTCCCAGTTCCATACCTTGACGGAAGTCACTTTTGTCAGATTTAGCAGTCAGAAAAATAAACGGAATAGTTGCTGTTGCTGAATTTTCGCGTAGTAACTTTAAAACATCATGACCATCTAATTCTGGCATCATTACATCGCAAATAATCAAATCAGGAATTTCCTCTTCGGCTAACCTTATACCGGCATTACCATTTTCTGCGGTAATAACGTTAAATTGCTCTATTTCTAGCAATTCGACAATATTTTGTCGTAACCATTTTTCATCTTCAACGACTAAAATTTTATGCATTCGGCGGATTTCGTTCATGGTTCATAGTTAATTGTTCATAGTTAATGGTTAATGGTTAATGGTGAGCCAGCGCGGTGAGACCAGTCCCCGTCTTGGCGGTTCCCGTCACGATGGGGAACTGGCGAACCCGGAGGGTCTTGGGGGTTTCCCCCATGAGCGACTGGCGAACCCGGAGGGTTAATGGCTATTAACTATTAACCATTAACCATTAACTATCTTCATAGATTCCAGCTTTTGTTGGCAGACAAAAACTTTTTAAAATCTGCTGCTGGTAATGGATGGCTGAAGAGAAATCCTTGCATGGCGTCACAATTGTATTGACGCAAAAACTCTAGTTCTTCTTTGGTTTCTACACCTTCCGCAATCACCTGAAGATTGAGATTGTGACCCATCTGAATTAATGCTGTGGTAATTGCTGCTTTTTGAGAATCGTTGACTACATTATGGATAAAGTAACGGTCAATTTTTAATTTATTAATGGGTAATTTTTTCAGATACATTAAAGAAGAATAACCCGTACCAAAATCATCAATAGCGATTTTCATTCCCAGATTACGTAATTCATTCATCGTCGCGATCGCTGTATTTACATCTTGCATAATCAAGCTTTCAGTTAGTTCTAGTTCTAGATAATTTGCTTCCAAATTGTTTATCTCTAGAAAATTAACAATTTTTTTAGTTAAATCTGGTTGAGTAAATTGTCGTGCAGATAAATTGACAGCGATACGCAAGGGAGGATAACCAGCATCACACCAGATTTTATTTTGTTGACAGACACTTTGTAATACCCATTCACCAATGGGGATAATTAAACCTGTAGACTCTGCCAGCGGAATCAATTCTGAGGTAGCAACCATACCTAATTCCGGACTTTGCCAACGTAGTAAAGCTTCTGCGGCGATTATTTTACCAGTATTAATGTCTACCTGTGGTTGATATTCAACATAAAATTGTCGAAATTGTCCCCGTTCTATTGCTCCGCGTAAAATATTTTTCACAACCAGCATTTCTGAGCTAAAAGCTTTTATTTGCGGGGTGGTAGAAAAATGCTGTTTCAAAGTAGCTTGTTTGTGCAAGCGGCTATCAATTGCACTTAATAATTCAGCACGAGTAAATGGTTTGGTGATATAGTCATCAGCACCTAAATCCATGCCGTGACGAAAGTCGGATTTAGTAGCTTTGGCTGTAAGAAAGATAAATGGGATAGTTGCTGTTAAAGGTTCTTGACGCAATGATGTTAGCACGCCATAACCATCAAGTTCTGGCATCATCAAGTCACACAAAATTAAATCGGGAGTTTCAGTTAAAGCTAACTGTACGCCTATTTGTCCATTGGCTGCACCAACAGTTTCATAATCTTCAGCGTCCAGCAATTCTAAAATATTTTCTCGGACTGATTGTTCGTCTTCAATTACTAATATCTTAGTCATAATTTCCTTTTTAATTAGTTAATGGTTAATGGTTAATGGTTCATGGTTGATGGTTAATGGTTCATGTTTCATGGCTCATGGCTATTAACTATTAACCATTAACTATTAACCATTAACTATTAACCACTAAACATTCTTTAACGGTAAAGAAACAGTAAAAGTTGTACCGGCTCCAACTTCACTAATTACAGTGATTTCACCTTTGTGCAAATCGACGCACTTTTTCACAATTGCTAGTCCCAAACCTGTACCTTGAATATTGCCGACATTGGTGGCGCGATGGAAAGATTCAAACAAACGGGGTAAGTCTTCTTTGGGAATACCAATCCCTTTGTCTTGAATTTCAAATACGGCTTGCTCTTGGTGACAAGTGAGAGTAAATTCGACAGTACTACCATCGGGAGAATATTTAATCGCATTCGAGAGTAAGTTCCTGAGAATGTGACCGACCAGTTTATCATCCATACAGCAAGGTATGAATTCATACTCACAGTTAAAAGCGATCGCGTGTTGTTGATAACCGACATCCATTTGCAATTCTTCCACTAGGTAACGGCAGTATTCTAGTAAATCCAGAGGTACTGGCTTAAACTCCAGTTTTCCCACTTCTGCTTTACCAATAACCAATACATCATTCAACAAATTGGTCATGTGCTTAACAGCAGCTTGAATACGGTGCAGGTGAGTAATTTGTTTTTCTTCGTTCCATTTATGGCGGTAGTGTTCCAGCAACTCAGAGGAAGAAAGAATGGTACTCAATGGCGTGCGAAATTCATGGGAAGTCATGGTGACAAAGCGAGATTTGAGTTCGCTAAGTTCTTTTTCTTTCGCTAACGCTGTTCTGAGTTCTTCTTCTAATTGCTTACGTTTGGTAATATCTGCCCAATAGCCGACTATTTCTAGCGGGTTTCCTGCATCATCCCGCACTAGCTTAGCTTGTTCATATACCCAGCGATAAGTACCATTTTTATGTAAAAAACGATACTCACAGCTATGTTCTCCTTGCTCCAAGATGTTTGATACTTCGGCTACAACTCCTGCTAGGTCTTCTGGGTGAATGTGATTCATCCAAAAGCTAGAATCTTCCAAAAACTCCCGCGCTTGATAACCCATCATAGCGATAATGTTGTCGCTGATAAAGGTAGCACCGTAATCACCGCTAGGCTTACGGGTATAAATCACAGCAGGGCTGGAGAAGAGTAAATATTGTAGCCTTTCTTGGGATACTAGCAGCGCCATTTCTGCCTGCTTGCGCTCGGTAATATCATTTTGAATGCCGACGTAGTGGGTGCAATTACCATCGGCGTCAAATACGGGAGAAATAGTTAATTCGTTCCAAAACAAACTGCCATTTTTACAATAGTTACGTAAAATTACGGTACAGCTTTTTAATTGTTTGATAGCAGCTTGGAGTTCTTTGATTTCTGATTGATTGCTATCAACACCTTGAAGAAAACGGAAATTTCGCCCGATGACTTCCTCGGGAGAGTAACCAGTTATGCGCTCAAAGGCAGAATTGGCGTAGATAATAGGCGTATTTGGCAGTCTAGCATCAGAAATGACAATACCGTTACTGCTGGCTGCGATCGCGCGATCGCGCAGACGGAGACTTTCTTCTGAACGCTTGCGATCAGTAATGTCAGTATGAACACCCATCAACCCAATGATTTTACCTGTCGCATCTTTTATAGCATTAGCACGTAGGTCAATGTCCAAAATGCGACCAGTATAGGTTTGCATCTTCACTTCACCACGCCAAGACTTACCACTTTGAACAGCAGCAAGTATGGTAGCAGCCTCTGCCTTGTCAGTGTAAATAGCTGGAGGTCCCCCAGCCGCCTGCAATTCCTCCAATGAGTACTCAAACAACTCAATAAAAGCAGGGTTAACATACATCGCTTCACCCGTGAAATCAGCAATACCAATGGCATCGCAGGTACTTTCTATCGCTTTCCGAAAGCGGACAAGAGAATCTTCGACGCGCTTACGGTCTGTAATATCTGTGGAAATACCACAAACGGCATAGGGGAAACCATTGGCATTTTTTAAAGCAAACTTGACAGAAAGGTAAGTGTGTAACCCATCGTCTTGGGGAGCAACTTCTTCGACTTTTACGGGTATACCAGTAGCGAGTACCTGTTTATTATTGATTGCAAATCCGTCGGCAATTTCACGGGGAAAAGTATCGTATACACTTTTGCCAACAATCTGTGCTTTGGTAATGTGGAATAGCTTTTCATACTGGTGGTTGATGAGCAAGAATCTATTTTCAGCATCTACAGCATAAATAACCGCTGGAGAATTATCCAAAATAGCCTGTAATTGTTCTTGAGTCTCGCGCAGTACATTTTCTGCTTGCTTACGTTCGGTAATATCCCGATCCATACCGCGATATCCACAAAATTTGCCCTTAGCATCGAAGATAGGAACGCCGCTAGTTTCGAGAACAACTAGATGACCATCTTTGTGAATGTTAGTATTCTCCAGACATTCAAATGGTTGTTGTGCCGCAGCAAAGGGAGCAAAAATTTTCGCAACACGTTCTTGCTCTTTGGGTGGCATAAATTCACAAGGTGTTTTGCCCAAGATTTCTTGTGGTTCGTAACCCAAAATGTCGCGTATTTTCGGGCTAGCATAGGTGTAGACACCATTTTCATCAATTTCCCACACCCAATCGCTACTGGTTTCCACTAAGTTGCGGAATCGTTCTTCACTTTGTTTGAGAGCTTTTTCAGCTTTTTTGCGATCGCGAATTTCCTGCAAAAGCAAACGATTGGTTTCCTGTAAAGCTTGTGTTCGCTCGAACACTCGCCTTTCTAGTTCTGCATTCGCACGGTGTAAGGCTGCTTGTGCTTGCTTGAGTTCACTAATATCCCGTCCTTCAGCAATCAGTAGTACAACTTCGCCGGAGTCATCTTGAATCGGCTTGAGGGAAAAGTCGATAGTGATTACTGTATCGTTTGCGCCGAGTACATCAACCTCATAACGGATAAATTCACCCTTCGCAGCCAGAGCGATCGCTTCTTGCAATTGATTTTGAGTTGCTTGAGAAATCGTCCACCACCGCGCTTGCCAAAATGGACGTCCTAAATCTTTTTCCTGCAATCCGCCAAAATCGAGTGTTGTCTTGTTGACTTCTAATAAAATGCCCGACCGTGACAGCAGTCCTGTAAATTGGAATGTACTGTTAAAAATAGCTCGGAATCGTCTTTCGCTTTGGCGTAAAGTGTCAAAAGCCTCTTGACGGATGGTGATGTCCCGTGCTAAAGCTAAAATAAAGCGCTCTTCTTCTAACTCTAATAAGCCCAAATTAACTTCTACTGGAAAAGTCGTACCATCCTTGCGTTTGTGAACGCCGCATAAGCATAAAGGTACGCCTGCTGCTAGCAACTCCCAGCCTTCAGGGGGAAAGGAGTTTTGTTCAATATCAGGAATAGATAAACTCAATAACTCTTCGCGGCTGTATCCCAAACTTAGACAAGTACGTTGATTCACATCAATAATTTTGCCGTTGAAGTCGTACAAGAAAAAAGCATCCGTCGCCTGTTCTACCACAGTGCGGAAGCGCTGCTCACTTTCTCGCAAAGCTTCTTGGGTGAGTTTACTATCAGTAATATCTTCAGAAATACCAATGATGCGGTAAACTTCTCCCAATTCATTGTGCAACGGAAAAGCTCGTGTCCAAACCCAGCGCACCTGACCATCAGGACGCACAATCCGATATTCTTGGCTGTACATCTGGCCGGATACTTGAGAACTCATTGCAGTGATCACGCGATCGCGATCGAGGGGATGAATCGCCTCTAAAAAGTCTAGAGAATTTTCATACAGGCTTGAGCAGCTGCGTCCCCAAATTTGTTCGTAAGCAGGAGTGACATAAATTATTTTGTTCTGCTTAATGTCACGTACAAACAAAACTTGGCGAATGTTCTCTGTCACTTCCCGTAACAGCCCTTCGCTAGACTGTAACAAACGCAGTCTTTGTTCTGTATCTGCTTCTAATATTGGGGATTCTCCCCTTAATTGCTGATTTTCATAACCTTCAGAGTAAGCAGAGAACTGTAGTGTTTGACAAATCGTTTTTAATGTAACTATTCCAACTAACTGTCCTTGCTTATCAACTATTGCTAATAAAGGCAATAAATTCACTTGCAAGAGTGACAGCGCTACTGTAATATCATTAACTTCAGAATATTCCCGGCTAATCACAGAAGTATTCATCACCTGTGAAATTTTAGCTGTTGTGAAGTCAAAGCCACAGGAGAGCAGTTTCACTACATCTTGTTGTGCGAACCACCCTATAACCTGCATCCCATCTGATGCAACTGTGGAAATTCCAGCATTATTTACTACCAAGACACAAGTAGCTTGCTGCTCGTTCATCAGCGCCACTACATCTAATAACGATGTGTCTGGTAGAACAGTCAGCGGAGAAAAATCAATTGCTGAATCTAAGGATGGTAGAGAGACAACCCGAGCTAAAGCGCGCATAGATAATTGCAATAGCTCCTATCACAATCTTTATGAACTAGTAGCATATTTAACTACGTTCTAATATTTTGTCTGCAAAAATGTAATATTTCATTGCACAAAGAATTTATAAAGAATGTTGAAATATATATTATTTTTTGTTATTTATATTACTATGTAAACTGTAATTATACTGAAAAGAGACTGCAACAAGATTTGTAGCAGCAAGCATTAAACCTGTTGCGAAAGTGTGTTTTCAGAAAATTTAACCACAGATGGACACAGATGAACACCGCCGATTCTTTATCTGTGTTTATCTGTGTTCATCTGTGGTTGCAATACCTTACCTGATATCTTGCACCCTCTGGGTTCGCCAGTTGCCAGGGCGCGGGAAACCCGCCGATGACTCACTGGTCTCACCATTCTCAACAAGAGCCAGAGGCTCTTATTCTCAACTGCCAGGTTCAACCTGGTAACGAGGGTTTGGAGGCTCCGCCTCCTGGCTGTTGCGATTGGTGCAAGATATCAGTTACAGCCATTTTCAGGCAATAGACCATATTGTGATCGTAGGGGCGGGTTTAGTAGATATGCTTTCGGTTTGAGTTGAAGATTGCAACAAAACCCGCCTTTACCAAATATTCTGGTTCAAATCTGATTGTAGGAGCAGGTTAAATTCCGCCTGTTCTTTCGCCGTAACGTAACAGCCTTTCAATTGCAGCGAGACGATTTTCCCAAACCTTGACTTGATAGGGATTATCCGCAGCTTGCAAGCGCATCCATTTCCAAAATTGAGATTGGAAGCGAACAAAAGAGGCTTTTACTGCAAGTAACTTGCTGGCGTTTGGTTTTTCAGCAAGCTGATTCAAAGCCCTTTGCAAAACTTCAGCTTGGGCGTTAAAATCTGCCACTGTCGTTGCTGGTAATCGCATTTGGTCTTTTTCTAAAACAAACTTCCATTCCCGTAGTAGAGCATTGTAACGAGTAGCAGCGGCACTAAAAGGCTGGCGATAAGGAATTGGTTCTTTTTGAGTGTTACCTTCCCTACCTTGAGTACGACTAAAGACAGTTTGAAAGCCATTGTTAAAATTATCGCTGGCAAACAGGGCGTAACCATTACTTGGCAAGTCCCTTACCAGTTGAATTTGGTCAAATGCTCCAATTGGCGATAAAGAAAGCAGGCGTATTCCCGGTACTAACAAGGTAGAACCTAATTTTTGTGAAGCGATCCAAGGTTTTGCCAATCGCTCAAAGCGAATAGTATCTTGAGCGTAAGTCATGGGAATAATTAAATCTATATCACCGCGTCTCGCCCAAACTTCCCAATTTTGCTGGATTTTCTGAATGCGTTCTTGTTCTGGAAGGGGAAATACTGCTACGGACAAAATTAAGTTCGGTCGCTTTTGTCGCAACTGTTGGGAGACTTCAGCGACAAAGCTATTAACTTGTTCGGTGCGAAATTCCGTCCACTTTTGCCATAATTGCCCTTGACTGGGAGAAATATTTACCGGATCTACACCAGTCAATTGCTGAAATTTCGCTCTTGCTGCTTTACCATAACCGTAAGTCCGCCCTGCACTGGGATCTTGAAAGGGATAGCGAATGTAGTCTAGTTGCAAACCATCGACGTTATAGCGGCTAACAATTTCTTCATACAAGCGGAGTAAATACTGACGAACTTCGGGATTAGCCGGATCAAAGAAAGGCTTACCCTGACCTGGCGGTATCATCTTTCCCCGGTTATCATAACCTGCCCAGTCGGGATTAGCGGCAAGTACTGGCCCTGGGTAATTAGGATTAATGTTGAGAATTTGATTGTGACGTTGATTACCAGCCGCAAAAACCCAAACCCAAGCGTGTAATTCCATACCTCGCTCGTGGGCTAACTTAACTGCGGATGCTAGCGGGTCCCAGCCCTTAATTAATGGGTTTTGCTGCGGTGCAACTTCACTGGGATAAATGGTGTAGCTAGCGTTGACTGTTTCAAAAAATACCGTATTAATTCCTGCTTGTGCTAGGCGGTCAAAAATCTTGGCGAGTCCTTGTTCATTTTTAGCACGGACAATTGTACCTCGGTCGAGCCAAATAGACCGGATTTCTGGTTGAGCTAATCTCCGATCTAGAGGAAACTGCTGCCATAAAGAAGCTTTTGCCGTAACCCAAGAGGAGCGAGCTTGGGCATACTGTTTTTGGGCAATTAACTGGGGTATTTTTTTCGCAACTTCCCGCGCGCGTACCAAAGCCTGATCTGTAACGGAAACTGGTGCGCCTGATTTAGTGGAAGCAAATTGCGTTTCTTGCACCTTTACAGCCTGGGAAGTGCCATTATTATAAGCTTCAGCCGCTAAGTGAGCGCTTTCCACCCGACCGATGAGATTTTCTAGCTGTTGCTGGAGAGCGATCGCCTCACTACGGCTGATAGGTGCATTAGAGTTAGGAACAACATCCAAACGTACAGCTTGTTCAAGTTGGTCAATGGCTTCGTCAGAACGTGGGGATTGTAGAGACGCGCCATGGCGCGTCGGTCGTGGGGAGGGGGGGAGTGGGGGAGTGGGGGAAGTGGAAACTGAAAATCTTTCTCCTTCCCCTTGTCCCCTTCCCCGTTCCCCTTGTCCCATTGTCCCTCTTGCCATCGCCACGGAGGTAGAGCAATTTTGTGAACCTCCTGGTATTTTATGAATGCGTGTGGAGGAATCTTTGACATGGCGATCAAGAGCAGCTTGCAACCAGGCTGTATCTATCTGTGCTGGCGAAGCAGCATCCACCCCCCAGCGCCAACCGAAAAAGGTAGAACGTTCTGTTGTTACCACTGCGGCGGGATTATCTTTAGCATCCCATACAGCAGCAGCTTGGGAACCGACAACATCAGGAATGACAACACCACCGCGTACCTGACCAAATAGATTATTTTGCCTTGCCCATCTCTGCATCTTATTTGATGATGGTTGCAGCTTTTGCGAGGTGTTGAGACTGAATCCCCAATAACCTCCCAAAAGTGTTCGCAGTAATTGGCGGACTCCTGGTGATGATACGCTTCCTGCCGGGCCACTGGCAATCAAACGCCCACCTTTGCTCATCCATTCTTCTAGAGCGATCGCTTGGGCTGGCGTTAAATTCTCCACATTCGGCAAAAACACCACTGGGCGATCGCCCCAATCTCCTGCACTCCTGACGCTATCTAAGGAAACTACACAATACTTGACTCCAGCGCTCTGCAAACGATTTGTAATCCCTGTCCATTGATTAGCATTTTCTGGGGTGACAACAATACTTAATACAGGTTCAGAAGTATTTGCTTTTGCTGGCGAAATATTTAATAAATAATACAATAAAAGTGGTAATTTGAGAATAGATATTCCTGTCTTTTTTATCTTTTTTAAATTCCATGTGTGGATGAGTTGTTTCTGATAGCGCACTATTTACTCCTTAGTTTATTAGTCATTAATCATTAGTTAATAGTTAATAGTTAATAGTTAATAGTTAATAGTTAATAGCCATGAACCATTAACCATGAACCATTAACCATGAACCATTAACCATGAACCATGAACCATTAACCATTAACCATTAACCATTAACCATTAACCATTAACCATTAACCATCAACCATTAACCATTAACCATTAACCATTAACCATTAACCATTAACCATTAACCATTAACTATTAACCATTAACCATTAACCATTAACCATTAACCATTAACCATTAACCATTAACCACTATTCCCTCTTTTGGTTCAAAAACTAAACCAAATCAAACTACCCAGTGTTAAAGCAATAACAATTAACGCCACCCAGATAAAGCGATTATCCTTAGTATTAACCTGACTAAGGTCAACCAACTCAGGTTCTTTAGGCTGCTTGGGTTTAGAAGATTTGGTATTATTAGCATTAAAACGGATTTTACCTTCATTGTCAGACAATGCGCTAAAATCGGGGATTTCCGTCATCCATTCTTTAGGACGCTTCAATCTGGGAGCTTTGAGGATGTATTGCAACCGCCGTGCTTCTTTACTGGTTTCTAAATGGGGGTGACGTTTGAGTTGTTCGCAAAGAGCGATCGCATCTTCCGTACGTCCAAATGCTTCGTAAGCTGTCACTAACCAAATTTGTACTTCACCCGCAAAGCGAGTATTACGAGCCAAGAGGGCGCTAGCCTTTTCCAACTGTTCAACAGCTTCCCGGTAATTACCGCTTTCAAAGGCTACTCTCCCTTGCTGGTAGCGAGTTTTGGCTATTTCTAAACTTTCAGAACTCACGTTTGACTCACAAATATGCACTGCCTTCATTGTGCCAACGGCTGCAACATTAGACTAGGGGCATTGGGCATGGGGCATTGGGCATGGGGCATTGGGCATTGGGCATTGGGCATTGGGCATTGGGCATTGGGCATTGGGCATCGGGCATTGGGCATCGGGCATTGGGCATTGGGCATTGGGCATCGGGCATCGGGCATTGGGCATCGGGCATTGGGCATCGGGCATCGGGCATCGGGCATTGGGCATCGGGCATCGGGCATCGGGCAACCCTTCGGGAATTAAAAATGAAAAATTAAAAATTAAAAGTGAAATCAAATCAATTCAATTTTTAATTTTTAATTCTTAATTTTTAATTAAGCGAAGCGATTGGGCATTGGGCATTGGGAAAATCCAATGACTAATGACTAATGACTAATGACTAATGACTAATGACTAGTGAAGTACAGAGTGTCGTAGGGGCAATTCATGAATTGCCCCTACCCATGTGTACTAGGGCGTGTTTTCAAACTGTGAGATCCCCCCCTACCCCCCTTAAAAAGGGGGGGGGAAATCTTTTCAAAGTCCCCCAAGAAGCGCGGGGGATTTAGGGGGATCCCAACACAGCGCGAAAAGTGTGAAGAGAGTTTGAAAACACGCCCTAACCCCTCCCCGCAAGCGGGGAGGGGAGGTGAAGCGTAGCTTTACCGGGGTGGGGTTCTTGAGGAATGATAAGTGATTAAACTGGTATCTTGCACCAGTTGCGAAAAGCCTGGAAATAAATTTCCGGATGTGTAGAGACGCGAAATTTCGCGTCTCTACAAACCCGTTAGAAACTGGTTAAATGAAAGTTACTGTAATATAACCAACCACTAATACCAATTCTCTATGAGGCTGCATATTATCCCCACAGGCTATAAGCCTGGGGCTACACATACAAAGCCTGCCTGCGCAGGCTAATAATGTGCATCTTCATATAGAAATGGTATAACTCCTAACTCTTAACTCCTAACTCCTAACTCCTAACTACTATTAACTATTGTTCAACACTCCAGCCGCGATCGCAGCTAGTATTACTACGCCAAAAATTAGCCGATACCAAATAAACACCCAGTTACTGTGGGTTTTGAGGAAGCGCAGCAACCCAGCTATCGCTAAATAGGAGAATATCCCCGATGAAATTACGCCTACTACCAAAGAAATCATTTCTGATTGCGCAAAGCCTGCTTCAATCAAATCTTTAAGAGAGACTAACCCAGCTAGGGTAATGGCGGGAATGCCTAATAAAAAGGAAAATCGCGCTGCTGTTTCTCGTTGCAGTCCCATAAATAGTCCTGCTGTGAGAGTAGAACCGGAACGAGAAACGCCAGGGATTAATGCTAGAGACTGCGCTAAACCCATTAACATTCCATCTCCCATCTGAAGATGTTCAAAGTCGCGCAGACGCTTACCGACTATCTCTGCTAGTCCTAATAGTATCGACATAACAATAGAAGCAATGGCGATCGCACCTAAACTGCGAATCGGTGAATTATCAAAATCTGGAATAAATTTTTTAATCAACAGTCCAAAAAAGACGATGGGCACAGTTCCCAAGATAATTCCCAAGCATATGCGCAAGTCAAAATCAGCATAATCTTTGAGGGCGATCGCTCGTGATGCTCCCTTGAACAGTCGCGATAAATCTCCCCAAAAATACCACAGCACTGCTGCAATACTCCCTAACTGAATTATGGCGGTAAACGCTACTCCCGGATCGCCCCAACCAAGTGCCACCGGCACTACTTTTAAATGCGCCGTGCTACTGATGGGTAAAAATTCCGTTGCTCCTTGCACGAAGCCTAAAACAAAGGCTTGAAAGATATTCATTTGTTGCACCCCATCCCCTGTTGGGGTTGCCACACCAAGAGCTTTTAATGGGTATACTGCAACAGTTAACAAGGCGGATACTGCACTTAAAAGCACGAACGATTGATGTTTTGATAGAGCCATTTATCTACCTGTAATAGTTATTAGTCATTAGTCATTAGTCATTAGTCATTGGTCATTTGTCATTAGTCAATAGTTGGTTGTTCATGGTGAGCCAGCGCGGTGAGACCAGTCCCCGTCTTGGCGGTTCCCGTCACGATGGGGAACTGGCGAACCCGGAGGGTCTTGGGGGTCTCCCCCATGAGCGACTGGCGAACCCGGAGGGTTTATGGTTCATGGTGAGCCAGCGCGGTGAGACCAGTCCCCGTCTTGGCGGTTCCCGTCACGATGGGGAACTGGCGAACCCGAAGGGTCTTGGGGAGGCAGCGCGTTGCTCTTCCAGAGTTGTAGCGACTGCCGTGGTTCCCCCCATGAGCGACTGGTGAGACCAGTCAGTCATCGGCGGGTTTCCCGCGCCCTGGGAACTGGCGAACCCGAAGGGCGAACCCGGAGGGTTCATGGCTATTAACCACTAACCACTAACCAATGACCAATAACCAATGACTAATGACTAATGACTAATGACTATTGTCGCCATTCTCCCGATTCCTAGAATGCCTGCGTAATTGTACCGAATTATCCAACTTTACGACTGAAGAATTAGTTTTTCCGGGCGAGGAATGACAAATTCAGGTAAAATAAATATGCCCCCAGGGGGGATTTTATGTTATGTTATCTTAAATAAGATAAAGTTAAGTAAACAATATTAAAAACTTTGATTAACAATACATTGTCTTCTTACACCGTTTCTACCTCCGTCAAAACTGACACGCAAACGCTTGAACAAAGCGACAAGGAGATAAATTCCCCATTCCCCCCTCTCCCCTTGTCCCTTCTCATATCAACCCGCCAAATTTGGCTAGTGTTTGCAGCGGCGGTATTTCTGGTATCTGTGCCAGTGTTTATCGAAGCGCCTTTAGTGCGATCGCTGCCTTGGTTGAGTGTTGCCCTAACCGGTGGATGGGTATGGTTGAGCTTCTTATTAATGTCACGTTCTGTAACATATGTTTGGGGAGATTTAATCTACGGGTTTAGCTGGAGTTGGTTAGCTGGCTCGATTTATTGGGGCTGGTTACGTTGGGAACCCTTGTGGCATTTACCAGTAGAATCTATCGGTTTGCCAATTGCTTTATGGTGTCTCAGGAAAAATTGGGGCAAGATAGGTCATTGGTTTTACTTAGGTTCTTTATTCGGTACAGTATTAACCGATGTGTATTTCTACCTTGTAGACCTGATGCCATACTGGCGGCAAATAATGCAAGCAGAACCAGAAGGCGTGTCACAAATTTTGCACAATGCTGTAGCCCAAGTACAAACTCCCGGTGGACAAGCTTGGGCATTAATTCTTGGCTTAGTTTTGATGACGGTGGGAATTATACCTTTACGTAAAAAACAGTGGCATTGGTATGCTTTTAGTGGCGCTGTGTTGAGTACGATTTTTGTAGATAGTTTATTTTTGCTGGCTGCTGTTCTAGCTTAAAAATTTGTGAGCTGAGATTTAATAAGTTGTATAAAAGCTAAAGCAGGCGATCGCATGATCTCAATTAGTGCGATCGCTTTTAATTAGCTAATTGTAGAGACGCGAAATTTCGCGTCTCTACACATCATAAAATGTATTGGATGATACAGTTGAATATGAGGATAATCCATGAATAATCGCTGGACACTGGCTGGAAAAAAAGCTTTGATTACGGGAGGGACTAAGGGAATTGGATTAGCGATCGCTCAAGAATTCCTTTCCCTTGGTGCAGAGGTAATGATTGTAGCCCGCAATCCTACAGCAATAGAACAACAGTTACAAATCTGGCGGGATCAAGGATGGAAAGCTTACGGAATAGCCGCCGACGTTGCGACGTCAAATGGTCGTCAGGCAATCTTTGAGCAACTAAATCAAATTTTGGGAGGCTTGGATATTCTCGTCAATAATGTTGGCACCAACATTCGTAAAAAAGCCGTGGATTATACAACAGACGAGTACAATTCTATCTTCCAAACCAATTTAACTTCAGTGTTTGAAATTTGCCAATTGACCTATCCCCTACTTAAAGCTGGAGACAATAGCAGTATCGTCAATATTGGCTCAGTTGCGGGACTAACTTCTATTCGTACTGGCGCACCTTACGGTATGACAAAAGCGGCGCTGGTGCAATTAACTCGTTCTCTAGCTGTGGAATGGGCTAAAGATAGCATTCGCGTAAACACCGTTGCTCCTTGGTTTATTAGCACCCCATTGACTGAATCCCTGTTGAGTAATCCAGAATTTCTTACCTCAGTTGTGGGACACACGCCAATGGGGCGAGTGGGCGAACCACAGGAAGTAGCAGGTTTAGTGGCTTTTTTATGTATGCCCGCAGCTACTTATATTACGGGACAATGTATTGCGGTGGATGGAGGATTTTTAGCTTTTGGCTTTTAATCAACTTGGTAGAGAAACCACCATTTGATTTGTCCAACACCACGATTACGAAGCGGAAAGCATAACTTTGCGTTTTTTGATATTTAGCTTAGTACAACATTACACAAATTCGTAACCAAACTAAAATCAGAAAAACTCTGCGTTCCTCCGCGCTTCCCTCTGCTACCTGGTGCGTTTAAAAACGCTAAGATTTTACGCAAAGCAGTACTTAACAGTACTGTGATATATCTTCGCCGCATTCATCAGCGAGATAACACATTGCTCGAAAACGCAAGCTAACCACTTCTTCATACAAAGGATTAAGCTTACACATCGGCGGAATGTGAAACAAAGTTTTGCCGAATAAATTGATATCACGCTCAAACGGACATTGAGCAGGAATGACCTTGCACAAATGGTGTGCTAATTTGCGATCGCTAACTTGGATCTTGTCTACCCAGTTACGTAAGGGTTGAAGAATATCACACTGAGGTTTGCTAGGTTGGCGTAATTGGAAGTCATTAGCGTGACTAGCTTCAGAGGAATTCACCGATACCCAGCTAGCGAAGAAAATCTTTTTTGTGGTATTATCAAATACCTTCATAAATTACTCCTCTTTTTTCGTGAGGCTCTTCACCACTCCGGTGAAGTTATACAACGTGGTAATGGCATTTCCCGGAAGAATTAAATCTTAACTGGGACACACTCTGATGAATTAAGTAGCCACTTCAAGTAGAACCCACTTATTAATACGTCAAGTTAATCGCAAATTTTCCGGGATCGGAAGTGTGATTTTGCTATCTTGTTCATAACTTGACCCAGTTAAAATTTTAATAAAGACATCTGTCTTTGGACAGATATTACTGTAACATTTACAAACCTTAATTGGCACAAAATTTAGAACCAATATTTTAGTAAGTATAAATACTGGTATGTAGATTTCATGCCAACACGCAAAATTCTATCATTTCTATGGCTATCATTGGTCATTAGTTATTTGTTCATGGTTCATAGTTCATGGATAATGGCTACCATTAACCATTAACCATTAACCATTAACCATTAACCATTAACCATTAACCTATTGACTATAAACAAAATCGCCATCTACGGCGTATTAGGGCTGACTTACCTGGGGTTAGGATTAGGCTATTTTCCTGGTGGTTTACGCATGAACCGCGCGACGATCGCCCTAGTTGGATCTGCCTTTTTAATTGCTTTAGGCGCGCTGAATTTGCAAGAAGCTTGGGATGCGATTGATGCAACTACTATCGTATTTTTACTGGCCATGATGGTAGTTAACGCTAACTTAACCTATGCAGGATTCTTTCCGCGATCGCTCTCAATAATACTGAGTTTTACCCGCAGTCCTTTAGGCTTATTAGTAGCTTTGACCTTTGGTAGCGGTATCTTATCTGCCTTCTTTCTCAACGATACCTTAGCGCTAATTTTTACACCACTGACCTTGAGCTTAACTCAAGCATTGAGATTAAATCCCATACCTTATTTATTAGCGATCGCAGGCGCAACTAACATTGGTTCGGTAGCCACCTTAAGCGGTAATCCTCAAAACATTTTAATTGGCTCCTTTTCAGACATCCGTTATCTAGATTTTATGCAGGCATTAGCTCCCATCGCTGTAACAGGCTTAGCAATTCAAGTATTTTTACTGTACCTGCTGTACCCAGATGTACGCTCAACTGTACCTTGTGAACATTTACCCACCGGGAAACAGCGTATTTTTAAACCTTGTACTATAAAACTTTAATTATCACCACAGGCCTATATAAATCGACCACAGATAGACACGGATGGACACAGATAATTTATCTGTGTCCATCCGTGTCTATCTGTGGTTGCAATTAAACTGAACTTCCCCCGGTGCGAATGTACGCGCATAGACCTCAAAAGCCTGTAG
>JBHYDF010000128.1:0-24099 GCA_051861145.1 Nostocaceae cyanobacterium
CCGGATTTTTGCAAGCCTACACTGTACTGTACTCAGTCAGTGTAGGTAGTTGACTTTCTATGATGAATTGAATTTGTTGGGCCAGCCGGTTAGTCTGCATTTTCAGTATGGAAACAACATATAGCCGTTTTCATTCTAGTGAGGTATATCGGTAGGGGCACAGCATTGCTGTGCCCCTACTATACCTCACTTTCCCCACTCCCCACTCCCCACTCCCTATTTGTCTAACTCGCCTGGGCAATCAACTGGTTAGCAATCTGCTGCGCCTGGTTGATGGGAATGGCAAATCCTAATCCTTGGGCACCTTGAATAATAGCGGTATTAATGCCGATGACCTGTCCTGATTGATTTAATAGTGGTCCTCCGGAATTACCAGGGTTAATAGCTGCATCGGTTTGAATAAATCCAACCCCTCTACCGCGTACACCAAATGCACGGCTAGAACGTTCTGTGCCACTGATAATTCCTACCGTCACAGTGTTATCTAAACCAAGAGGATTGCCGATCGCGATCGCCCATTCTCCTGGTTTTAATTGGTCGGAGTTACCTAGGTTCACAGTCGGTAGATTGTTAGCCTGAATTCGTACAACTGCTACATCTGTACTTCTATCTGCTCCCATCACCTGACCTGTGAAGCGCCGACCGTCTTTCAAGGTTACTGTGACTGTATCCGCACCAGAAACTACGTGAGCATTAGTCAAAATTAAACCATTTGACCTCAGAATAAATCCTGAACCTGTACCCCGTGCTATCCCTCTTCCATATGAATATCTACCTGTAGATGCACGTGTCGAATCAATGCGAACTACTGCTGGTCCTGTTCTTTCTACTGCCGTAGCAATAAAATTGGAATTTGTATTAACCGATGGAGTAGAAGGCAACTGTGCGATCGGTTGTTGAGATAGTACTGCTTGTGTGGGCATGAAATGTGTTCCCAACAAAGCTGCGATCGCACCCATAGACACTAAGGACAAATTAGTTAGCGGTTTTTTTAAGGAAAAATTAGCAGACATTGCAGATTTCCAAGTTAGAAAATAGGTTTGAATTGATAACTTGCAACAGTTGCAATCAGCGTTTTGAGCCTGGAAATAAATTTCCGGCTATGTAGAGACGTGCCATGGCACGTCTGGGACAACCCATTCAAATGGGTTTAAATTCTTAACCAGTCGGTTTTTAACCGAATGCGCGCTTTTAGCCCGAATTTTAATTCAGGGCACCGTTTTCCTCACCCACAAATCACTTAGCTGGAAGCAACTGCTTAATGATATCTAGCGCTACTTGCGTGGTTTCATCCAGCAATTTTGGATCTACCGTTTTATCGTTCGGTGTGTGGTAGTTTGGCTCTTGACCCCGGTAGAAAAATAGGACTGGTACATCTTTGTCAGCAAATGGTGCATGGTCACTACCAGCAAAAGAACCAATTTCTCTCACCTGGGGTTCAACGGCTTTCGCGAATGCGGTTAACGACGATGTACCACCTATGCGAAGCTGGTCATTAACGCCAACCATATCGAAATTCAGCATCCCTTTCAGCCCTGAGAGGAACTCTGGTGTAGCAGAGTTGACAAAAGCCCGCGAACCGTGTAATCCGTCTTCCTCACCATCAAAAGCAATGAACCAGGCTTCACGGGCTAGGGGTGTGTTAGATAAATTACGAGCAAGTGACAATACAACTGCCGTTCCAGAAGCGTTATCATTTGCCCCTGGTGATCCTGGTACTGAGTCGTAATGCCCGCCTAGTATAATTTTTGGCTGTTTTACGTTTGGTAGATGAGCGATAATATTACGTCCAGTTACAACCTGTTGTTGAGCATTAACATTTAGGATAACATTTACTGGTGCGTTTTGCGCCTGCTTAAGTAAGGGATTTCCACGTTCACCCGAAAGTGTCAGTACGGGAATTTTCACCGCCTCGCCCAGCGTAGCACCGTATAAATTGCCTGGTTTGTTGTTGACAATGACTAAGCCAACCGCCCCAGCAGCAGTAGCATTTTTAGCTTTTTGAGAAAAGCGAATTTCACCGCGCTGAACAATAGCGATCGCGCCTTTAACATTCACTTGAGCAAAATCGCTAGATCGCCCAAAATTAGGAACTGCAACCAACGGCGCATTTTGCTTTCCACGAATTGTGCCAGAGAGTGCTTTACCTTCTATAGTCGTACCATTAACGGTGAGGTTAGAACCTAAGTCTGCAAACTTTTGATAATTAAAAGTTTGAACTTCGGTGACATAACCAGCCTTGCGATACTCATCAATCAGGTAGTTGCTAGCCTTTTCCATTACTGGTGTACCAGTAACTCGCGCACCCATATTTACCAAAGCTTGCACATCAGCATAAGTAGCATTGGCATTATCATTTTGTCTAGCCTCAGCTTTCGGAAGAGACTCGACAACTTGATTTAAGCGATTTGGTTGCAAAGCGCAAGCTGTAGGTAGTGAAACCAAAACAGCCACCAGCGCTGCATTTAACCAAGAATTTGTGTGCTTTCTCTTCAAGGGAGTCATTAATTCTCAGTTGAATAGTTCATATATTTATATGCTCCTGTTATTTTTAGTGTGATGAATAAGAATGACAAAAAAATGACAGCCCACTTAGTGTTTCAGACGTTGCAGATCCCACGCCAGTCGCGTGGGCTTTGCGTAAGTTCTATGTACATTAAAGCTTTAGGGCTTATTTAGACATTTGCGCCAAGGTAAGTTCAGTCTAATATCAAGTTCAGTTAATTAGTTATGATTACCATGCTTGAACCCCACCCCTAACCCCTCCCCGCGTGCGGGGAGGGGCGGTTTTGGCGCAAGACAAAACCGGGGTGGGGTTCTTTGGGATTTATAAGTAATTAAGCGAACTTGATATAAATGAGCTAAATGAGCTACATAGGCAAAAATGCTGAGCCAAATTTTGAGCCAATGGTTCCTCATACTTCTGGTAACTTTTATCAGAGTATGAAAATTTACTTCTGTAAGACTTACGAAAAATGGATTTGAAAGGCTTAGTGTTTCGGTAAACGGCAAATGCTAAAACCAGTAATAGGTTTATTTTTAGGGATACCTATTCTTTTGTATGGGATTTTAGCCTATACGGGTAGCCCTTTGTTAAGGCACGTACCAATAGCTGTAAAACATAAAGGTAATCTGCCCTTAGCAGTTGGCTGGGTGCTAACAGCACTTTCTCTAATACTAGGTATTGTCGGATATTTTAGCTCTACAGATGCTACGTTGCTACGCTATGCGAGATTGATAATTGGTGTTTTTGGTTTGCTGCTAATTGGCTTTCATCTCGGTAAAATTTGGATAACAAGTGACGCTTTTCAGGCTTTAAGAATAAAAGCTAATTCACATTCTCAAGAATTACAACGTTACTCTGAACTGCTGTATGTACTTGTGCAGCGAAATCTAAAAGTGCGATACCGGGGTTCATTTTTAGGTGTGTATTGGTCATTACTAAGTCCGTTAATTATGACTAGTGTTTATACAGCAATTTTTGGAGCAGCATTTGCTTCGTATTATGGTAATTCGATAATTAATTATATATTAGCTGCATTTACAGGATTAGTAATTATCAATTTTTTTAGTGCTTCTACATCCCAAGCTTTAAGCAGTGTAGTTACCAACGGTTCACTCATGAATAAAATTCGTCTACCAGTGAGTGTTTTTCCTATCTCGATGATTGTGGCGAATGTCTTTCAGTTAGCAGTTGGTGTCTTGCCATTGTTAGCCATTATCACCTTAATTAATTCCAAAAGTATAGTCAATGTTTTAGCTTTATTATTACCATTACTGGCATTAATTTTAGTATGTACTGGCATGGGTTTTGTAGTCAGTGCATTATATGTATTCTTTCGGGATTTAAATTATTTTTACGAGCTTTTAGTATTTTTACTATGGATTAGCAGCCCAATATTTTATCCAGCCGCTATTGTTCCCAAGGAAGTGAAACCAATTGTTGCTTTAAATCCTCTAGTAGCTATTGTTGAAAGTCTCCGGCAGATTGCTTTATCTGGCAACTTACCAGATGTAAATTTAATTTGGGGTGCATTATTAAGTGGAGTCATCATCCTAACTTTAGGATGGTTATGCTTTCATAGTTGGCGAAGTCAATTTATGGATTTGCTGTAAATGACAGAAGTAATTCGTATAGAAAAAGTATCGCTATGGCGACGAACACAAGAGGAATTTTCTTATGACTTTAAGAAAACGGTTTTATCTATATTAGAGGGTAAGTATCGTCAACCCACTAAAAAGCTAGTCTTAGATAATATTGACTTGGTTATAAATGCAGGAGAGAAATTAGGAATTATTGGTGCAAATGGTTCAGGAAAGTCAACCTTACTTAAAATAATTTGTGGCATCTTAGAACCAACTACTGGACAAGTTAGAATTCGAGGAAATATTGCGCCATTAATTGAATTAGGTGCAGGATTTGATACGGAACTTTCAGTAAAAGATAACATCATACTTTATGGAGTACTTTTAGGTTTTTCTCGGCAAGAGATGAGAGAAAGAGTAGCATCAATTTTGGAATTTGCCGAGTTACAAGATTATGCATTAGCACCTGTGAAAGCTTTATCTTCCGGGATGGTAGCGCGATTGGGATTTGCGATTGCAACTGATGTACAACCAGATATATTGATATTAGATGAAGTATTATCAGTAGGAGATGAAAGTTTCAAGAATAAGTGTAAACGACGAATGGAAAAATTTTGGGATGGGAATACAACAATTTTAGTTGTCTCACATGATTTAGAGTTGATTCAAGAGTCTTGTAATCATGCAATATGGTTGGACAAGGGTAAAATTAATTTTATTGGTAATGCAAATAAAGTTGTAAATTTATATTTAAATAGCTTAGGTTTATAAATATGTATCATCGGAGTTATACTTGGTGGCAAAATAATGGTTATAATTGGATTGAAGAAATTAACTATAGAAAAAACAATCTAGTTTATTACCATATACAAGAACTAATTTTATTAGATTATTTTCAAAACTCCAATTGGAACCGTATATTAGAATTTGGCTGTGGCTTTGGTCGTCATTTGAGGTATTTAAGAGAAATACCAAACTTAGAAGTTTATGGTTACGACCAGAGTCAATCAATAGTTGCTAGTATGGGTAAATGGGCTGAACCTGAATGGATTGCTCAAAATATCAAAACAGGTGAACCATTATCTCTGCTTCCCTACCCAGATAAATATTTTGATGCTGTTTTTACTACCTCAGTTTTCATCCATATTCCACCTGAGGATGTTGTTGCAACACTAAAAGAACTTGCCAGAATATCAAAATATCAAATCATACATCAAGAACCAGCGCCAGATTATGAAGTGTTTGCGGCTGCTCACGATGGTTGCTGGAATCATGATTTTGTTGATATTTATAAAAGTATTGGTTTTTCATGTGAAATATTAGAACCTGCATGTGAAATTCAGCGCCTTTATCGGGTTGTATTAGATGCCAATGAAGGCGATAAAATATATACACCATCGAATTTACTTTTAAGTAAACTCTATGATTTGGAAAAGAGTATTCAACCTACTATAAATTCCGCCACCGCTGAGAAAGAAAGTCTAACGCACAAATGCGATAATCTCTGCCAAGAACGAGATAACCTAGTTCAACAGCGCGAACTACTTGCACAAGAACGAGATGCTCTAGTTCAATGGTGCGATCGCTTAACAATAGAGCGCAACGATTTAGCTCGACAGCGTGACAATTTGATACAAGAACGAGATGAGCTAAGGCATGAATGCACGCGCTTGTCTATCGAACGAGATGAACTGACGCATCAACGCACGCGCTTGTCTATCGAACGAAATGAACTTCTACATCTGCTTGAAAGTGTGACAGTAGAACGAAATGATTTAATCCAACAGCGCGACAGCTTAATCGCAGAAAACGGAAATCTTGCGCAGCAACTAAGTTATTCAAGTTCAGAACTTTATGAAATAGTCAACTCTCGCACGTGGAAAGCAATATTAAAAATCAAAAGTAATAGTCAAATCAAAGCTGTTGGTTGTCTTGCTTTCAATTGTGTAGAAACTTTAAAAAGCTTTAGAAAACCTCAAACTGAAGTAGCGCAGATAGAGCAAATTAACTCACATGTAAATCCCTTTGTTGATAAAGACATGGAGAATTTCCTCCATTCTTTTGCACAGCAGGGTAAAACAGCGATCGCTGTTTATGTTCCCAATTGGTTGGGTATAAATTTTGCAACCAAAAATATGTTTCAAGACTGCCACCCGTTACCTGAGTATTTAACAGAGGAACAAGCAGTATACTACGCTAACTTAATTAATTCGGCAGGAGTAAAACATATTATCTTTGCTGGAGTTGCTCCCGGCCATTTAGAAACTATCAAAGCCTTATACAAACATCATCCTGAAATAAGATGTGACATAACTTGGCATGGAAGCTACATCCAAAATTGTGAAGATTATGGCTGGAGTATGATGACTCAAGCGATCGCATTAGCCAAGCAAGGGATGATTTATAAGTTAGGTGTGGCAAAGAAGGGTATGGAAAAAAGCTTTCAAGCAATGGGTTTACGCTCAGAGTTTTTACCCAACTTTGTCAATTCAATTCCAGAATTTTCAAGCCGTGTAACAGCTACAAAACCTCAATTAGGTATTTGGGTATCTTGGATAGGTTATCGTAAACTTCCCTATGCAATGATTGCTGCAACTCATTTGGTTAGCGATGCAGTTCTGAATATGGCAGGTGTCGGAGACAGAGCAAAAGAATGGGCAGATATGCTCGGAGTAACAGTCAATTACTTTAGTTCTAATCCTATTCCTAGAGAAGAACTTCACCAACATATTAAAAATACTCATTTATCACTCTACCTCACATCCTCAGAATGCGCTCCGATGCTACCGATAGAAAGCTTGAGTTTAGGAGTTCCTTGTTTAATTAGTCCAGTCAGTCATTGGTTTGAAGATGATGAGTATCTTCATTCTCGCTTAGTGGTTCCCTATCCAGAACGCGCAGAGGTTATTGCTGATTATATCGAGCAAGCTTTGAAGGAACGAGATGAAATAATTCACAGGTATAAAATATACGCCGAACGCTACAACATTTGGGCTAAAGAGCGAGTACAAAAATTTTTACAGTACTAGCATTTCAAACAAATCTTAGTTGTCTATAAAAAAATATTTATGGATAATAATCCAACTCAAATTGTGCAAGCGATTTGCAATCAAAACGAAAACTTTGCTAATGCTTATCGCTCTTATCGGTCAGACTTTGAGTATTGGGCTGCGAATGATGTATTATCAGTTTCGCAAATCAAAGGCAAACGAATTCTTGATTGGGAATGTGGTAGTGGTGTTTTTACTGCGATATTTGCAGAAGAAGGTGCTGCTAAAGTTACAGCTATTGATAGCTGGTTGGATACAAATTCTATTGACGAAACTTTGAGCGTTTTACCACATACTAGCTTCCATAAAAATTCAATCGAAGAGTTAGCTCAAGATCAGCAAAATCATGGTTCTTTTGATTTAATCTTTGCTAACACTGTTACCGAGCATTTACCCAATTTAGCAAGATTAATGACACTCTGCTATAAGCTATTAGCCATCAATGGTGAATTGGTGCTTAACCACGATAACTATTATCAACCAGTCGGTTCACACGACCACGGCTTTCTTTTTTATAGCAACGATAATGAAATCACTTTTCAAGGACCCCGTTGCTGGGAAAGCCAAAGCAAATGCGAAGAGTCCGCAGAGTATAGAAAATCAGTTAGTAAACGTTTTAGCTGGACGTGGACTGAATGGAACGAAAAACAGCTAACTCCAGATAACTGTAAGTACTGTCCATATTATCGACGTGCCCAACCTTGGGCACACTTACTGTACCAACAAGAATTTCGTCAGGTATTTCCACATCAATGCTTTACAAGTGGCTACCCTTCTTCAGGACTGAACAAGATTACACCTTTTCAACTACGACAATTTCTGATTGAAGCTGGTTTTAATATAGAACGCTGGTTGCCAAGCCATATTAAAAATCAGCCACCACAGGAACTGTTAGAACCACCGTTTAACTTTAATAGTGACGACTTATGTACAGCTGTTATCGCTATTCGCTGTAGTAAAGCAGCTTTACCAAGACAACTTCATTGGACTTCTTCCATAGCTAATTAATTCTAATTTGTGTAATGTGATGAATATTGTTTTTCCAACCTTTGAAATTGCACCAATTACCAATGGTGGTGTAGGTCAATATACATTAAGTCTTATACAAGCACTACATAATACTCAATATCAGCCGATTATTATCTTATATGACGTTGCATATGAAGCGAGTGTTAGAGCTAGACAATATTTTTATTTATTAGGACTCAAATGCGAGATTTTTCATGTTAATGACCTTTCGCACATTCGTATAGAATCAAAAGATATTTGGGATTTAGAAAAGAAGTCATTAGCGCTTAAAACTGCTTTAGAAAAATTAATCAGTAATAGAAAAATAGCAGGTATAGAGTGGTGTGACTATGCAGGTGTCGGATTTCATAGTCTCAGGGATAAACACTGTAATCCGCAATCGGTTTTCAAAAAAATTCCCATGTGGATTCATCTACATGGAATCAGAGAAATTTGGGATTTAACAGAACGATATCCAGTTAGTTTGGATTCTGGTGATGGGTATGTTTTCTCTAATTATGCAGAAAGACTTTGTTTAGAGTTAGCTGATGCTTGGAAAAGTTCATCTCAAGCAGTCGCTGAATGGTACTCAAGCTATTTTGGTATCCACAATCAAGTTTTTGTTTCGCCTTTACCTTACCGTAAATTAGCTCAACAAGATTCGCATTCACAGTTTGCACCCTCTCAACTTCCTCTCAAGATTCTTTGTCCAGGAAGAATCCAGTATCTAAAAGGAATAGATATTGTTGTTCGCGCAGGTGTCGAACTTTGTAAAACCTTCCCAAATAAATTTCATATCACTTTTGCTGGTTACGATACTCCTACAGCTAAACACGAGTACAGTTCATCGCTAGAGGAATTTAGAAGTTTAATTCCAGAAGAATTTGCATCTCATTTTTCATTCCCTGGAAAGTTCTCAGGTGAGCAGTATCTACAAAACGCTCAAGAGTCCCATTTAGCAATTTTTGCCTCTCGCATTGAAACATTTTGTCTTGCTGCTCACGAACTTAACTGGATTGGCATACCCTTAATTTTATCTGATATTCCAGCCTTTAAAGAGCATTTTGTACATGGTGTTAATTGTTATAAGTTCAATCACTGTTTTCAAGAACTAGCTTTACTTCTCGAAAAAATTATTAGAGAACCAGAATTACTAAGTAAGATTTCATCCCAACCCATTGCAGATTTTAATCCAGATATCTTTCAAGAAATTGTCAGATTAACTCCAACTTCAAAAGTGAATAGCAACTACACCCTATTTTCAAGAATTTTAGAAATAAAAATTGAAAACCAACCATCGCATTCAGCAGATATAAATCATACAATTCTATCCCTCCAAGACAGAATTAAGGCAATGGAAACATCTAAATTTTGGAAACTGAGAAAACAATGGTTTAAAGTTAAGCGCAAACTCAAATTAACCGACGAAGAACCCTAAAACACTTAACCAAAAATTATGAAAATATTTTTAATTGCTAGTGAATGTCCCCCAATACCAGGCGGGATTGCTACATATATCGGCAATACTACTTCTATGTTTGCCGAAGCTGGACATGAAATTACTGTTTTCGCACGCAGCCATGAAACTGGATGTGAACAACACGACAACTTGAAATTTATAAAAATACCTCCAAAAGATATTCATCTAGCTGCAATCACAAATATACATCCACAATCAGAAAATCACCCCTCCTTCCCATATAATGTAATGGGTTACTGGGGCGCACTTAGCTATCAGTTAGCTGAAGAAGTAATTAGTTATATCCGTAATTATGGTAAGCCTGATGTTATTGAAAGTGAAGATTATAGCGCCCTTGCCTATTTTTTAATTCAAAGAAAACTATTAGGTTGTCCAGAATTGCAAGGAGTTCCCATCGTTTTAACCTTGCATAGTTCTCAGTACATGCTCTATCCAGCAAGCAAAATGCCTAGTTATCAACTATCAGATTACTGGGTAGGACGAATGGAAAAGTTTTGTACATTAGCTGCTGATGGTATTGTTGCACCTACTCGCTACATTGCCAAGCAAGCAACTGATACTCTTGGTAATGATTTAGATATTGAAATTATTCCCCTACCAGCACCAAAAATACTTTTAAATAATACTGGGTTTCCTAAATCTCAACCGACGCCGGGAAATATTATTTATTTTGGTAGATTGGAAGTTAGAAAAGGAGTTTTACCTCTAGTCGAAGCTTGTAGTAAGTTATGGGATGAAGGGATAGATTTTCAACTCACTGCAATTGGAGGTGATACCTGGTATCACTTGCAGGGTTGTCATATGAAATCTTATCTAAAAGAAAAATATCGTAAATATATAGACGCAGGAAAATTAATTATTTCACCACCGCTCAAATCGGTTGAACTATATAAAGAAATTGCCAAAGCATGGTGTGTAGTTATTCCTTCACTCTGGGAGAATTTTCCCAATACCTGTTTAGAGTCAATGCTTTTAGGCAAAGTAGTACTTGGCTCTTCAGACGGTGGACATGTGGAAATGCTCCAAAGTTCCGGTAGGAAAGGCGGATTTATTTTTGATTGGAAAATACCAAATGATTTTGGTAATAAATTAAAACATATTTTAAGTCTTTCTCTATCTGAAAATATAGAGATTGGCGAGAAAGCTCGCATTTTGATATCTGAAATATCTGGACATAAAAACGTTTTAGAAAAACGTATCAATCACTTTCATAAGATAATAAAATCATCTCGATATCAGCAGAGAAATATTTTCCCTTCTGTGAATTACCCACCTCATGGGAAAGTTTCCTATCCCAAGTTTCTTTCAGCGTCTGATAGTGAAAGGGGTCTTATCTCCGTATGCATACCTTTTTATAATCACGGTCAATTTATCCGAGAAACACTTACTTCTGTATATGCATCAGATTATCCTCACTTAGAAGTAATAATTTTAAATGATGGTAGTACAGATAAAAATAGCCTGGAAACTCTAGCAGCAGTAGAAAAAGAATATAGCAACCTGAAAGTAATTCACACAGAAAATCAGGGAGTCGCAGCCGCAAGAAATCACATGGCTGAGATAGCAAGTGGCGAATACCTTGCGTTTCTTGATTCTGACGACAAAGTATCGCCTAACTTTTATACTCAAGCAGCGAAAGTTTTACATCAGTATGAAAATGTCGGCTTTGTTGCTTCTTGGATTAAAGAATTTGGCGACTCACAAAAAGTCTGGGTGGCTTGGAATACAGAATTTCCTTATTTACTTGGTCATAACACCCTTGGCGTTTGTACTGTTGTCCGGAAATCAGCTTATGTTGCAGCTGGAGGTATGAAACCGCTTTTAGCAGAAAATTTGGAAGATTATGAGTGCTGGATTAGTTTATGCGAACAAGGATGGTTGGGGGTAGTAATTCCTGAACTACATTACTTTTATCGTATTCGCTCAAATTCTCGTCTCAGTAGTAGCAATCGAGATCAACTTTTTTATCTTTATGAGATTATCGCTTCTTTACATCCTGAACTATATCGTAATTACGGCATAGAACTTTATAAACTTCTAAATCAAAATGGTGCTTCTTGGCTGTGGGATAATCCTTCTAAAAATTTAGCTGATATCAATGTAGATATGACTGGAATGGAAATTTTTTCACTAGTTGCCAATAAGCTCAGAAAAGTTTATGGCGATGGAGGTATATCTTTGATATCAAACAGGTTCGTGAAAATTTCTAAAACACTAATATTAGGTTTATTTTTGAAGTAAAACTTTATTTTTTCACTTATAATCACAAACCAAGTTTATCAAAAACCTGGTTGATAGCTTCGTTCGCAAACTTTTGTTTATGTTAAACACAAAACCGAGGACAATTTATCAAAATGAATACCCTCTCTTTCTCTGTAGTTATCTGTACTCTCAACCGTTGTGAGTCTTTGAGTAAGACATTAGAAGCAGCGATAAATTTGCAAGGTGATAATTTTGAAATTATTGTAGTTAATGGTCCGTCTGAAGATGAGACTCATAAATTACTTGCTAAATATAAAAACCGTATAAAAATTCTACATAATCCCATCGCTAATGTTAGTAAGTCTCGGCAAATTGCTCTATTAAATTCAACAGGTGACATTATTGTTTCCCTTGATGATGATGTGATTCCTCCTCCTGATTGGCTATTAAAACTTGGTGAAGTATATCAACGGGAGGGTGATTTGTGTGGGGCTGTCGGTGGTATTATTCTAGACAAAACAAAAGGTTCTCATGTAGTTCAATATGCCTATGGTAGTACCACTTTAATTGGAGAACAAAAGGTACTTAAAGATAAAGAATCTCTACTTTTGAGTGGTACTGATAAAGGATGGTTTCCCATGCTGATGGGTGCGAATGCTTCTTACCGTCGTGAAGCACTGATCAAGATTGGAGGTTTTGATGAATTTTTTGAATATTTTCTTGAAGAAACTGATGTTTGTTTACGTCTAATTCAGGCTGGCTATCAAATTCATTATACAGATGTTACAGTTGAACATTATCCAGGTCAAAGTCATAATCGCATAGATCAGATACATCTTACCTGCTGGCATAGTCTTGCCAAAAACAGCACTTATTTCGCTCTAAAACATGGCTTCAAAAAAATCCCTTTTCCTCTCCTGGTTATCCGCTTAACTAAAGTTTTAATCCGCCGCTGTTTTCTCAGAATACTTCGTCTCAAACTAACTCATAATCTTTCCAATTCTGTACTATCAAGTTATATCCAGCAAGCTATTGAAGGCATTCGTGTTGGTTGGAATGCCGGAATAAGTTTACATTCGGAAAAATTAGAAACAGCTACAGCAGAAATTGAATTAGTTCGTGCAGCTGATATTGCTCTGTTTGAAGAGAAATATATTCAGAAACACCAAATCAAAACTATGCAAGTTAAAGCACTGCTAAATAAAGGTGCTTATATGCTGGCAATAAATCAACAAATTAAGACACAGTTAAACTTGCATCCAATCTATGAACAAGTTGTAAAACTTGCTGATGGTTCTGAGGTAAACTTAGAAATAGTTGGACCGATTGAAGTGCGTTTTGCGAATCGGCGAGTTAATATGGACGCATTTGTTTTGCCTGGAAATTCTCAAGTTTTGTTGGGAGATATGTTGTTTGCAAATATGGAAGAAGTTATAAATACATATCCCGAAAATTTATTGGTAAATTGTATTGCAAATGTTTGATGTTAATGTTTACCGAGAAGGGAACAGCGAACAGGGAATAGGGAAAAGTTTTCCTGTTCCCAAGGCGTGGGAGTAAGAAACCCTCACTTCGCGATTGTGGTATGTTTAAGGTTGGGTATAAATCCTCAGCAGTAAACCCCTTCTTCCCGTTCCCTATTCCCTCTTTAAGGTTCAAAATTTGGCTCAGTATTTAACGCTATGTAGCCCATTTAGCTCATTTAACTCAGCCGAGTGATGTATAATTTCGATTTAGATTTCATTTATATCTGCTAGACAAAGCTGGAAATCAAACCTTTTGATAGCTTTTTTGGCGTTTTATATCTATTTTCAGACCGAGCCTAGCTGAGTGGTTGCTGTATTTACTTTTACACGGTAGGTTTTGTATGAGCAAATTACTCAAGGCATCAGTTGAAGGATTAAAAATTGTAAATTTGGCTAGGCGTAAGCTTGGATGGAATAAAACATCTGAAATTTGGTGTCAGACAGCCCTAACTTCTAAAGCAACTTTAAAACGATTTTGGGCACAACAAGCTATTCGTCGCCAAACTTTTATCGATATCTGCAAAGCTGTTGGTATTGATAATTGGGAAGATGTTGTCACGAATAGCGACATTCAGACAATGGGGACTGCATTGACTGATGTAACAGCAAACTCGTTATACAATAATTATCTTTTTGTTAATGGGCAAAAGTACGGCTTTGCACTACCTGAAAATTTACCACCTGTGTGGAATTGGGTGGGGCGTAAATCTGAACTAGAGACTCTAAAATCGATGATTATTGAACCTTGCCAAAGGTTACTTCCGATTAAAGCTATTTGTATTGTTGGTTTAGCTGGTGTTGGCAAAACGATTTTAGCTAGTCAGTTAGTACGTCAGCTACAAACTGAAAAATCTCCGTTTCTTGTAGCTGTTTGGGAAGGTTTGCATACTCCAAGTGCAAAACCACCTCAATTTGATAAAGTTATTAATTCGTTATTGTTTAATCTTTCCAATGGTAATATAAATCCAAACACGATAGAAAATGAGCCTTTAAAAAAAATTGCTATATTAATTAAGTTGCTGCAAGAAAAGCCTTGTTTAATTATATTTGACCAACTTGAGACTTTATTAAGTACCAAGCAGGCAGAAAAAGTTGGATATTTTGCAGATGATTATCGAGAATATGCTTGGTTATTTCAACAATTATTAAATGCAGAGCATCAAAGCAAAATAATTTTTACCAGCCGAGAAAGTTTGGCTGAATTACCGCCTTCTGTTACCTGTGAAATACAGTTAACAGGACTAAATAATCAAGATGCTGTTATCTTTTTAAAATCGCTAGACTTGCTTGGTACTCCTGAAGAGTTTATAGAAGTAACCCAACGCTATCAAGGACATCCTAAAGGATTAGAGTTGGTTGCAGCTTTGATTCGAGAACATAACGAGTTTCAGAGAAGAATCGGAAAATTTTTGCAGGATAGAGATTGGCTACTAATTAAAGACATCGAAATTTTAATTGATGAAATGATAGTACGTCTGAGTGAATCAGAACAAATTTGTCTAGAGCGAATTTCTAGGTATAAAGTATCAGAATATCCCTTATATTTGGCGGCAATAGCTGCTCAAATGCCAGAAGTAAGTCAGTATGAATTGAAAGAAAATATTATATTGGGGCTAAAACGCCGACAGTTACTTTATTATGACTCAAAAAGTCAATCTTATGATTTACATCCTTTAGTACAAGAAAAAGCATATCGCTTGCTTAATCAAAGGGGGCATCCTAATTTTGCAAAAATAAAGGAAGAAATACAATTCGTGAGTGAACAGACGCAGCGTTCACCATGCACAACCCATACACAGGATTAATAAAAATCTATTGCGATCATTAGACTTCTTGCAAAAGTGTCTTTCAAAAAATAAACCACAGATGGACACAGATGAACACAGATATAGCGCTTTTCGTTTGAATGAGGTACACGCTTCGGGGCAATTCATGAATTGCCCCTACAAAGGTCTGTACTTCACAAAGATTGAAAACCGCTATATCTGTGTTCATCTGTGTTCATCTGTGGTCGCAATATCCTAAAGTTATTTTTGCAAGAAGTCTATTTTTGCAGTGGAAGTTGTATTTCAAAGACTGAACCTTGACCTAATACACTGTTTGCAGTAATCTTTCCTCGATGTGCTTGAATAATTGCAAGAGCGATCGCCAGTCCTAAACCAAAGCCTCCAGTTTGACGCGATCGCACAGTATCCACACGGTAAAATCTTTCAAAGATATGCGGTAAATCCTCAGCAGGTATACCAATACCGTTATCTTCTACCTGTATAATCGCTTTATGACTGCGCTGGAAGAGCCGTAATGTAACTGTACCGCCAGTGGAGGTGTATTTAAAAGCATTGGCAAGCAAATTCACAATAGCCTGTTTTAACAAATCTGGATCGGCTTTTAGGTACAGAGGCTGTTGAGGTAGGTAAGGAGTGAAATTGCGATTTTGTGCAGTGGCTTGGGGTTGGTATTCATCAACGAGCGATCGCACTAGTTCCACAAGGTTAATATTCTTTAAGGCTGCGGTATCTAAAGGCCCCTCATTACGAGCTAAAAACAGTAGATTACTAATCAAAGTACTCATTGATTTAGCAATCTCTTCTATATTTTCTAAGCGAAAACGCTGCTCTAATTCATCTTCTGGTGGCATTAATGCTACCTGTGCATTGCTCAAAACCGCAGCTACAGGAGCGCGTAATTCATGGGAAGCATCAGCAGTAAAACGCTGTAATCGCTCGTAGGCGCGGCGAGTTGGTTGCATGGCAAGTCCCCCCAAAAACCAACCGGTAATGCTAATCATACCTAAAGTTATTGGCACACCTAGCGTTAAAAAAAACCTGGTTTGTTTCAAGCTTTCACGCAAGGGTGTCAGAGGAGCAGCAATTTGCAAATAAGCAACTAATGTATTATTTTCTACTACTGGTAACGTTAACTCTCGCAGCCACATCTTAGTAGTAGTTGCGCCGGTTTGGTTGATATTAATTTGAATAGTTTGAGAACCAGAGGCAACAGTTAATCGTCTGGGAGCAGTTGCGCTACTAGATTTTACTAATTTTCTCTTATGATTGTACCAACGAACATACACCAGTTCACTACTAGGTGTTAGGTCATTGCAAGAAACATCTTCTTTATTCAACAGCAATCGTTCTGCATAGAGACAGCGCTTTGTATTGGTTACAATTTCTTTGCTTTGTGAGTAAAGTGTATTATCGAAAACCTGAAGCTGTTCTTCAACTCTCAAGTAATAAGCTACAGCAGCAAAGACCACTAGGATACTCCCCATTGGCAGTGCAAACAAGTAAGTTAGGTTACGACGGCTACGAGTAAATGCGAACATAGTCATTAGTCATTGGTCATTAGTCATTAGTCATTAGTCATTGGTCATTAGTCAAAGGTAATTAATAATTAGTTTTTAATTTGAAACTAGTGACTATGGACTATTGTAGTGATTATCGACTCTTGACCCTTGACTAATGACTAATGACTAATGACTAATGACTAATGACTATTTTCCGGAATGTTGAGGCGATAACCCATACCATAAACATTTTCTAACCAGTCTTTGGCTCCAACTGTTTGTAGGCGCTGTCGCAGTCGGCGCACTAGTGTTGTCACGGCGTTACTTTCTGGTTCTGTTCCCCACCCCCAGAGTGCTTGTTCAATTTGATTGTGAGATAATACCTGACGAGGGTGACGCATTAGATATTCCATCAACTGAAACTCACGCCCAGATAATTGAACAATCACTTGATTTCGTTCGATAGTCAGGTTGTTTAAGTTCAAGTGTAAATCTTCTAAGGAGAGAATATCTCCTTGCCAAAGTGGCGATCGCCTAGCTAAGGCCCTTACCCGTGCTAGCAGTTCCACAATATCTACTGGTTTAACTAAATAATCATCTGCACCCGCATCCAAACCCGTAACTTTATCTAGAGTAGTGTCTTTGGCGGTGAGGAATAACACCGGAGCAGTTTTTCCAGCCTTTCGATATTCCTGACAAAGTTGCACCCCGCTCACATTCGGAAGCATCCAGTCTAAGATTAGCAAACCATAATCTTTTTGCAATAAAAGCCATTGGGCAGTTTCTCCATCTTCTATCGCATCAACAATATGTCCTGCTTTTGACAGCGCAGCTCGTATTGGTTCTAATTGGGCAGGATCATCTTCCACCAGTAAAATTAACATAGGGCGATCGCGCTTGGGTGTGTATTTTCTTGATCCTAATCTGCTTAATAGCCGTCAACAGCCCTTCGGGCGGGGAAAAGGTTAAAGGGTAAAGGTTAAAGGGTAAAGGTATTTTCCCTTCCCCCTTTCCCCCCTTCCCCCTTACCCCTTCTTGGTCAATTTATACTGATTTGTCTATGCTTCAATCCCGATGGTTTCAAATATTGCGTTCTTTGGGATTAGAATTTTGGTTGCCCTTACCGTTGTTGGGGTTAGCTTTTTGGGTAGGGAGCGGATTTGTTATGGATGGGGTATTAAGTCGCTCTAATCAAATGAATAAATATCTTCAAGCTGATTTTCAATCGGCAAAGCAGCCTTACACAACCATAGTGTCAATCAAACCAGAAATAAACAAACATCTCGGTATTTCTAGAGTTAAAGTTAAGACTGCTTCCCCTGCGCTCAAGGAACTAGAATTTGAATTTCCACTTACAGAATTGAGTCAACTTGAAACAGCAATTAGCCTAGAATTAGGATTACCTATCGAGAAGGTTAGGAAATTGATGCGAAATTAAACACAGTGATATCTGACAACAGCAATAAGCCGTGAAATAAATTTCCGGATGTGTAGAGACGTTAGCGCCTCTGCTGAAAATAGATGACATCCAAACCAAACTTTACATACTTTCTACTTGGGTTCAGTTTGAGGGCAATTTGCAGAAATTTTTTATGATTTTTATCCCATAAGTGCATAAGTTGATTTTGCTTGCTTCTATAAGAATATAGAAGCAAAGTTGATTAATGCTTAACTTGGCGCTGATCAAGAAAACTGGGATTTTAACAAGGGGAGGAGTTGAATTGGTAATTGTAGCGATCGCACTTCTGATAATGGGGTTAATGTAGGCGATAAGCCGGAGGCTTAACGCTTCGCGTATCGCATAGAGAGGTGTGACACGTAGAGAATATAGTCATAGGTGAGAAAATAGAAGTCATGGAACAAGTATTAACGCTAGTTTGCAAACTCAACCCTACTCCTAAACAGGCAGAAGAAATTGAACTGGTGCTTAAAGCTTTTGCTGATGCGTGCAACTACGCAAATCAGCAAATAAAACCACAAGTAACCAGTAAGACTACTATTCAAAACATTGTGTACAATGAACTTCGCGCTTTGTTTGGACTGAGTTCAAATCTGGCTGTTCGTGCTTGTGCTAGGGTTGGGGCTAATCGCAAAACCGCCAAACAACAAGATAAACCAGTTCAAGCATTTAATCCCACGTCGGTTGATTATGATACTCGAATCTTTGCTTTCAGAGAGAAAGATTGGACTGTTAGTTTGACTTTGATGAATGGCAGGGAACACATTAAACTTGATGTTGGCAACTATCAACGAGGCAAACTTAAAGGACGTAAACCAACGTCTGCTCAATTGTGTAAGCATCCTGATGGTAACTACTACATCCACATACACATTAAAGAGGAACAACTAACACCAATTGAATCTGACAATATTAACGAAAATATCACCTTTAACTCATATTATGACTATATCTGACTATATCTGTGCAGAGGCAAGTCAACCCCTTCGCTTAATTCAAAATTCAACGCCCGCAAAATTCAAAATTATTTCAAATCAAGTTAATAACTGCTAATTCCTGCGATCGCGCTTGTGCGTAATTACAGGTTCTCATCAAGGCGATAAGCAAGACTGCTTAACGTGATCGCGTATCGCAAGATTTGCACTTTACAAAATTTGTGTCATAGTGTGCATCCTAGCTTGTCACTGCTGGTTTGTTTCCATTTCCGTTACCGTCTACACTGGCAACAAATGACGGTTGCTGTGAACTAGAAGTTGGCGACTCACCTCGCAGTCCCTTGCGGCGTTGATTCTTAGGAACTCCTCCCGCCATGCCATACTCTACACTGCTTTTACCATATCGAACACCAACTCCCATCAGCATATGCTCTGTCATATCTCCTAACTCACGCTCTGTTTGGAGCATTTCACGGTACAATTTATCTAGGTTAGCAAGGGCGCTGTTGTATGCGTTCTCTTTAGTTTGCATTGTCTCAATTAGAGTTGAGAACGCAGATAGGGTGAGTCCATTGCCCAAATCTAAATTCGGATCAATTGAGTTCATACCAGCTGCACGACGCACTGCTTTTTGTAACACTAGAGAGCTTCTTTTTCTGCGAGTCATGATACGCACCTTGTAATATAGTACGGTTAATATTCTTTACTTTAAAAAATATCCGTATCGATCAGCCTGAGAGAATTCCGGCAAATCTACAATAGCTTTTGCTACAAGCGATAGTTGTCATCAATGCGCGATTTACTGAAATGAGAAAGCATTTCAGCTAATTGAGAAAGCAAACTGCGGTTTGCTTGCGCAAAACACCTTTAGGAGAAAACAAACTGCGATTTGCTTGCTAAATCTACTGAAATGAGAAAGCATTTCAGCTAATTGAGAAAACAAACTGCGGTTTGCTTGCGGAATCTACTGAAATGAGAAAGCATTTCAGCTAATTGAGAAAACAAACTGCGGTTTGCTTGCTGAATTTACTTACATGTTAATTAATATAGATTTTGGTACTTCTAATTCCAGCGCTGCACTGATACTTAATAACACAATCAAACTGGTACAAGATCCTCTAAACAACAGCTACTTATTCCCTTCTAGAATTTATTTAACTGAGCAGGGGCAAGTGCTGGTGGGTCAGGCAGCAGAGAATCATCGACTACAGGATATTCGTCGATATCGACGGAATTTTAAGTTGGCATTGGGTGAAAATAATAAACCTTATTTGGTAGATTCGATAAGCAATCGTTCTTTTAAGCCTCACGAACTGGTTACAGAGGTGCTAAAAAAACTAAACTCACATCTTGCACCTGGAAGTATGAATGTCAAAACCACAACTAAGTGCAAGGGGAGCTAGGCGTTCAATTTCAAGTAAAAGAAGAGACACGACTACTTCGGGGAAGATAGATTCAAGGGCAGTTTGTGCCGCTTGACCCCAATCAGGTGGTGATGCTGCCTGAGTATGCAGATAACTCCAATGGGCTATAAGACACCATATCAGAGCTAGCGACGGCTTACCGAAACAATTAAAAATTAAAAATTAAAAATTAAAAATTAAAAATTGAAGATTAAGAAATAACCAATTTTGAATTAATAAATTTAGGTTTAAAGCACCATTATTTATTTATGGAAAAGGGACTCATATTTTTGACAAGACACGTAGTGCGAGGAAAAAAGCGCCCCTTACTCTACGCCCCGCTCATTAATTTATGGGGATTGTAATTTTTAATTTTTAATTTTTAATTTTCCCGAAGGGGTTGACACAATTCCAACCCAAAGGCAGCGAAGGCAGACTGTAAGGAACTTTTATCTACTGGCTCCAAGCGTCCTAATATCCTGGAAATAGTGTGCAAAGATAAACGAGTGCGATCGCTAAGTTCTTCTAAACAAAAGCAGTCTCCACCATTCTCATCAAACTCGGCTTGAGTTTTGGCAGCCTGAAATTTATCCCAGCCTTTCAGGGTGAGGATTACACCCCGGATTCGTTTGCTTGCTTGCTGTTTCATCAACGTCACCTAAAACAGAGTAAATGCCTTTGTTGAGAGGAAATTCTCAAAGAAAAATAGAACGAGATGGTTTTGAAACACAAAATCAAGCTTGACAAACTCAAATAAATATGTATTAAATGCATATTTTATCAGAGCGAACTCTTCTATTTAAATTAATAGGTGAAGTTAAAGTGTACTTATGCACAAGTCACTATTTTTATAAGTTAATTTGATTGGTACGTTGTTGCAAATCTGATGTCTTGCATCCTTCGGGTTCGCCCAACGGGAGAGGCAGTTTGCTTATGCCGGGGAACCCGTCCACCGCAACTGCCTCACCAGTCGCCTAGGTTGGGAAACCCGCCGGAGAGCGCTGGACTTACCAATTGCGAAAAGCCTGGAAATAAATTTCCGGCTTACAGCTTAAACCCATTTTAATGGGTTAACAATCTTAACCAGTCGGTTTTTAACCGAATGCGCGCTTTTAGCCCGGAAATAAATTTCGGGCTAATTTTAGGCTTTTTGCGTAAGCGTGCAAGATGTCATAAATCTTCTTTTAGCAGGAGGAAATTTGTGGCTTTTCGACATTTTTGCTCAAAATATCAACAGTAGAATTTACAAACACTTTGCTTAGGGTTGATGAGAACAAAGCAGCGATCGCGCCAAAATAAAATCATGCTGTCATTTTGGTATAAATAATTTCTAAGCAAACAGTAATTACAATTTACAAAAAACTAATAACCAATGACCAATGACCAATGACCAATGACTAAGGAGTAAATAACATTGAAACTTATATCTGAACCGGCGATCGCCGATAAAATTCGCAAGATGAACCAGCGGGTGCGGTGGCAAGATCCGCAAATTGTTCAACGCACAATTGACCAAACACGCCTGGTGTTAGACGATGGTCAAGCAGATGAAGCAGAGTTCTCGTTTTTGGTTGTGGGTGACAGTGGTGCTGGAACCCACCGCACACACAACCCCCAACGGCAGGTAGCAGAACTAATGCTTCCCCATCACGATGAATGCCGTTTTATGCTACATACGGGCGATGTGATCTATTTAGTAGGGTCGAGTGAATACTACCAACAAAACTTCATTCTACCTTACCAAGAATTTCTCTTAGGCGGAGACCAGCCCAAAAGTATTGCTTATGACAAAATGGTTTTTCGCTTACCCATTCTACCCGTACCCGGAAATCATGATTACTACGACTTGCCGCTTGTCTATGGTTTTATATCTGCGGTAACATTACCACTGCGTCGTTTGATTGGTTCAAAGCTCGATTTAGATGTTGGTTGGCATGGTTCATGGCAAGGTGATGCCTATGCACGGGCATTTCTGGACTATTTAAAAGCGTTCATGCTACCACAAGATTTAGGTCGTCACTTGGACGTACACTACACAGCCAAAACCGAAACGGGTCGATGTCTGCGTTACCAACCAAAATATTTTACTCGCCTACCCAACCGTTACTACACCTTCCGCTATGGCGGGATTGACTTCTTTGCGTTAGATTCTAATACGTTCAACGATCCGCCGCCATTACCAGCAACACAGGAAGGAGAAGCCGATCGCCGGGAATTAGAAAAGCGCCGCGCCGAGATGGAGAAGCAACAGCAAGAAATTATAGAAACTTCTAACCAACTTAACCCCGATAATCCTAGCGAGGCTGAGCAATTGGACGATTTGCAAGTTAAATTGTCACAAATTGAGGAAATAATAGTTGATATCGACAAACAACTGAATTCTGACCAAACAACCGTAATAGACTACGAACAACTGGACTGGCTGAAACAGCGGCTGATAGAATCTTGGCATACCCAAGAAGTAAGGGGAAGAGTAATTTATTTTCACCATCCTCCTTACGTTACAGAAGCGACGAAGTGGGGACAGGGACAGACTTTAGCAGTCCGTAACCGCTTGCGTGATGTACTCGATGCGGTAGCAAAAGCGGTGAATGACAAAGCTGCTGGTCGTCCCTTGGTAGATTTAGTTTTGAACGGTCACGCTCACTGCTTAGAATATTTGCAGACGATGGACACAGGTCACGGTGACAGTAATATTAACTGGATAGTCTGTGGTGGTAGTGGCTATAGTTTACGACGCCAGCGGGTAGAGGGGACAGATTTGCTAGAGACTTTTAGGGATGCAGGTAAAGAAGAACAAAAATTAGTAGCGCGATCGCATTTATTCGTAGGTCGTAATGGACACGGTTCCCATAAACGGCGACCCTATTCTTGTCTGCGCATTGATGTTAAAGGTGGTCATCTGCCCAAATTCATTATCCGTCCTTTAGTTATTGAACGCTACCAACGACAATGGTACAATACGGAAATTCAATCGTTTACAATTTGACCGAAAAAGAGGAAAGGGGAAGGTGGGGTCCCCTCTGGGGATAAGGGGCAGGGGGAAGGGGTCAACCCCTTCGGGGAAATTAAAAATTAAAAATTAAAAATTAAAAATTACAATCCCCATAAATTAATGAGCGGGGCGTAGAGTAAGGGGCGCTTTTTTCCACAGCATTTTGGTCTTGTCAAAAATATGAGTCCCTTTTCCATAAATAAATAATGGTGCTTTAAACCTAAATTTATTAATTCAAAATTGGTTATTTCTTAATCTTCAATTTTTAATTTATAATTTTTAATTTTTAATTGTTTTGGTAAGGGGGAAAGGGGAATGAGATTTTTTAGATATTTCCTTTCCCCTTTTCCCTTTCCCCTTTTCCCCGCCCGAAGGGCTATACAAGCCCCTGTTTTAAAACAGGTCGCAAAGAAAAAAGACGTATTTCTAGAGCATCGATTCAGTAATCAAAAACCTAACCCCCCAGCCCCCTTCCCTACGAGGGAAGGGGGAGCCAAACTCCCCTCCCCTCGTAGGGGAGGGGTTGGGGGAGAGGTTCTTTTAGCATTACTGAATTGGTGTTCTAGGTACGTAGTACGAGAAATACAGCGCTCTTATTTCAAGAAAGAGTTTTTAGTGCGATTCGTTGAGTGCTGAATCGCGGTAATCAGTCCGTACATAAGCATTCCA
>JBHYDF010000129.1:0-24020 GCA_051861145.1 Nostocaceae cyanobacterium
CGAATGTGAAAACTACTTTGGAGCGATCGCGTCCAAATCTGAGAATGGGATTGAGCATCAAGATATGCTGTGACGAGCGATAAGCCAGATTACAAGAGCGCTCAAAGCGTATCGCACTCAAAAGATGTATTCATCATCAGCGGTAACAACTTAGTATAAAAATAACATTATGGAAACATTGTCAAATGTCATGCATCAAAAATCAGCTCTCCATACTGTAACCACAATCGGAGGTCCGCTATGAACTGGAACTGCACTTGCTGTGGCATGAGCCGTCGCGAATTTCTCCAGTTCACCAGTCAATTTGCTGCCTCTTTGGGAGTGACTCTAGGTACAGGTGGTTGCCAGCAGAGTACCTCCCCTGGTATTAGGATAGCTAATAAGAGCGATGACCAACCCGTGAAGATTGGCTATCTGCCCATCATTGATTCTTCTCCGCTGTTGGTTGCTCATGCCAAAAAGTTTTATGAAGCCCAAGGGCTTCATGTAGAACAGCCACAGATGTTTGGTTCTTGGGCAAAGATTGTTGATGCTTTTCTAGCACGGCAGGTCAATGTCATTCATGTGTTAATGCCTACCGCCATTTGGTTGCGTTACGGTTACAACTTCCCGACCAAAATCGTGGCTTGGAATCACACCAACGGATCTGCTTTAACTGTTCTACCGAATATTGAAAAACCTCAAGAGTTAGGCGGTTTGACGATCGCAGTTCCCTACTGGTATTCGATTCACAATGTAGTCCTACAACAACTACTCCAGCAGCAAGGACTGAAGGTTGTTCGCTCTTCAAATAATGCTGTCAAGGAGGATCAAGTCAACTTGGTAGTAGTACCACCACCAGAGATGGTTTCAGCTCTGACAAAAAAAACCATCAGTGGTTACATTGTCGCAGAGCCGTTCAATGCCTTAGCCGAAAGCCTGAAAGTCGGCAAAATCCTCCGGTTTACTGGTGATGTTTGGAAAGACCATGCCTGTTGTGTAGTCTGCGTGCATGAAGCGAATGTGAACGAGCATCCAGAATGGACTCAACGCGTGGTCAATGCCCTGGTTCAGGCTCAGCATTGGATGCGGGATAACCGCACATCTGTAGCAGAAATCCTTTCCAAAGAAGGGGGAAAGTATACACCTCATCCTCTACTTCCACTACAACGAGCACTTACCTATTACGACCTAGACTTTTACGGCAAGCAGGGGGCAATTCAGCATCCAAATTGGCGCAGTTATCGAATTAATTTTCAACCCTACCCCTTTCCTTCCTATACTGAAGAACTGGTGCGCTTGCTCCAAAAAACGGTTGTTGGGGGAGATAATACGTTTATTCGGCAGTTGCAGCCCAAGCAAGTTGCTCAAGAACTGGTGGATGATTCCTTTGCCAAACGAGCCTTGCAACTGTTTGGCGGTGCCGAAGTGTTTGGTTTACCAGCAAGCTTGTCACGTACAGAAACGATTGCAGGTCTATGAAATTGTAGAACAAAAGCGGTTTGCTGCCCTCATACGCACATCATTTCCTCTCTCTGTATTCACCTGATGCTACGATGTTGATTAATTACTAGATGCTGACGTATATTCTGGTTGAATCACGCTTATGTCTGAAACTTTTGCGGTCAACGAACAGATGGCAGCACCCCTGCGCCCAGTGAGCTTAGAAGGTTTGGAAGACTTAGCAGCCAAAGCCAAAAGTAATCCCAATGTTGTTAAATCCCTGAAGATAAAAACTGTTTGTGAAGGGCAGTTCCGTAACCTGAACTATGTCCGTGACCTGCCAGCCCACGTGATTGACGAACCACCAAGCTTATTGGGACAAGATACAGCTCCTAATCCTTCAGAAGCAGTGCTGGCAGCTTTGGGTTCTTGTCTGTCGGTTGGTATTCATGCTAACGCCATCATGCGAGGAATTACGCTAACCAAGCTGGAACTGGAACTGGAAGGAGATATCAATATTACAGGTGTTTGGGGAATTGGCGACTTATCCCAAAAACGGCTGGGATTTACAGATATTCGGGTGTCTGTTGACCTGGATGGCAATGCCAGTCGTCAAGAGTTGGAGGATTTAGTTGCCCACTCAAATTTCTGGTCTCCAGTTGCCAATACACTCCGCAATCCTGTAAACATGGAAGTTTCTTTAGCGTAGATATTGTTTTTTGTGCTTGTTGCGCACAACAATAACTTGAAACTTTCAAAGAAGGGAACAGGCAACAGGCAACTCTTAACAGAGAACTCTTAACATAAAAAAAACTTGCAGAAAGCGCTCGTTTTAAAGCAAGCGTCAGAAAAAAAATTTTGACGCGATTGTTGCCCAGAGTCTTGGCGTCCTTATTTCAATCCCACGCTTTTAAGCCGCTGTCACTGTTCCCTGTTAAGAGTTCCCCGTTCCCTTTGAATTCAGGTTCAGCCTGGTTAAACCATGTCTACGTCGGAGAATTTTCATGGCTTCTATTCCCAGTGTTCCCGTAGAACCGGCGTTATCCACAGATTCTGTGCTTGTAGAATTGAAGGCAGCGATCGCCACAAAATTAGCCCCAAAAGTTCAAGATATTGACCTAAAAGGTGAGTATCCTCGCGATTTCATGCATTTGGTGGGTGCCCTCGGTGGATTTGGACAGGCAGTTTCACGCCAATTTGGTGGTCAAAGCAAAGGGCTAAAATCTGCAATTCAAGTGATTGAGGCAATCTCCACTGAGTGCCTTTGCACGGGTTTCATAACTTGGTGTCAGATTGCCTGCGCTTGGTATATGCACAACAGTGAGAATGAATATCTCAAGCAACAAATATTACCCCAAGTTGCGAAAGGAATTGTACTGGGTGGCACGGGTTTGTCCAACCCGATGAAACATTTTGCTGGAATTGAGAAAATCGCCTTGGTTGCAGAGCCTCAACCGGGGGGATATGTTTTGAATGGAATGTTGCCGTGGGTTTCTAATTTGGGACCAGGACATTACTTTGGCATCGCTGCTAGTATTGCCAATTCACAAGAAATAATTATGGCAATAGTCAGCGATCGCTTAAGCGGGCTGTCGCTCAGATGCAACGCTCATTTTATTGCCCTGGAAGGCAGTAATACGTTTAGTTGTATTTTCAGGGATGTTTTTGTCCCTGATGAACTGATTTTGGCTGCACCTTGCAGTGAATATGTTCAACGTATCCGCCCCGGTTTCATATTGACTCAAGTTGGTTTGGGCTTGGGACTAGTAGCGGGCTGTATCGAAATTATGGAACATGCTAACCAGAGGCTCTTACACGTTAATTCTTTTTTGGATGAGCAAGTAGAAGATATTGCGACAGCTTTACAGATGGCTCAAAATCAAACCTATGCCTTAGCTGACTCTATAAGTTCACAACAACAACCCATAAATTCCGACTTGTTTAAAGAAGTTATTCTCGCTCGGATTGCGATAGCTGAATTATCCCTCAAAGCTGCCAATTCTGCCATGCTACACGCAGGAGCCAGAGGATATTTACAAGGTAACAAGGTGGAAAGAAAGTTGCGTGAATCTTATTTTATAGCGATTGTCACACCTGCTCTCAAACAACTCAAACAAATGTTAAGCAAATTATAAACAGGTGTGGAAAAGTCATTAATTGATAAATATCACTGTAACTCTTCATGCTTTAGCACAAATGACATCAACATTGCTAAATTCTTTGAAAAATAGTGGTGTATACTCCCTAGATAACTTGGTTAATTGTTTTTGTGGTGGTCTTCATGCACCAGAAGACCATTGGCAATTTATAGAAGGTATGCCCCAAGACCCAGTTGATTTAATCGATGATTATTACAACATGGGGCATTATCAACCCCAAACGCTGCAATTAGCTGAAAATTTTACCCATGCAGAATTTAAAGAAGCATTATTACTGCAAATGCTTAGGGGTGCAGACCCGCAACAGCGGCAACTGTGTAACGACTTGATCAAACAAGCGGGTGGACTAGAGGAAGCGTTTACAGCAGCTTTTGGCCCCAAAGCAGCAGAATTTTTTGGGGACACCATTCGTAGCAGTAAGTTCCGACGTCGAGATTTTTTGACAAAAGTTGCAGCCGCAGCCGCTGTAGTTACATTGGCTAGTTGCCTCAATCAGAAAAATTCTCAGCAATCAACCTCACTCACACCAACCTCAACATCTTCCAATCTCAAACTAGAAAAAACTGACCTGACTATTGGCTTTATTCCCATTGTCTGCGCCACCCCAATCGTTTTGTCGGAACCTTTGGGCTTTTACAAAAAGCATGGATTGAATGTGACGCTAAAGAAAATGCCAAACTGGGCAGCAGTGAGAGAATCTGCGATCGCTGGTGAACTAGATGCTTACCATATGTTGTCACCGATGCCAATCGCCATCTCGTTGGGTTTAGGGAGTGCAGCCTTTCCCATTAAACTTGCCAGTATTGAGAACATCAACGGTCAATCAATCGCCGTCGCCCTCAAGCATAAAGATAAGGTCAAAGGTGCAGCCGACTTCAAAGGAATGACTATTGGTGCGCCTTTCCCCTTCTCAATGCATAATTTACTACTGCGTTATTACTTAGCAGAAGCGGGCGTAAATCCCGACAAGGATGTGAAAATTGAAATCATTCCACCTCCAGACTCGGTTGCCAAAATGGCTGCGGGACAAATAGATGCATTTTTGATGCCAGATAACTTTGGGCAACGGGCTGTCTTTGAAAAAATTGGCTTTATTCACCTTTTGACTAAAGACCTTTGGCCTGGACATCCCTGCTGTGCTTTTGCCGCCAGCCAAAAATGGATAGATACTCACCCCAACACCTTCCGGGCGGTGAACAAAGCAATTATCGAAGCAGCTCTCTACGCCAACGACAGCAAAAACCGAGAGCAAGTTGCTGAAGAAGTTGCTGGTCGCAAGTATCTCAATCAGCCAGAACCAGTGCTGAAAGCAGTTTTAACAGGCAATTTTGAAGATGGTTTGGGTAACAAGCTGCAAGTACCCAACCGGGTAGAATTTGACCCCTACCCTTGGAAAAGTTTTGCCTACTGGATCTCCTCTCAGATGGAGCGCTGGCAGTTAATGCCAGAAGAAAAGGCTAACTATACTCAAATTGCCGAAATTTTTCAAACTGACCTAGCGCGGGAACTGGCGAAGGAACTCGGTCAAACTCCGCCCCAAGAAAGCTTGCGAGTCGAAAACCTCAAGTATGGCGCGTTCGACCCCAAGAACGCCAAAACTTACGTGCAAGACCAAATCAAGCGGTTTAGAGTTTAGGCTGTATGCTAGAAAATTCCCGTCCAATTCAAATTACATCCCGGCGGCAATCTTTGCTGCAAAATCAGAACCTGCAAGCATTGGCTTTATTTTTTCTGCTGCTAGGTCTGATTCTTTTGATTTGGGAGTTAGGGGTGCAACTGCGGATATTTTCTTCAGTTATGCCCTCTGCTAGCCGTACTATCACTGACTTTTGGGGCTGGATTACAGACCCATTTTACGACAACGGTCCCAACGATAAAGGTATTGGTTGGCATCTTCTTTTTAGTTTGCGGCGGGTGCTACTGGGATTTTTTGTGGGTTCAGCAATTGCCATTCCTTTGGGCGTTTTAATTGGTTTGTCGCCAGTAGTATCGAAAGCAGTTGACCCTTTCATTCAATTGCTGCGTCCTGTTTCTCCCCTAGCTTGGTTGCCTCTAGGATTGGGAATCTTAAAAAGTTCTGAGGGAACCGCTTTATTTGTCATTGCCATTACCTGTATTTGGCCCACCTTAATTAATACCAAGTTTGGCGTCAGTAATGTGGCTCCTGCCTATCTAGATGTAGCGCGGACTTTGGGTGCTTCCCGTTGGCGGACAATCACGAAAGTAATCTTGCCAGCGGCTGCCCCCAACATAGTAGCCGGATTGCGGATCAGCATCGGCATTTCTTGGCTGGTAATTGTGGCAGCCGAGATGATTGTAGGCGGTATTGGTTTGGGTAGCTTTGTCTGGAATGAGTGGAATAACCTCAGTATTACCAGTATCATTACAGCGATCATGGTGATTGGGTTGGTGGGAATTATTCTTGATCGCCTATTGGCTTTACTGCAAATCTGGGTTTCCTTTAATTTCAATACCTAATAGCGATTACTATTTATATGGTTTCGGAGCGCTTCGATACGCCTAATAATACAACAACAAGTGTGATGGGCGCTAGCTCATGCCCTGCGGGCATCGCCCAATTAGCACTCAAAAATGTCTCCAAGGTCTTTTCGGGACGAAGCAGTTGGCAGGATAAATTGCTGCGGCGCACTTCGGCAGATTTTGTGGCGCTAAATGATATTAATTTGGAGATTGCCGCCAATACCTTCGTTTCCATTATCGGACCTTCTGGCTGTGGCAAATCTACTCTACTGAACATTATTGCCGGACTGACTGCACCGACTCAGGGTTCGGTGGTACTAAATGGAGTAGAAATTAAAAGACCCGGACCTGACCGGGGTGTAGTGTTTCAAAATTATGCTTTAATGCCTTGGATGAGTGTCGCCGAAAATATTCGCTTTGCCATAGAAACGGTATATCCGAAAATGCCATTAGCCCAGCAAAAAAAATTGGTCAACGAGGTAATTAATTTAGTAAGGCTTAATGGTTCAGAACGCAAGCACCCCCATGAATTATCTGGTGGTATGAAACAGCGGGTTGGTATTGCTAGAGCTTTGGCAATCAACCCGGAAATTTTGCTGATGGATGAGCCGTTTGCAGCGCTCGACGCCTTGACGAGGAGCTTTTTGCAGGATGAAATTCAACGCATTTGGGATACTCAGCGCAAGACTGTGGTGATGATTACCCACAGTATTGATGAGGCGTTACTTTTATCAGACCAGATCGTGATGATGACACGTAGTCCAGCCGCCAAAATTGCCCAAGTCTTGGAAGTGCCTTTTCCCCATCCTCGAAATCGAGAAAACCTAAATCGACAACCTGGCTATCACGAGTTGAAGGCAAAGATGGAGCAGCATCTTTCTCGAGAAACCCGAATGCTAGAGGAGTCGCGACTTCAGTCTGCCTCGTAACATCTTTTAAGAATCCCCGCCTATTTGAATCAGGGCCACCGATCCATTGATTTATCGATTTTACGAAATCATGCAAGTGTACGGAATGCCGATCAAAGAAATTATTCATGAGAAATTTGGTGACGGCATTATGAGTGCAATTGACTTCACCCTGGATATTGAAAAAGAAGAAGACCTCAAGGGCGATCGCACTTTATTCGGGGATGGCTGCAAGGCGGAAGCGCCTTGCAGCGGCGGCGGAGCCGCCAGCAGAAAAATCGGAGATTTTTCTGCCCCCGCCGTGCGCACACCTTGGTGATCGCGTCAAGGTAATTATGTCCGGTAAGTTTCTGCCCTATAAAAAGTGGTAGTGCAATTAGTAACGTTCTCCTGCGTTATAGCCGTAAGCCCTAACGCAGGCTTCTAGGTTTGCACAACCATTTCAAAAGGTAAGGATTCATTCTTGAGAGAATGAAATTAATTATCAATATCAAATCGAAATTCTAGAGATAGTTAAATCTCTATAGTAAGTTTTCTTCTCATCAAAATTAAATACTACTACAAGATAATATTTCTTTCAAAGTAATGATGCGATCGCACTAACTTTAAATAACTTTACAAATTGCCGAATATTCATACACTTGTTTCACTCAAAAGCAGCTGATACACAGTTATAGTTAATGCTCGTATTTGAAATAATTGAACAATGGCACGAACTACAAATAAATTAATAAATTTGTACGTCTAGGTTGCACGCGAATTTCATATTCGAGCATCTGAACTTTGAAAATAGCTTTAAAAGCACACTACCAACTTTTTGTTAATATGATGCGAGTTTAATACGTTCCCGAATGAAATACAACCATTGACTGAGGTTTTATGAAGAAGCGTGAAAATTTGGTTGTAATAGTATTGGCTCTGGCTCTGGGTTTTTTTGCTTTTAGCTTAGGCATCATGTGGTTGGTAGATCAGTTAACGACCCGTTCAGTATTAAGTTCAGGTGTAGAAAAAAAAATTCCAAATCAATCAGCGACTAATCAGTTAAAAATTTTGGGGGATACCTTCAGTAGTTACAGTACTTTTCGCAGTCGGGATTTTCTAGCATCAGTCCAAGAAGTTGGATTCAACGTGCGTTATGAAGATGAACTCAATCCGGCTAGGCGGGTTGAGCGTTTCAATCAGGGGGAAGCTGACGTGGTGCTAACGACGCTTGATCAGTTTCTGAAACAAAAGCCTGATGGTAAAATTATCGGCTTGATTGACACTACAGTTGGAGCAGATGCAGTTGTCCTGAATACGAAAAAGTATCCTAATTTGAAGTCACTGGTGGATCTAACTCAATTGTTACAACAAGCACGCTCCCAAAGACAGCAGTTAACAATTACATTTGCTGGTGATACTGAGAGTGAATACTTGGCATTACTTCTGAATAGCAAATTTGAGGCTTTTAAACTGTCAGATTTCCAAATTAAAAGGGTGACAGATGCTGAGGATGCCTGGAAACTCTTGCAAGACCCCAATCAGAATGTAGCGCTTGCTGTACTGAGAGAGCCTTACGTCACTACTGCACGGCAGAATGGGTACACAGTGATTTTATCTAGTAAAGATGTACCAGGAGCAATTGTAAATGTGATTGTTGGCTCCGACCGTCTGATTGAGTCCCAACCTGAGAAGATTTCCAATTTCCTGGCAGCTTATTACCGCCACATCGATGTCAGTACCCTCGATGCTTCACGAGTGCTGGCGCAAATTGCTCTTGATGGTAAACTATCTACACCTGATGCTGTGGCAGTTTTGCAAGGTATTGATTTTTTTACATCTATTGAAGCACGAGACTGGATGACAAATGGAACACTAGCTAAACGAATTGACTCTACTGCGGCGGTGCTGACGCTGGCAGCTAGACTGAATGAAGTTCCTCAAAACCCACATCAGTTGTATACCTCAGCATTGATTGACAAAGCGGCGAAAAACACTCAAAACTTGATTGATTTGATACGTGTCGATAACGCAGAACTTGCAAAAAAAATGGAAGGGCAAGGCACAACAATCTCTGCTAGTCCTTCTATCAATCCTAACCAGGTTAAAAGCACCACTGATGTCGGTAACTTGTTAGTGAAAGGAGAAGTAAAATTCGCGACCGACTCTAATCAGATTACCGATGAAAGCAAGCAAACCCTAAGTAAACTAGCTGAGGTGATTGCAGAATTTGACCAACGAACAATTGGCATACGGGTGATTGGTCATACTTCTGGGTTTGGCAAGCCTGACTTTAACCAAGCCTTAAGTCAAAAACGGGCAGAAGCTGTGGCAGACTATCTGCGTTCGCGCGGTCTCAAGCACAAGATTACGGCTGTGGGTAAAAGTTCTAAACAGCCCCTAGCAAGCATTTCTCCCCAAGACAAACGCAACCAACGCACAGAAATTCGCTTAGTTCGTTTAAATCTGAAGTTCCCTCCCAGCGAATAAAGGCGTTTGGTTTATTTATGCGGATTTCTTTGTTGGGAGGACGAATCGCAAGATTAACGAGCCAAATTACTTCGCCATAGTTACTTGCTCCCGTAATTTTCTCCCTTCTGCCTTTTTTTTAAATTGGGATGCTCCCGATCTCACCATTCAACTAATCTATTGATGATCTGTATGTCAAAATATATCTACTAATCACCACTGTGGCAAAAGATGTGATACTACCCCCAGATTTTGACAAATTGTCTCACACTAGCCCGATTCACTCTAGCGTACAAAAGGGGTGGAATGGAATTGTGGTTGAACATTGGCAACAGGAACCTCGAGAACTTAACCTACCTGCACTTTCTTACCACCTCATTACCTTAGCCTTAGATAACCCACATCTTCTGATGCAAGCGCGTGATGGGCGAGTGTACGAAAGGCATCATTTACCAGGGGATATTAACCTCATGCCAGCAGGTCAACACAGCCAATGGCGCTGGAACAAAAGTAACGGCTGTCTACACATTCATGTCGAGCCGCAGTTTTTGCAAGCAGTAGCACAAGAAACAGAAATTGCCACTAGGCAAATTGAGTTGGCAAGCAGCTTTTCCGTGCGCGATCAGCACTTGGAACATATCGGAATGTCGTTGTTGGCTGAACTTAAGTCTGAAGGTTTAGGCGGCCAACTCTATGTCGAGTCCCTGGCTAATATACTGGCACTCCACCTCCTACGACATTACTCCGCTTTTAAACATCTTGCGCCTGAAGTAACTGGTGGACTGAGCCGCTACACTTTACGACAAGCCACTGAATACATTCTCAACCACCTGGACGAGGATTTAGCACTTGCCGACATAGCGGCAGCAGTACACTTAAGCCCCTCTCACTTTGCGCGTTTATTTAAACAATCAACGGGTATGACCCCACATCAGTATGTTATCCGATGCCGCGTTGAGGAAGCAAAGCGTCTTTTGAGTCAAGGGAAATCTAATATCGCACAGATCGCTTCCCAGGTAGGATTTGCGAATCACAGTCATCTAACATACCACTTCAAGCGGCTGATTGGGATTACCCCTAAAACTCTCCGATCAGACAGCAAGAATTTATGAAAATAAAGTCAAAATCTGAAAGATTAATTCTGCTTGAACCTCTCATACTTGCTAGTAAGGCAGGTGTATTGGCAATGAGAAGAAGCACATGACACTGGAAAATCAAAAGGTTGTGATAGTTGGTGGCACAGCTGGGATTGGCTTGGCGGTAGCTAAAGCCGTTGCATTACAAGGGACCTCCGTCGTGGTTGCCTCACGCAGCCAAGACAAAGTTGAACAAGCTAAGACTGTAATCAAGGGAGTGGTTGAAGGATATACCGCTAATGTTACAAATGAACAATCAATTCAGTCACTATTTGACCGAATTGGAGAATTCGATCATTTAGTACTGACACCTGGAGAGCCAGTAACTTTCACCCCGTTTTTGCAATCAGACTTATCATACGTCAGAAGGATTTTTGAGACGAAGTTCTGGGGGCAGTATTTGTGTATTCAGTACGGTGCTACAAGAATCAAACGTAACGGTTCAATTACTCTTACCTCAGGTAGTGGCAGTGCAAGTAAAGGTACTTCAGCACTTGCTTGTATTAATGGGGCTGTTGAAGCCCTGAGCAAAACTTTGGCTGTTGAACTTGCCCCAGTTAGAGTCAATGTTGTTCGTCCAGGAATGATTGATACCGACCTCTGGGGCAAGTTTCCGTTACAAGAACGTCACCAGATGTATGGAAAGGTTGGCAAAGAATTACTTGTGGGACGCATTGGTACGCCAGAGGAAATTGCTCAAACCTATCTTTATTTAATGAATAGTGGATTTACTACTGGAACAGCACTCACAATTGATGGCGGAACTTTGTAACATTCAACACAAGCCTGTTATTTGTGTGAGTTTTAACCAAGTAAATAGCAAATAACAAGAGAAATTGACTGGAGAAAAAAATGAATCAGAAGACAACAATGAAGGCAGCTTGGTACGAAACCACAGGGGTGGCTCGTAGCGTTCTTCAAGTTGGAGAGATGGATATACCCAAACTTGGTGCTGACGAGGTGTTGGTTCGGGTATATGCTTCCGGCGTTAATCCGGTTGATATAAAGCGTCGAAGTGGGCGATATATTGGAGTATCCAAGTATTCTCGCATCATACCTCACGACGATGGGGCAGGCATTATTGAAGCCGTTGGTGAAGGGGTAGACGAAGCCCGCATGGGAGAGCGCGTTTGGGTCTACAATGGTAGACTTAACCGAGCCTTTGGTACTGCCGGTGAATATATTGCAATACCAAGTAAGCGAGCGGTGCGGTTGCCTGAAAAAACAACCTTTGTCGAAGGTGCTTGTCTTGGCGTACCTGCAATGACTGCACACCGTTGTCTATTTCAGGATGGATCTATCAGTGGTAAAACAATCCTGATTCAAGGCGGCTCTGGTGGAGTTGGTCAATACGCGATTGGGCTTGCTAAATGGGGTGGAGCAACCGTAATTGCAACTGTTGGCGAAGCGAAAAAGTTTAATCTTGTACACGATCTCGGTGCTGATTATGTCATTAACTACAAAACTGAAGATGTAGCTAAGCGCGTTAAGGAAATTACAGACGATCAAGGTGTCGATAGAATCGTCGAAGTTGAGTTTGCGATCAACATTAATATTGACCACAGTATTCTTAAGCCGAACGGTATCATAGCTGCCTACGCTTCTGATGCTAGCGATAATGTAACTATCCCGTTTACGCCGTTAGTACTCAAGTCTTCTACAGTTCATTTCGTCGGTGTCTTCTTCATGCCGGAGGAAGCCCATAAGTCAGCAATTGCTGACATTACCAAGTGTCTAGAAGAGGGAATACTCAGACACCCCATTTATAAACGCTTTTCTCTGGATGAGATCGCCGCAGCGCATGAAACTACCGAAAGCGGAAATACTATTGGCAAGAATGTGATTGAGATCATCGAATCCGGGAACTCGCGGTGAGGCTACTCGGAAACAGTGACAGTGGCTTAAAAGCGACCGGACGCGCGTTGCGGACGCCTTGTTTTTCAAAGAAGAAAACTTTACTCCCTTACTGAGTGTCATAGCATTGATGTTACTCTTCCCGTTCGCCCGACACTTTTAAATCACCTGTTAACGGAACTGTCTATAAAATCCCTTGGCAAGTTTGTTGCTGTTCGTGGAAACTATCGCTGGTTGCAAACCTTTAAACCCGTGCAATTGGATCAATCCATTGCCAAAACACCTAGGTTAAAGGAAGGAGGAGTATATTTAACACAGAATACAGACATTGCAGATTTTTAATACTTTTGATGCAAAAGTGATCGCTTGTTTTTTTCTAGTCGCATTCTTCGCTCTTGAAAACGAGCAAACCGGAGGAGGGTTCCTCCATCGTTTTGCCTAGTTTCTTGATATATCTGGGTTTCAAGCATTTTTGGTCTTTTGGTGTATTTTCCTTGCCCTGTATGGGTTTGAGGCTTGTTTCTGCCTCAATTTTGTTTAAGTCCCGTTAAAATACTTGAATTTGCGATCGCTACATCACCAACGATTAAAAATTTGGGCTAATATGTCACAAATTTTGTGACTAATACTTCTATAAGGTACTTTGGTCATGACTAGACAAATTAAACCTCTCAAACCTAACAGATAACCTTCATTGCAGCTTTCACCAAGGTCGTTTGCGCCTTCTACTTTGTGGTCAATGAGAATCTGAAGTACTTATGGGCAGATCAACAAATGTTTTCCCAAAAAAGGCTAGATGAACATACACAAGAGGCAATAAATCTGATTATGGCAGGTGTAAAAAAGATGTGAGCTAGTTTCTCTGTCCAGGGCTGTGGTTTCAACAACACACTCAATATGAAAAATAGCTTGTCTTCTACTCGTTGCAATAAGCGCCTTTGTGCCCCCTCCCGTGGAAAAAACCTGCACGCTTGGACGCAACCATGCATGGCTCTGTGCCGCCGGAGAGCGATTTTGGGTAAGGGTTCTCACAAGCCAAAGCGGGGGAGCGAGCAGTAATACGCTCGAATATTCGCAGCTTTGCCCGCTTCGGCTTGTGAGTGTCGGGAGCGCGTTTTGTGTAGAAAGCGTGCGTCCCCCATCAATGCCAAATTCTGAAACTTTGATTTCATTAAGATTTTAGGCTTTATTTCCGAATAGAAACTAAAATTTCTAGACAATAAAGTGGAAACTAAAGCCCCGTAACCATGCACGGCTCTTGCATTCTCCCAAAGTGACAAAACAGGGGTATTCTCATGTTGAAGCATCCGTTTTGCCAAACGTAGAAATTCAACGATTTCAACATCAGCAATTTCTGCAACACTCCGCTTTGACAGAACATGATTGTGCGATCGGCTCCACAAATTCGTCATTATATTACTCGACAGGGTATGGACCTTCTGCAAATTTACGCGGGTGGTATCCCTTTGACCCTACTGTACGCGCCAGCGGGCTGCGCGGGTCAGCCCCCACTTTCAGGTTGTCGAGTGTATGCCGAAAGTCATATTGCGGACACCAGCCGAGATCGGTTCTTGCCCGTTCATTCACGTATATTCTTTCGATACTGGGAAACATTTTCCAGCTTTGTCGGGTATACACTTCCTCGTAATCTGGAAATTTGTGTTTCACCACCAAGGGGGCGCTCATGCGTAGGTCAAATCGGTCATCTGGTGTAAAGGGAGTCGTTGCACTGATAATGTAGCGATCAAAGCCAATTGAGGGAGCTTTTTCAAGGGCGAGGAGATGGGCGCTCACCACGTCTTCGAGATCCACACGACGGTAGAGCAATTCGTTTGCCTTGATGTTGCCATCCTGGTAGGATTGTCGCATCTGTTTGTTGTCATCCTCTTCTGGAAAGAAACGCGAGGTTCGCAAGACGAGACACGGCAGACAATAATTCCGATGGAATAGCTGGCACAGGTCTTCTGCCGTAGTCTTGGTCACGCCGTAGATGTTTTTAGGCATGGGAGTCACTGTCTCATCGATCCATGCCGTAGGCGCATCAGCAGGCGGTACTAGCGCATTGCCGAAAGTGCTAGTTGTGCTGGTGAAGATAAACGATTGAACCCCAGCCGATACAGCCTCTTCCAAAAGATTAAGCGTGCCCGAGATGTTGGTGTCAACGAAGCTCTGCCGACTGTGCGTAGCAACATGGGGTTTATGCAGGGCTGCTGTGTGCAGGACTGCATCAACCCCTACCATGCATCGTCTGACATAATCTTGATCGACGATAGAACCAAGCTGGTTGGTGAAATCTGAAGGCACAATGTCAACGCCGACAACCTCATGGTTAGTTGTTTTCAGCGTGCGAACCAATGCTTCACCCAAATGACCACTGCTACCTGTGACTAAGATCTTCATGACATTAGTGCCATTAAAGTTGATAGTGAGAAGCGTTTTGGTTTCTTAGTATATTCGCTATTAGCGCTTGGCGTAAGCCACTAGAGAAATACCTAACACCACCAAAAACACTCCTGTAATTCGTTCTGGACTGGCTGGAATCTTGTTGAGTCCGATCGCCCCAGAGCTATCGAGAAACAAGGCAGCTATCATCTGACCCGCGATTCAGTCTGATAGAACAAGCCAACAGCGGCAATCTCAACCAGAAAAAGCAGGAATACTAACCAATATAATCAATATCAAACGCACCCTAAAGGGATTTGCTCAACAGTCAGAGACGCGCTTGCAAAAGGCACCATTAGCCATTCGAGAACAGGGTGTGGAAGCACTGATTGTTGATTTATCTGTTTTTGAGGGAGGGACGATCGCGGACTATCTCGATCTGCCTTACGTAACAATGTGCTGTATGCTTCCCTTCTATCAAGATCCATCGATTCCTCCGATTCCAACAAATTGGCAATATAATCCTGCATGGTGGGCGCAAATTCGGAATTGCGCTGCTTACAGCCTACTCAATTTGATGGCACAGCCTGTTTTGCAGGTTATTTCTCGTTACCGCCAAATGTGGCGTTTACCCGCATACACTCACCCTAACGATATTTTTTCTAAACTTGCGATCATCACCCGACACATTCCTGAATTTGAATTTCCGCGTCAGCTTCCACTCCATTTTCATTTCACTGGTCCATTTCATCAGTCGCTTACAAGACAAGCGATCGCATTTCCGTTCGAGCAACTGAACGGTAAACCACTTATCTATGCCTCGATGGGAACAGTACAAAATCGCTTCAGTTTTGTTTTTTGCACTATTGCAGAAGCTTGTGCCGATCTGGACGCTCAACTGGTCATTTCTTTGGGAGGGGGGCTTGAACCAGAATCATTTTCCGATCTGCCTGGAAATCCCATCGTCGTAAAGTATGCGCCTCAACTAGAGCTTTTGCAAAGAGCCAGACTTAACATTACTCATGCTGGACTTAACACAACATTAGAATCACTGAGCTATGGAGTTCCGATGGTTGCAATTCCAGTCACGGATGATCAACCTGGAGTCGCAGCACGAATTGCCTGGACAGGCACTGGTGAATTAGTCACGCTTTCTCAGTTACGTGTTCCTAAACTACGAGGAGCGATCGAACAAGTACTAACTGATGAATCCTATAAACACAGTGCCACTCGATTTCAGCAGATTATTCGTCAAACTAAGGGAGTCAACCGAGCAGCCGATATTATCGAACAAGTCGTTTCTACAAGGAGTCCAGTAATCGGTTAAAGCCGTCGTTTTGATGACAAGTTCCAAACATTGTCTTTCCGTTGGTATTCATGCTAACGCCATCATGCGAGGAATGGTGAATGTGCGATCGCTCTTTATATCTCTCTCCATTTTCCGTCCTACCGCATACAAATACACCCGCGACATATCCTTATCTTTCCTAGTTCTTGGGTAGACGCAAAACAATAATTCATTCTCAATACAGTCAGGTGTAATCTTTGGAGCGCGGTTCGGCTTTGAATTTATCACCGCCTGAATTACACTTTCATTCGTCACCAAAGTTCCTTGGTTAAAATCAACGGTGCTGGGGTAGTATCTGCCTCTAACAACCCCAACTGCACGATACTGGTATAGATTCTTCTCATCTAGAGGCGGGAACAGGCTCGGTGACATCAGCTTGTGTTTTCACTATCAATTTGTTTGATAAGCGTTATTTTACATAAAAATCCAAATTGATCGCCTCAAGGAAGTCAATGGCATCGCCCCGAAGGGCGCATTGCCATGATGACAAAATGCTGGAACGAGCAATGTCTGGGCAGACTAAAAACGCGCGGCCAGCAACGGAGGGTTTGACAAATTTAACTTCTGCGCTCCGACGCTGCTATCCCAATCCTTGGAAGTTGCAGCCATTTCGTGAGTGGCAAAATGCTACTTATCACTCAAAAGCACCCAGGGCAAAGGTTTCACTCTAAATAGGGTCAGCGGATCGGGTACATCATCAGCAGCGCGATAAGCTCCCGCGATTACGCCCTTGTTGCGTATCGCCCCGATTGAACACACAATAGACATCTCCGGAAACAGCTAAAACATCTCTATAACTAACTTACAAACTGCGATCGCATCCATATAAAGTTAGCCTGTTTGTACGGTGGAATAGGTATTAGAGATATTTTCTGTTGATAATCAGCTAAAACGTAGCATGAATCTTGCTTATTTAAGGTTGGAAAAGTCCTGTTTATTACAACTAAATAATAAATCTGCCTATTCGTAATCTTACAAGCCCACAAATAGTCAGAATTACCTGTTCATATTTATGTGAGTTCAATCTAAATCTTTCTTGGGCAACTCGGAATATCTTAACTAAACGAATTAGGTGTTCAACAAAAATTCGTGACGAAGCTAGTTCTTTATTTTTTTCTTTTTGTTCTGGAGTTAGTTCTTGTTTTTTCGGTTTTTTCTTAGGAGTTTTAATTGAGGGTTCTCCTTCATAAGCTTTATCACCGTTAAATCTTTGTTTAGGGTCAAACCCTTTTTGCCGCTCACGAAACAAATTTATGTCGCTTTTTGGTCCTGGTTTACCTGCTACTATATCAACTATATCTTTACCATCGGGTAAAACTATTATTTGGTTTTTCCTAGTATGGTTTTTCTTTTTACCTGAATAATACTTTTTCTGCTCTTGATACTCTCTAGGTCTTTCTATGGGCTGCTCACAGCTATCTACTATTAACTCGAACTCAGTTAAGATTTCTTTAACAATCTCGTAGTCGTTGGAGTTTTTTTTACCTGTTCAATTAGGCTTGGTGGTAGTATCTCTCCCAAAAGTGGAAACCAATAGTTAAACGTATCATTTGCTGTTGTCTCACTGACCCCAAACTGAATCCCAAGTAACTGAAATGTCGTGAGATGCCGCAAATATATTAATGTCAAGATTATTTGCTCTTCTGGAGATAATTTAGGTTTACGACCACCGACTGCGGCAATAATTCTGACTTTTTTTGATGAAGATAACTCTTGCTTATGGATGTTTAGTTCTATTGCTTGTTCTAAAAGTTTTTCTAATTGCTCATATTTTATGCCAACTAAACGCTGTGCATCCTGGGGATTATTTTGAATATGCTCTAATACTGTACTCATGCTGCTGGTAAAAAAACACCTTTTTATATTTTTTACCACGTTTTATTTATTTTCCGGAGATGTCTTATCAACAACATTTGGCGACCATATGAGAAATTAAAGACCTCGGCTTATCTCGTTCCCTAATTAGTGCTGGTGTCCCTAGCGTAATTGTTTCCTTGTGGTCTATACCAGATGCTCCTACCGCCGAATTGATGGTAGAGTTCTATTGCCAGTTACAGCAAAATCCTGATAAAGCCCAGGCGTTACGCCAAGCAATGCTGGCGACGATGAAGCAACATCCTAACCCAAAAGACTGGGCAGCATTTACCCTGATTGGCGAGGCGGAATGAACTCTTGTTGCCTGCATAATTCTTCAAACCTGTCCTGATAAACAGACGAAAGCAAATGGTGAAGGTAAATGAGATCATTATGACGGCGTTCCCTATTCATGACTTAAAGCTCAGAATTTGGTATGACACCATCAGCAGGGAGACACGAAAATGAAAAAACGTGAGAACATCGTGGAAAATTTTTCCACATTTCTCAAATTCATAAACGGGAGTAGTAGCCTGATTTGCACTTGGGAAACTAACCGACAGTTAGCAAATAATATGCAACGACTTTGCGATTTAGATCCAGAGGCTAAGGAAAATTTTTGGGCGCAACACTGGCTGAAAGAAGTTTTGAAAGAGAACCCCGAACCACTCGCTAATTTACACCTTTCAGCCTACTTGGAAGAAAGCTGTTACTGGGCAGCTATTAAAGCTGAAAAAATAGCCAAGTCAGATTTTACCTGGATGGATTGTTTTCAGATAGCCAGAACATCTGCAACTCAGCCGAGAAAATTTTTGGCTAACTACAAGTCTGAGCGTAATAGCAGCATCAAAACCTATGCCCAGTTAAAACTTACCACAGAAATATTAGATGTGGTACGTATGGGTGTAGAAAAACAAAAATATACTGATGCGGCATTACTGAGAATAGTTACTAAAACTTTTCTCAAAAATTCACTAAAAGCAGGTATTAAAGAACAAGAATTATCTGCATATATTCTAGCTTGGCTGTGTTTTAAAGAAATTTATACACCAACTAAAGCGGTTGGTAGGAAAGGTCTGGAATGGCCCAATTCTAAACAGTTAGAAGAAATTGCTGACTACTATAATCAGTTGCGTCCTAGTCACTCATTATCAAATCCTATATCTAGCAAAGATATAGACTTGCTGCTGAAAACCTGCGTGAAAGCTGTACGAGATTACACTTCCCCGTCCGTTACTTCCTTGGATGAAAGCGACATAGATATTCCTGCACCTAATGATGAATGGGAAGAAATAGAACCAGAACAGAGTGAATGGTATCAAATCAAAACAGTTTTATCAAATGCGTTTGCTGCACTCCCAAATAATGAGCAGAAAATGCTAGAACTTGAATATGGTTTAGGAATCACACAAACTGATATTGGCAAGGCATTTAAGATTAAACAATATCAAGTTCATCGTCAGTTAGATAGAAGCAAGCGACAGTTATTGAAAGCGGTGATTGAATGGAGTAAAAAAGATTTAAATACCAACTTGAGTCCTGAGCAAATAAATTTACTATCCACAGTAATAGATGGTTGGTTAAAATGGTATTGTCAATCTTTATTACATGAACTTCTCAGGGAAAACCTACTCCAGAATTTGAACAATGAAGTGCAGGTTTTGCGATTCTACTATGGTGAAAAATTGCCTCTACAAACAGTAGCAACACAGCTAGCTATCTCAGAATCTAGAGTAACGGAGAAACTTGAGCATGTAACCCGATATTTACGTGCAAAATTAGAAAACCAAGTGCAAACCAACCTGCCAATAGCTCTGAATTCCCTTAATTCAGCAAACAAACGCATCATATCTGTGATAGATGCATGGATAAAAAACGCACCTTATGCAACTTTTGAAACAGAAGGCAGGTAATCGAACAATGTTAAGTATCAATAATTTCAGCGCCATCAATGCTAATGCTACGTATTTAGAATTCTCCGAAAATGACCGAGATAAAGCATGGATGGAAGCACAAAATTACTCCAATGATTCAGCCCGTTGGAATGCTTTTCTCAACAATCTTTGTCTAAATACAATCAGTAAATGGTTGCAAGAAGAATTTGATATATCTGCACCTGAGATATGGAATGTACCCAGTATTTGGGAAATCGTAAATGGAGCTGCACTCTTTTTTGGTAAAACACGCATTGTTCTCATTCCTAGCGAAGCGCTTGATACAAAAGAATTTTGCTCCCCTCAAGAATGGGTGGATATTAAAAGCTGGGTTGCAGACTATTACTTGGCAGTGCAAATATTAACTGATGAGTGCCAACTCTGCATTTGGGGATTTACAACACATTCGCAACTGAAGAACCAAGGTGATTATGACCCAACTGACCGCACTTACACCCTAGAACGAGATGATTTAATGCAAGATATTAATGCTTTTTTAGTTGCACTAGAAATGTGTGCAGTTGAAAAAGCAACTGTTAAGTCTGTGGCAAATTTATCAACAGCAGAAGCAGAAAAACTCTTGCAGCAGTTAAGTAAACCATCTTCCTATTCTCCTCGCTTGGAAGTTGATTTTGAAAATTGGGCAGCATTGTTGGAGAATGAAACTTGGAGAGAGCAGCTATATAAACGACGGATATCACCACCAGTAATTGCAACTGTCAAACCGATGGTGAATTTATCAAGCTGGTTGCAAAATGTGTTTGAAGCAGGTTGGCAAACAGTAGAAGAACTTTTTGGGACACAAGAAGCCAGTCTAGCTTTTAGGATGGGAAACAGCACTTCTAGCTTCAGAGAAACTGATACCATCAAAACGCTAATTAATCAAATTAACACTAGCCCAATCGAACATAAACGCAAACAAGCTGCTTTTAAACTGGGGAAAATTGGTGCGGGTAATAAAGAAGCGATCGCAGCCTTAATTAATCTGATTCGCACAACTGATGATGAAGAAACCCGTTGGACAGCAGCAGAGAGTTTGTGGATGATAGATCCTGGTAATCCTGCTGCTGGGGTGAGGAGAGGTATAGACTTAGGGATGCAATTGGCTGGTAACGCGATCGCACTGCTAGTAGGAATCTTGGAAAAAGCCGAAGGTAAAATGGCTGTTCTCTTGCAAGTCTATGCAATGAGGAATCAAAGGTCTTTGCCTCCCAATTTACAATTAATTGTGCTGGATGACAAAGGTAATATCTTCCGAGAAACACAAGCTAGAAGTGCTGATGCTGCAATTCAACTCAAGTTTAGTGGTTTACAGGGAGAGCAATTTACTGTGAAAGTCGCATTCGGCGAAGCTAATATTACCGAAGATTTTATAATCTGATTATTCAGCGTTTTCGCTCAGCGGCGGTAATGGATAAGTTATACAATTGTGGATTGTGAAAATCGGATTTCACAATCCATTTGTGGCATTCTTTGTCGAAAATAGTAGTTGTCCTGAAAGTAGCGGATGGGGATTTTCAGCCTGGTTTATCTGTTAATTTTTTATCTACGAAGCTGCATATTTTGCCAAACTTCATCCAGATATACCAGTGACAGACAATTAACAACTCAAGTTGCTCTGTCGAATCAAACTAAAGCCAAAATGATGGCAGACAAAGAGTTAGTCAAGTTGTCACAACCAAAATATTTTTGAGGCACTCAATTATGTTGAAATTCTGCAAGAAAGCCACGCTTATTTTACTTGCTGTTAGCTGCTTTAACTTTATTAGCGTCAGACCAATTCATGCTCAACAAAATGTTGTTGATCTTGATTCGCTTGATGATATTGAGTTACAACAGTACTTTTTATTGTTTATTCAACAACGAGATTTTCAAGTCGATAGTAGTTGCCAAGCTCTTTGGGAGAATTATTGCAATATTCTCAAATTAGAATGGACGCGCAAAGAAAATGCACTAGAAAATTACATGATTCAAAGAGGAGTTGAAATTCCTGAACACCAAGAATTGGATGTCTAGCTGTAACCACTTGCAAACAAAAACAACTCCACCTGTAGACCAGGTATTTTTGAAACCATAAAAATGCAAATAAAACGATAGTTTCTTGTCTATTTAAAAGCGATCGCACCTACACATCCGAGGTTAATTCAATGCGATCGCTTTTATTCATGCAACAAGAAAAACTCAATATCTAGCACAGACAATCGCAACTTTTACAATCTATTAAACAAATATCTTATGGGGTAGGCATCCTTGTTCGCCTTTCATTACAAATTAAATGCGCGACAATTTGTTACTGAATTGTTAAGAATATTTTACACCGAGAAACTATCTCGGCAAAATATACTAAGCGCTCAATAAACTTATAAATCAACCAGCAGCAACGGCAATGAGTAAATTAGTTGTCATTAGGCTAAGGGATGGTAACTTTGAGCAGGAGGGGTTTTCTGTCACATTGCAGATAGGAGATGAAGGGAAACATCACGACACCGAAATCATTGGTAAACTGCCCTCAGCCCCCGAACTTCCCGAACTTTATGACGATTGGCAGTTCAGCTATCGTCGTTTAGGGTTGCCTGTGCGTCTGGAAGCCCCATCAGCCGATGTGACAAATATTGCCACCATAGCCAACTGCCAAGAAGCTGCTGAAATATTGACGGATAGTTTTAATCAATGGCTGAATTCAGAGCCATTTCGCCCTGTCAAAGAAACATTTCTGAGAAAATTAAAGCCATCAGATAAAATTAGAATTATCCTGCAAACCGAAAACTCCTTGTTACGCCGATTGCCTTGGCATCTCTGGGAATTGGTTGCGAAAGATTACACCAAAGCAGAAATTGCCTTAAGTGCCTTAAAATCTGACCGGATTGAATCGCCGAAGACTTCCAATAAAAAAGTCAGAATTTTAGCCATTTTAGGCAACAGTGAAGGTATTGATATCGAAGAAGACCGAAAATTATTAAAGAAGTTGTTACCAGGTGCAGAGGTTCGGTTTTTAGTCGAACCGCGACGGCAGGAACTGACTGAGAAACTATGGGAACAAGGATGGGATATTCTGTTTTTCGCTGGTCATAGTTCCAGCGACTCGGAAGGACATAGGGGTAGAATATGCATCAATTCTACAGATAGTTTCAGCTTGGAGGAGTTGAAATCTGCCCTCCGCAAAGCAATAGAAGGAGGTTTGAAATTAGCTATTTTTAACTCCTGCGATGGCTTGGGATTAGCTACAGAATTAGCACAGTTGCATATTCCCCAATTGATTGTGATGCGAGAACCTGTGCCAGATAAGGTGGCGCAAGCTTTTTTAAAGTATTTTCTCACAGCTTTGGCTGGTGGTAAGTCTCTCTATTTAGCAGTTAGGGAAGCAAGGGAAAAATTAGAGGGTTTAGAAGATGAGTGTCCTTGTGCTAGCTGGTTACCAGTGATTTGCCAAAATCCTGCACAAGCGCCTTTTGTCTTTAACCGCAATTGGGTTAGCTTCCCCACAGTGTCTTTGGCGAGTATAGCGATCGCAGCTTTAATAATAGGAGTACGCTATCTTGGGGTTCTGCAACCACTAGAGTTGAAAGCTTACGACCAGATGATGCAACTACGACCAAATGAAGGACTTGACCCTCGTATCCTGGTTGTTGGAGTTAACAAAGATGATATTAATGCTCAAGACTCAAAAGAAAGAGGTTGGTTTTCGCTATCAGATGCACGACTGGTTCGACTTTTAAAGGAAATCAAAAAGTACCAACCGCGAGCCATTGGCTTGGATATGTATCGGGATTTACCACTTGATGCTAAACCTAACGCAGATTTAGAAAAGCTGTTTCAGGAGAATGAGAATCTGTTTGCTGTATGCAAAGTAAGAGACCTAAAGAGTGGTGATGTAAGAGGTATACCACCAGCACCTTTTATCCCAAAAGAAAATTTGGTATTTAGCGATGTTTTGCTTGACTCGGATCAAGTTCTCCGTCGCCATCTTTTGTCCATAGAACCTAGCTCCCCTTGTGCCGCAGAGAATGCCTTAAGTTGGCAGTTGGCACAGCAATATTTATATCCCATCTTCCGCACTTCAAGATGTATTATGAAATAATGCAAAAATAACTACC
>JBHYDF010000130.1:0-23973 GCA_051861145.1 Nostocaceae cyanobacterium
GATGCATCCTTATCGGAACGAAAAGTTTTGGGCGCAGTCTGAACAAAAAACGCAAACCGCTTAACACCGGACAAAACAATTCAATCAGGCAACGCCCGCACCCATTAACGCGTTGAAGACCCTAATTTTGCCGCTCGTTGAATGCGTGAATTTTGAATTGTTTTGGTCAAGTAGATTATTGAACGAGTTAATTTGCTAGGTTCTGGTAGCCAGAGGGATTGAGGGGGCGGTATGAAGTGTGTGACGAATGCGTGTTGCTACTGTACGCTGATGTCATCTTGAGGCAATCAATTTGGATTTTTATGTAAAATAACGCTTATCAAACAAATTGATAGTGAAAACACAAGCTGATGCCACTCGCTTCGCTCAAATTCAAAATTCAGAATTCAAAATTCAAACATTTTAAATCCACGGATAAATCCTAGGACCTTAAACTGTGGACACTTTATACAAGAGCGCTGCGCATCTCGATATAATTCTTTTTTTTTTTTGAATTGGGCGCTCCCGTCCCACAATGCGCATTTTTAATCAATTTTGAATTTTGCTCGGTTGAATTTTGAATTGTTTCGGTCAAGTGGTCGAAAAATGCCCAGCAGTTTCTCAGAAGATTGCAGATAAGCCAACTGTAAATCTGCCGAAATTAATAGATACTCAGGTGGCAGATAAACCCAAGTCTGAAATAATTGAACAAACACTTAAAAGGGAACTCTTAACAGGGAACTCTTAACAGAGGGAAAGGGCGTGGGGATTTAAACCCCAACCCAAACAGGCAACCTGTAGAGGATGGGGTATTAAACCCCAAGTGAGGGAACTCTTAACTCTTAACTCTTAACTGTTCCCCGTTCCCTGTTAAGAGTTCCCTCTCTGGATAAAAATCACCATAAGGTAACAACTGTGAGATCCGAGATTACTCTAAAGTTTAATGAGATTCCAGCAGCAGACCCCGCACCGAATAAAAAGGTAAAACTGATTCTAAGAGATGAAAATGAAAATAAATTCATCATTTTACTTAATTCTAAATCTTATAAAAAAGCGGCTGAATCTGCTGCATCTTATACTAAGTATGCTGGCAGTATTTCCGGAAAACTTGGCAAGTTAACTCCAGATGGATTTGAGGTTCTAGATGCTGGCATTAAGATTTTTGAAGTTAAATCTAAAGAGCAAGCATCAGAAGAAGAGTCCGTCTAATACTGGTTATTAGTGTATAAAATTTATCATTTAAATTCCATGTTCAGCTCGGCTCAAAAGTACACTTGAACGAGCAGCCTCAATCGTTCTGGTTCTCGGTACTGTTGTAAACTCCGGGCGGGAGTGATCGCCGCAGATTGTGTTTGTGCTACGAGTTCATGGGTATCGGAAGCAGTTGCTTACGCATGAGTCTTGAGTCCTCTGGTAATGGGCAGAAGCATCCGTACAACTCAGACATTGAGACAGTTTGAGTTTTAAAGTTGCTGTAGCGTAACTTAACGCCACCGTTCTCTACTACTTTGATGACTGTTGCAGATGGTTTGTCCTTCCAGTGCAGCACATCACCTTTTTCAGGGGAAAGTAAAGAAGCAGGCTCAAAACTAACATTCTTAGAGGGCGTTACACCAATTTCAGAAGCAACCGCCGCAGATTGTGTTTCTAAATATGTATTAAGTTCAGTTTGAGTGATTGCTTGTTCACTTTCTCTGTGTGTTCGCTGTTGCAGCCACTTTAGAGGCGACAACCCTGATGCTTGCCAATCCTTGTAAAGGTCAACAGCTTCGGGACACCCTGGTATCTCAATTCTCAGCTTCCCAACCCCACCCTTTTGATTGCCAACAAATGAAACAGCTTCCTTTGAGCGTGGGGTTGGTGCTGGTCTTAACTCCTTAATCTTCAGCACGACCGATGCTTGAGCATCTTTTGGCTCAACTGCATCACGGGCAGCCTCATTTTTTGGTTGCCCTAATTGCAAAAGCAGTGGCAACCCCAGTTTATAAGCAACATCATCAGGGATTGAGTCAGCGACTTCTGCTGCTTTAATTACTTTATTGATTTGCGTTTTATCTAATCCAACCAACGAAAGCTGTTTTAAGAATTTTCTCTTAGCTTCTTGCTTTGCTCTTAAAAGAATCCTGCCTGCTTCGAGTTGCAACTCGTTTGCTTGCTCAAGAATGTCTTTGGCTGTGTTGATGCTGCTTTCCCAAGACTGATTGAGAGGGAAAGTGTGAACATTTGGACTCTTAGCGATCGGTGTAACTAACTGCATGATAGTGTAAAAGTACCTTTTTATTTGATGCGCTTCCCATGACTGGGGGCGTTTTTTTTATTATCTTATTTTTATTATATAATATTGAGGAGTCCTCTTTTACGGGTGTATCATCAATTTTTGAGGTCAGGTATGAGTAGTAGCAAAGATTATTCTCTATATAAAGAAAAACAGCCAAGAAAAAAGCCAGGAAGGAAGCCTGTAGTTGGTATTATGCATTCTCAACGACCATTTAGCCTCAAACTTCCTTCTTGGCTTCAAGAGATTCTTGATCAAAACATAGAGAACAGAACAGCGTATATCCGCAATGCAATAATTATGCAGTTGGTACGAGATGGTATTATTGACCCACAAGATGTTGAGAACGGCTGTTTTCACGAAAAAAAATAGCGATACGCATGGCTGCGTAACGGAAGACAGCCTTCACGCTCAAAGGAAATGAGAGTAAACAAAAGCTCTTGGGGAGCACTCTAGCAGGAGCTTGGAGATGTAAATTTTGAGAGACAACTTCTCTACAAAATTTTGAATTTTGAATTGAGTTGACTGCAATATGCAATACATACCCCGCATTGTACAAAGGTCAACAGGTTCGTTATGGTCTAGCGTTGATATTAAAGTTTGGAACGGTAAAGATTGGGTGTGGCTTGTCTCCATCAAAGCCCGTGCGACACGGCACTCGTGCGCCGCCATTTAATTCCGGGGGCTACCCCCGTGAAGGGGGATATTGAGAGATTTTTAAATTTCAAAATATCCAAAAATGCTTACTAGACAAGGATTTTAGCCGTTGCGTGGCGGCTGGTTGCAGTCTCGCTACCGGATGGGTCTTCGTCTGCTATAATTGCACAACGCCATCAAGTGTGATACGCTTTACACCCTCTCCTTGGTACGCAACAGCAACCAATTCTGTTTCAATGACTTCGCCTGGTTTCATGATTAGGGCTGTGCCGTTGTCAATAGCACCCTTTATTCCAGTAGGTGGATAGCTAGTGAAGGGTTCAAGAGCGCAATTGTATGTACGTCCATACCACGGGTAATCAGTGTGACCGCCGTAGACCTGCCACATCCAGAGATACTTGAATAGCTCTTTGTCCCAAGCCATACCAAACCCTATACCTAACCTCTGATTAGTCAAACCATACCAACCTTCAGTCAGCTCTTTAAAAAAGACCAAATCTACTGACCGAGTTTCCCGCTTGAGGACACGGGTAATATCTTGCGTTTGTCCAGTACGTTGATTCTTTACCATAGGAAAATTATAATTTTCCCCAGGTTCCCACAGACCGTTTGGATGATAGGCTAGCACTTCAAGTTTGGTAGCTGGTGTTTGAACTATACAACTGTCATCCAAAAATGGCTCTCCAATTGCAGGGTGATGCCCCCACATAATAGCAAATTCACCAGCAGACTCATTAAGCAAGCGTTCGTGAATAAACAAGGCAGCAACACCACGTTTTAGTGAGATTATACGGTCAAGCCTAAGTGGTGAGCGGTAAAGTTGCACACGCATGTGTATAGCAACGTACTCCTGAGTATCTTCAGTAATCGCTGCTTCAAAGGGCAAAAGCGAGACTTCGCCGTGCAAACCTTGATAAGTGTTCATATAAGGGTCTTTTGCCCATCCGGCTGATGGTAATATTTCTTGCCAACCACCATAATAATAATCGTGAAAGGCTCCCTCGGGCAAAGCACTGGTGGCGACAAAAGGGCGTCGCATGGGAATGGGTGATTGCCACATAAAGTCGAGGTCGAAAGGCTTATAGGTGAAGTCAAAGATGTCCGCACCTTTTCCCAGTAGCAAGCCTACTCTGAGTACCTCATTTTCAAGGTAAGCAATCTGCATACCTTTATAGGTGTAGTCCAAACTAATGCGGCATCCCTGTTTTCTTCCGTAGGTATACATAGTTTACACAAAGCGTTTTTATGTATGGCACTGGTCTACAGCAATCCTAAATACTTTATGAACAAAGCTAATTTATCTCTTGGCGAACAGGCGCGTCTTGGCGGCTTATATAATGTTCACGAACTATCTGGTATTGCTGTATATAAAAATATTTGGTTCTTCAGTACTTTTTATGCTGAATTTTTAATTAAAGTCGATAACTTTGGTTTAAAATCAAGGCTTACAGGCGCTTATAGCCTAAATTTTCGAATCACGCATAAAAGGCTGAGAATAATGGCTAATACTATTGCCCAGCAAGGGTTTTAAGCTGATTGACCGACGTATTTAGCATACTATGTACTGAAGAGCCAAATATTTTTACTTTAGCTTTCCAATTTAAGAAGGTTTTAGCCAGGGAAAATAAGGAACTTATTGCCTGATTGTGAGTACGGACAATCCAGTCAGTTGCAACAATTATGTTTTTGGATTTAAATTTAGACTACAATTAACAATTCATTGATAGAGTGCAAAAGCTTATGCCACAGCTAATCGCCTTTTAAGCTCTTTACATGACAAAGCTGCGCAATGGTAGTGTTTTTTTATTGATTTTTTTACTGGCTTTGAGGTTTGACTTTTCCTTAAGTCCTCTATTTTCACTTGTTGAAATCTAACTGGACTTGCAAGCTAGTTATAGCAATCCTAAATGCATGGTGAAAAAATAATTAAGACAGTCAAGAGTCAAATATCAAAAGTCAAGAGTAACTCTAGACTCTGGACTACCCACATGAGTTTTTCACAATACAAATAGGAGAGCTATAGCAGAAAGACCACTATCAATACAGGAGGGGTCAAAGTGCAAACAGCATCTATGACAGATGTGGCCAAGCACTTATTTGAAGTTGGTGAAACAAAGAATCCAGACGCATTCGCGACCTTTTTTACTGAGGATGCAAGATACCAGTTTGGGAATGCAAATCCGGTATACGGACGCGCTGCCATCCGGGATGCCGTAGCCGACTTCTTTTCGCATCTGAAAACCTTGTATCACGATATACAGGAAACATGGGAGCAAGGAAATTGTTTATTAGTCGAGATGAGAGTTGTTTACACTCGTCATGACGATAAAGTTGTGACGGTTCCCGCTGCTGATACCTTCCGCTTTGAGGGGAGCTTAATCAAGGATATGCGGATTTACGCAGATACTGCACCATTGTTTGCATTCGGCTTTAAAACAGAGTTGTATTAGAAAAATTTTGAGGAGGAATCAGGAATTATGGTGGAAACATCTACACAATCCCTAGTGAATCTCGTTATGGAGATGGAAACTACAGGAGGCGAGCTTAATTGGGAAAAATTAAAAAGCTTTTTTACTGAAGACGTAATATTCAAAGTTGGTGCAGGTGAGCTCACAAGAGGGCGTCAAGCTGTAGTAGACTATCTCAGATGGCTATACACTACGCAAGCTAAACCCAATATGCCGCACAACTTTAGAGGCACCTGGGAACTTGGAGATACTGTGATTGTAGAAATGGATGCTAACTACATCCGTTTGAAGGACAACAAGCCCATTCAATTTCCCTGCGTCGATATCTTAAGATTTCAGGGCAATTTGATTCGGGAATGGCGAGTTTACCCAGACCAAGCTCAACTCCGCGCTGCTCCCGGAAGCTAGGATAGAAGCAAAAAGATTCTGCTATATTTTGTCTGCAAATTCCTGGACGGGCGAAGCTTTCAAACAAGAATCTCCTGTTTCCACTCTCGAATTTTCGCCCGTTCGGCAGACGTTCTCTCCTTGTTGAACAAATTCTCTATAAGCTTTTGATGCAGAGCGGGATATAAGTAGGTTTGACTGTAAAGTTTTACACTTTTTTGATATTTAGTCACTGTTTATACAGTAGCAAAAGAGAGCAAATTTGTCAATTTTTTTGAGGAATACATACTATGAAACTCAAGGATAAAGTTGCCATTGTTACTGGTGCATCCAAAGGGATTGGTTCGGGGATTGCAAAAGTATTCGCCCAAGAGAAAGCTAAAGTTGCAGTAGTTGCTCGGAGTGCTAAGTCTGGTGAAATGGCTGCTGAAGAAATTCGCAACAATGGTGGCGATGCCATTTTTGTTACCTGCGATGTTTCAAATGAAGAGCAGGTTAAAACAATGGTGCAAAAAGTCGTCAGTGCTTATGGGCAAATTGATATCTTAGTCAATAATGCTGGTATTGGCGTTTATAAGTCACTGCTGGAAACAACCACTGAGGAATGGGATAGCTGCATGGCAGTTGATCTTAAGGGAGTATTTCTTTGCTCCAAGTACGTTATTCCCCATATGCAGACCATAGGCAAGGGTGTCATCGTCAACATATCATCGGTTCACTCACACGCCACAGTTGGAGGGGTTGCACCCTATGCAGCTTCTAAAGGTGGGATTACTGCTTTAACTCGCAACATGGCTATTGATTATGGTCCAACAATTCGGGTTAATGCGATCGCTCCTGGTTGGATACACACTCCTCTGATTGAAAGTATTTTCAACAAATATGATGACCCAGTTGAGAAGCTACATCTGATTGAGGAACGGCAAGTGATGAAGCGCATTGGCATCCCTGAAGATATCGGCTATGCAGCTGCTTTTTTGGTCAGTGACGAAGCATCATTTATTACCGGGACTCAACTCTTCGTGGATGGTGGTTTAACAGCTGTGCTTGAAGAAAACTGGTAAAAAGTTAAGGTATTGGACAATTTTGAGAAGCAGGTCAAGTGTATGCAAATAGTAACATCCGATACAGTGACGCTCAAGGATGCGCGACGGATCATAGCTGCGGCGGAAAAGAAAGCACTTGAAGTTGGTCAACCCATGAACATTGCAGTGACAGATGCTGGAGCAAACCTAGTGGCTCACGTGCGCATGGATGGAGCTTGGATTGGTAGTATTGATATTTCAATTAAGAAAGCTTACACCGCCAGGGCTTTCGATATTGCCACTCGGGATTTAGCAAAACATTGTCAAACGGGCGGTCAATTCTTTGGGATTCATGCATCTAATAATGGTAAGGTCATGATTTTTGCAGGTGGCGTTCCCCTGAAAAGAGATGGCACAGTAGTTGGCGCTGTTGGTGTTAGTGGTGGTTCAGGTGAACAAGACCATGCCGTCGCACAAGCAGGGGCAGCTGCCTTCTAAACTTGGCTGAAGCTAGGTATTACAGTTTCCGCTTTGACCTGTTTTGCCGATCAAATTGTTCTTAAGGCTCTCCAGAACGCATTTTGCTCCCTTCACAAGCGCTTTAATAAATTATCCATCTTTTCTGCCCGCAGATATTTAACAACCACCCACATAATTAAGAATTTTGTCAACAAGCCCTGAAAAAAAATATAGTCAACACTCAGTCAACTGAATACTTTGGTTCCTACTAAATACTAGTACAGTCAACCATGATTGAAAGAATTTTCCACTGCAACGTAAATTGCACTAACCTTGATCGCTCATTGCCTTTTTATCAAATGCTTGGATTCAAAGTTGCGCTGGACTTCACAAAGGGAATGAGCAGCGACGCTATGGCCAAAGCATTTGGAATGTCCAATGCATACATCCGGGGAGTCCATTTGGTACTAGGAGATGACCCGACAGCAACTCGAATAGATTTAGTTGAGTTCCAAGATCCCAAAACAGAAGGGCAACCTTATCCTTGTCTTTACCACACCGGAATCGTTCGGTTATGTTTTCGCACTCAAAACATTAATCAAGTTTACAAAGTTCTCAAGGAAAAGGGCATAAATTTTCTCTCCGAACCCCAAAAATTGCCTGGCACAAATGCCACAATTGTATGTTTTACCGATCCAGACGGGACTATCCTGGAGCTTGTTGAAGGAACCTTTTAGAGATAACCCACTGCACCAAAAGTAAAATCTAATACAAATGGCAGCATAAGGAAGTCAGGGGAGTGGCGGGAGATGGGGAGGAAGCGTTGAGCAGAGTGCATCGTACCACCCAACTGAAACTTTCAAATGTAAGTGACTAAACCTAAAGGAGATTAACAGTTATGTCTCAAACAAACGTTGCTCAATTCTTAGCTGCTGCGAAACAAAATGAAAGCTTAAGACAAAGACTCAAATCCATAATGAATTTTCAAAACTGTGTCGATATTGGGAGAAGCATTGGCTACCACTTCACCCTGGAAGAACTGCAAGCTGAACTTAGCAAAATGTCCAACGAGGAAGTGGCAGAAATCATCAATCCTGGTGTCCCTCCTCGGCGGCACATGAATTCTCACTAACTTGTATTTTCCAAAAGACTGAATTTCGTCGTGCAATGCTCAATAAATGAGGAAGTTTTATGGAAACGATGAAAGCTGTCCGCATTTATTCCTATGGAGGGCCAAAGACACTTGTTTATGAAGATGCCCCTCTTCCTCAAGCTGGAGTAGAACAGGTGCTAGTTCATGTTCATGCGGCTGGGGTTAATCCCATTGATTGGAAAATCCGAGAAGGATGGTTAAAGGGTATGTTCGATTACACAATGCCCCTCATCCTCGGCACAGATATATCTGGTACTGTAGCAGCCGTTGGTTCTGGTGTGACTGGTTTCCAAGCTGGACAGGATGTCTATGGGGTTGCAGACATGACCTTATCTGGAGCTTATGCTGAATATGCTTTGGCACGTGCTGAAGCGATCGCTCCTAAACCCCGAACTCTTAACTATGTTCAGGCTTCATCCGTTCCCATTGTCGCAATGACAGCGTGGCAGGCATTATTTGAAGTTGGTGGTCTCAAGTCGGGACAATCAGTACTGGTACATGCTGCTGCTGGTGGTGTTGGCAGCTTTGCTGTGCAGTTTGCCAAAGTTCGTGGGTTACACGTAATTGGTACAGCATCTGCCCAGAACTTGTCTTTTGTCCGCGAGCTTGGTGCTGATGAAGTCATTGACTATTCAACAACTGCCTTTGAACAGGTTGTCAATCAGGTAGATATGGTTTTGGATACCGTTGGTGGCGACACCCAAGCACGCTCGTGGAGTGTCCTGAAACCCGGAGGTATTCTTGTCGCGACAGCCTCCCCACCAGATTCAAGGATTGCTCAGGAGTGGGGTGTGCGTTCGGCTATGATGGTAGTTCAGCCTAAAGCTAGCTTGCTGACAGAGATAGCAGCTTTGCTAGATAGTGGACAAGTTAAAACTACAGTGAGTCAGGTGTTACCACTCTCAGAGGCTCGTCTAGCCCATGAATTGAGCCAAAACGGACACACTCGTGGAAAGCTAGTTTTGCAAGTTGTTTAGTCAACCTCAAAACTAGCTCTGACAAAATTTTTGGATAGTCCTAGAACATTCAGGAAGACTAAGGTTGCCCACTTGAGATGCTCACCTGACTACAAATCATCCTAATTTGTTTTAGGGCTACCAGTTTCTACAAGAGAACTGATAGAGCAATCAGATAAAGCAAATGGAAGAGAACTTTTTTATACCGAATCCAATCTTCGCGACGTCCTCTGGCAATATTGCTGTTGGTAGTCCAGACGACGACGAAATTGAGGGTACAGATGCCAACGATCTTTTGAACGGTCGTGAAGGCAATGACCTTATCTATGGTCGTCTTGGGGATGACCTACTTCTTGGTGCAGATGGAAATGACAGCCTCTGGGGTGAAGCTGGCGACGACTATCTTAAAGGAGGTTCGGGGAATGACGAGCTTTTAGGTGGTGAGGGAAATGACGATCTCTTTGGAGAAGCTAACGACGACATCATCCTCGCAGGTTCTGGAAATGACCGAATAATAGATGAGGAAGGCAATGACACAATCTTTGGTCAGGAAGGCAATGACTATATCTTTAGTGGAGAGGGAAATGACATTATATTTGGTGGTTTTGGAGATGAACGCGTTCTAGGTCAAGCTGGAGATGACCTAATCTTTGGTGAAGACGGCAACGATTCACTCGATGGTGATATCGGAAATGATACTGTCAATGGAGGGTTGGGTAATGACTTCATCTCTGGTATATCTGGGGACGATCAATTGTTGGGCGAACTTGGAAATGACTTAGTCGTTGGTGGGGCAGGTAACGACTCTCTCAACGGTGGACTTGGAAACGATCATCTCATCGGTTTTGACGCCTTTAACCCACAATTCAGGTTTGCCAACGATGAGCTTGATACGTTAGTTGGCGGCGGTGGAAACAATACATTTGTCCTTGGGGATGCTAATGGTGTCTCCTATGATAGCTCTGGTTTTTCTGATTATGCTCATATTCTTGACTTTGACTCCAGTGGTGATACTATCCAACTTAAAACAGTAGAAGATGCCAACTATATTTTGGCTTTAGGCTCTAGCTCTGTTTCAGAACAAATGTGTACAAATATTTTCTTGGACAGATCAAACCAGCCTCTTGAACTCATTGCTACTGTACAAGGAGTAACAGATTTGAATCTCAGCGCTAGCTACTTCAATTTTGTTTAGGAAACATAAACTAGCGGTTAGGTTGGTCAGATTCGGTGACTTCTTCAAGAAGTCGGAAATCTCGCAACCCACAAATTTCAACAAATTATACAAATCCCAAAAGGAGAAAAATATGGCAATGACAACAAAACCAACGGTACTTGTGGCGGGAATTACGGGTATGTTAGGCTACAAAATTGCTGCGGCAATCCTGGAAAAAGGAGTAATGGTAGTCCGGGCTTTGGTTCGCTCAGGAGAAAGCGCAGATCCAATGAAACAGAAAAAACTAGACGAGATGCAATCTAGAGGAGTCGTTTTTGTCGAAGGTGACTTGCTAAAACCATCTAGTCTTCTCAACGCTTGTACGGGTGTTGAAGCTATTATTTCTGCTGTTCAAGGCAGTGAAGAAATTATTGTAAATGGGCAACTTAATCTCATCCAAGCTGCTGAGATGGCAGGAGTCAAGCGGATGATTCCGTCCGATTACTCTCTTGATTACAGGAAGCTTGATTGGGGCGATAACTATAACCTGGATATGCGAAGACAGGTTTTCAATGCCCTTGAGAAAAGCAAGCTTGATTACACTCTAATTCTAAATGGTTGCTTTATGGAAGTGCTATTTGGCTCGTTTCTAAAGATTTTTGATTTTCGGTTAGGTACCGTCAGCTACTGGGGTGAAGGCGAAACACTTTTTGATACTACCACAACCGACGACACAGCTAAGTATATTGCCGAAGCAGTTGTTGATCCAGGAATGGCTAACAATGCTTTGGAAATAGTAGGTAGCACTCTCACCATGAAGCAATTAATAACTACATACCAGCGGATAACAGGAAAGACGCTGATTGAGCGGAGTTTGGGTAGCATTAAAGACCTGAAAGCATGGATTGAAAAGACCAAAGCAGAAACTTCTGAACCTTACGCATACTTACCAGAGCAATATCAGTATGCTATGTTTTCTGGAAAAGGTAAATTGGACAATATAGCCAACAATCGGTATCCGCATATCAAACCTACTAGCATCAGCCAATACATCCAGAAGAACATGATGGTACAAACTCCAGCGTCTAGAGTAACTTGAGCGTAGGCGAGTTCAATAGACCTCTCTGAGAAAATGTTTAAGTTTATTTTTGTACACTTGCTGAAAAATAGCGTCAAAACAAAGCTTAAAGATTAATCTCTGACGAAAGTGACAAAAACTGTTCATGGGCAATCGCCCACTATGAATAAAAGAAACCATTCTGTTTTCGTAAGAAGAGGGATAACCCGGTTCATACAGGAGAGAAAATCATGGCAAAACTAGCAGGCAAAGTATCTGTTATCACAGGCGGCACTACAGGTATTGGCTTTGCCGTTGCAAAGCGGTTTATAGAGGAAGGAGCGTACGTCATAATCACAGGACACAGCAAAGCGCACCTTGCTACCGCAGTGCAGGAACTCGGTTCCAAGGCGGTTCCCTTGATTGCTGACGTGCGATCGCTAAGCGATCTCGATGCACTCGCTGTACACGTGAAGAAAGAGTTTAGTAGTCTTGACATCTTATTCGTAAATGCAGGAGTCGGCTCCTTCGCCCCACTGGGAGTCATTGACGAAGCTTTCTTTGACAACCAATTTGACATCAACGTCAAAGGTGCCTTCTTTACCGTGCAAAAGCTTCACAGCCTGCTCAACGAGGGTGCCAGCGTTATCTTCAACGCATCTGCCGTACATGAAAAAGGTATGGCTACAGGCAGCGTGTATTTTGCTACGAAAGCGGCGGTGTGTTCCTTCGCCCGATCTCTCGCGGTAGAGCTAGCGCCGCGCAATATCCGGGTCAACACGGTTAGTCCAGGACTTGTGTCTACAGAGTTCCAGAGCAAGACGGGGTTATCGCACGAAGACATCGACAGTTTCGTTAACCATGTTAAACAAACTACACCATTGGGGCGGTTGGGCAAGCTGGAAGAAATCGCAGCGGCAGTCGCTTTCCTTGCCAGTGACGAGGCGTCCTACGTGACAGGTGAAGACCTTATCGTTGATGGTGGCTTCATACGAATTTAAACAGATGCGGTCTATAGAGTGGGTAATGCCAGCCCTGCTGTTCTAATGGGACTTTGTAAAAAACTGGTACCAAATTAGGCTAAAATGCAAACCTAGAGTCATATTTACGTCAGTCTCATGATTGAGCAGCGTAAAATGAAACATCAAGTAGCGGTACTCTTTGCCCAAGTGCTTTGAAAATTGGTGTCGTCGCTTTGACGATGTGTTTTCGCAGCAATTACAACGGCAAGAGTTTCGCATCTATATTGGAGGAATTTTGGGTGAAAGTGAACGCAAAAACATCGCTCAAATTGCCAGCAATACTGTAGATGTTTCCTACAATAGCTCACGGCAATTCTACGGTTGTTGCCCCTTGGGATGAGACAACACTAAATAACTGACGTTTAGAGGTGATGCAGCAGTGCCGCCAAACTAAACTGAACTTACTCCGGTGCAAATGTACTAAACAGGTTTTAAATCCTTGCTACGTAAAGACTCTAGCTTTTGGCATAAGTATATGTGTACCCATGTAAGCTCTAAAACTATTGCTACAACTGAGGTAGACTAAAAAACGGGGGGTCAGTGCCTCAAGGAAAGCTGAGTCGCTTTGCGACACGCTGCGCGAACGCCAGCCCCGCATGACAATTTGTAAGGGCGTAAGAGCGAATCAAAAAACCGTGTGATTGTCGCTCTGGTGAAGAGGCGCGCTCTTTTTGCTTGGGGGGAAGTTCAGTTTACGAAAAAATGAACCAGTAACAACAGCAAAGGAGATTCGGTCATGAGTGAAAATCAAGAAAAGCTGACAACCGATGCAGGTATACCAGTTAGCGACAATCAAAACTCACTGACTGCCGGGGCGAGGGGTCCACTATTAATGCAGGACTTTTACCTGGTTGAAAAGATGGCACACTTTAACCGGGAACGCATTCCCGAACGGGTGGTTCATGCTAAAGGTTCGGGAGCATACGGTACATTTACGGTAACAAATGACATTACTAGATACACAAAAGCAAAACTGTTTTCGCAAATTGGTAAACAAACTGAAGTAATCGCTAGATTTTCAACTGTGGCAGGAGAAAGAGGAGCAGCCGACGCCGAACGGGATGTGCGAGGTTTTGCCATCAAGTTCTACACTGAAGAAGGCAACTGGGATATGGTTGGAAATAACACACCCGTATTCTTCGTACGCGACCCGCTCAAGTTTAGTGACTTTATCCGCACCCAAAAGCGAGACCCCAAAACCAACCTGCGAAACCCAACTGCAATGTGGGATTTTTGGTCGCTTTCGCCAGAAAGTTTGCATCAGGTGACAATTTTATTTAGCGATCGCGGTTTACCGAAGGGTTATCGTCACATGAATGGCTATGGTAGCCACACCTACAGTTTTATCAATGCTAACAATGAGCGTTTTTGGGTCAAGTTCCATTTCAAAACCATGCAGGAAATTGAGAACTTAACCAACTCCCAAGCCGCTAAAATTGTTAGTGAAGACCGTGAAAGTGCCCAACGTGACTTATTTTACGCCATTGAGCGGGGTGATTATCCTCGCTGGCGCTTCTTGGTACAAATTATGCCAGAAGCTCATGCAGATAAACTGACCTACAATCCTTTTGACCTAACAAAGGTTTGGGCACATAAGGATTATCCTCTCATTGAAGTCGGCATTGTGGAACTCAATCGCAACCCAGAGAACTACTTCGCAGAAATGGAACAGTCTGCTTTTTCGCCTTCCAACGTTGTACCTGGTATTTCCTTTAGTCCCGACAAAATGTTGCAAGCTCGCATTTTATCCTACCCAGATGCTCACCGCTACCGACTCGGGGTCAACTATGAAAGTTTACCCGTCAATTGTCCTTATGCAACAAAAGCACATACCTATCATCGAGATGGTGCGATGCGGTTTGATGATAATGGCGGCGGGTCGGTCAATTATGAACCTAACAGTTTTGGCGGTCTGGTGGAAGACCCGCGCTACAAAGAACCACCACTCAAGATATCAGGAGATGCAGACCGTTATGATCACCGCGATGGTAATGATGATTATACTCAAGCTGGCAATCTATTTCGCCTGCTTCCTGAAGACGAAAAGCAACGACTGTTTAGTAACATTGCCAGTGCAATGCAAGGAGTACCGCAGTTCATTATTGAACGGCAAATAGCACATTTTACCAAAGCCGACCCTGCCTATGGTGAAGGCGTTGCCAAAGCGCTTGGTATGCGCAAAGCAGTTCAACTATGATTTTTAAAACACAAGCAATGCGGGAAGTTTTGGCATCTCCAATATCTGGCAGCATTCAACAAACTATTCATACACAAGATTGTCTTTGTTGTGAGCATAAACTTTTGCGGCATATCCGAAACAACCGCGTGTATTGGTTTTGTCGTCGCTGCTGGCGAGATATGCCGTGTTTGCGATAGTAATTTTGTTGTGAACGGCCGTTACACCAAAGATACTGGCAATGGAGCACTAGCTGAGGGAAATGCCGACCTCGTTTCTTTTGGCAGCTTATTCATTGCCACAACCCAGATTTACCAGAACGCCTGCGATTCGATGCACCGTTGAACCAATCAGACTCTTCGACATTCTACGTGCTGCCGTGCGATCGCTCTATCGAAGAATGTTGTATTTACTGTAAATAAGATAATCTGTTGATTATTTACTGCTCACAACCGTGAGTTATTGATAGATTATTGTCTGAGATAGATTGGCGAAGGCAGGTATGCTTGGATTATTCTCGGCGTTCAATACCTTTCTATTTACATTGCTCAAGAAGAGGTTTATCAAACATCAACAATTAAAATCAATAAGGATTGTTAAAAAATATTCAAAGAGCATAAAAATACTCAAATTATACTCAAAATAACTGACTGCAACGCAAGCGTTCCCTCATCTCGACTTAGAGATGATTAAGCAGAAATTGAAGATTATACCCAAACAACAAGTCAGACAATATGTTTACACTGATGCCGCTTCTTCCGACTCTCAGTAGACACAAAAAGCGGCAATTATTTGATTTTCTTTTAGAGGTTTATTATGCCTTTTTCCAGAGCTAGCGGAATTTTGCTACACCCCACATCCTTTCCTGGTCGGTTTGGTATTGGCGACCTCGGATTGGAGGCTTATCGTTTTGTTGATTTTTTGGTGCAGAGTGGACAGCAGCTTTGGCAGATATTGCCCTTGGGGCCAACAGGAGATAGCAATTCTCCTTATGCGTCTTATTCAGCAATGGCTGGAAATCCGCTACTAATCAGTCCGGAACTGCTGCAAAACAAGGGGTTACTAGCCAAGGAAGACTTTGCTAATTTGCCTAAGTTTTCAACCCAAACAGTAGATTTTTCGCAGGTCATCCAAACGAAGATGCCAATGGACATTTTGGGATTAGGCACACAAGCCCGGATGAATTTTCCTGGCAAAGATTTGGGTAACTGGGGTTGGCGATATCAGCCCACTGCTTTAACGCCAGAGGTTTGCGATCGCCTCAAGGCTATAACTGAAACTTACGGTCGGGTCCCTATTGTTCAAGAACCAAGCGACAGATCTATCTATAGTCAATCTTCGACACCTTTGAATGAAAAAAATCGCCAGATATCTCGGATATCTGCGTAATAAATAGACCTCTCCAGAAATGAGATCTCGACCCAGATTATATAAGGCTTTTATATTCTTTTTCGGAGATATCTAATACTCAAGTATTCTCATGAAAGTAGTCGAAAATTCTAGACATAAACAAACGGAGATATCTCTGCGATGAGACACTCCCAGCAGCTGATGAGAAAAAGAATAAAGAATAATCTCACACAGAGCAGACAACTGCACTGGCTTGAATATGGTGCAGAACTTCTGGGAACCGCGTTTGTTATCTTCTGTGGACTAAGTGCCGTCGTTTTCAATTTTGGCAAAGGCTTGCCAATGGAACATTTCATCCCTGATAACAGCACCCGCTTGCTGCTTACAGGGTTGTTATTTGCTGGAAGTGGTTCACTAGTTGCTATTTCGCCACTAGGGAAACTGAGTGGCGCGCACCTCAACCCTGCCGTGTCGCTGGCATTTTGGTCACAAGGCAAGATGTACAATCATGATCTAGGAGGATACATTATTGGGCAGTTTCTTGGTGCAATTCTCGGTGCAGTGCTGTTAGTGTTTATGTGGGGAGATTATGCTGCTAGTGTCCATAATGGTATAACCTTGCCTGGGACAGCTTACCCTCTGTGGTTTGTATTTCTAGCTGAGGTAAGCATGACCTTTTTGCTTGTGCTGTCCATTTTTATATTCGTAAGTAGTCATCGTTTAATGCACTGGACACCACTGATGACGTGGTTTCTAATGGCAACAATGGTCTGGTTGGGAGCGCCCATATCTGGCACGAGTGTAAATCCAGCAAGAAGCTTTGGACCAGCTTTAGTTACGTGGTTTTGGCAAGACCAGTGGCTATACTGGATTGCTCCACCACTTGGCGCAATGGTCGCTGTAGCAGCCTTTCGAGTGCTAGCCATGGGTGAGCGTGAAATTTTGACAGCAAAACTTTTTCACGTTCCACACTACCGTTGTATTTTCAAAAATGTCAAAGTACCACCTGGCGGAAAACCTAACTATCCAGGCGATCGCCCTTGACCTGTTTGTGCATCATATCGCTGGATTTATTCAGATAAGGCAAATTTTTAGGTGATCGCTTTGAGCCTTGGAAAATAAATCAAACGTTCAATCCTAATTCTTTCGTTGATACATTAACCAAGGTTTTTGTCAAGACTAATTTTGATGCGTTTGCTCTGAAGTCAAGCCTGAAGAGACAAAACAAACGCATCCTTCGTACTTAGTTTTGGATTGACTATCGCTACGCTATTCCATAAGGAGAACTCTAATGAAGCTGGAAGGTAAGGTAGCCTTGGTTACAGGAAGCAGCCAAGGAATTGGTCAGGCAATAGCTGTACGCCTCGCCCAGGAAGGCGCAGATATCGTAATTAATTATCGCAGTAATCCAGAGGGAGCCAAGGAAACCCTGAGCAAAGTAGAAGCCATGGGACGCTTTGGCTACATTATCCAAGCGAACTTGGGGAACGTTAGCGAAGTCCGCAGACTAATTGCCTCTAGCATCGAACACTTTGGCAAGCTAGACATTCTGGTAAATAACTCTGGCATTGAGAAACATGCCTCTTTCTGGGAAGTGACAGAAGCTGACTATGACAGTGTGATTAATGTCAACCTCAAAGGAGTGTTTTTCGCGACACAAGCCATTGTCCATCACTTGATGAAGACCAAGCAACCTGGGAAAATTATCAATATTAGCTCAGTGCATGAGGAACTACCGTTTCCGCACTTCACTTCCTACTGTGTCAGCAAGGGTGGTGTAAAAATGATGATGCGCAATCTGGCGGTTGAACTGGGACTTTTTGGGATTACAATCAACAATGTGGCACCAGGAGCAATTGAGACACCCATAAACAAAAGGCTTTTGAATAACCCCGAAAAGCTAGATGCTCTGCTTAAGAACATCCCACTAGGCCGGCTGGGCAAACCAGAAGATGTGGCCTCCCTAGTTGCTTTCCTAGCCTCACCTGATGCTGACTATGTGACTGGAAAAACCTTTTTTGTAGATGGAGGACTGCTCTGGAACTATCAGGAGCAATAGGCAGTTGGCGATCGCCTCCGGCGGGTGCGGCAAAGAAGAAAAATCTCCGATTTTTCTGCTGGCGGCTTCTCGCAGAGTAGCCACCGCGACAAATGCAGTTGCATTTGTCGCCATCCGTGCATCGCACCGGAAGCGAAGCGCGTCAGCACTTGCTTCTACGTACTTATCAATTGGCAATCACACTTAGAGAATACGGATAATATGAGTTACATTTTCACTCCCCAAGCGTTACGGGCATGGACAAGTGCTCGTGTACGATCCGCCATTCGCTGTCATAACGTTCCAGAATGACGGACTGACGACCTGCAAATTCTCGGCTGGCTCCGTCCTGAATCTCTAACCTGACGCGAAATAGAAAAGTCGTCCAAGCGAGTTCCTCGTATTGCCATACCCGAACCACTCCCTGGCGAACGTAGCTCATTTGCTTTAGCCAGGGATACATCGAAGCCCGAAAGTCTCGCAATGCTGACCAGCCAAGCAGCGCTTCTTTTGAGCCTGGATCGTAGAGAATGATATTGGGGTCAGTGGCGTAAAATCTTGCTGGAGCATCTGTCTTTGCTGAGTCGAAGGAAAGATTCTCATTCCAGGCAGCGAAATACGCATCGAAGAATGACTCGAACTCTGGATTGGATGCACCTGGCAGACTGAGGACGCCTGGTTCGGGTGTTCTTGATGTTCTCAACCAGCCGTGCGGCAGAGGCGGTGACGCATGTTCGTGGACGATCAGCCATTGACCGTTGAGTTTTTTCCAGATGTGAGTTTCGCGGGAGTCGAAATCCATGCTGAAGCCCTCGCGAGTGCTGGCTGTTACATGGTACGAACCCACAGTCCAGGCGATGTCTCCCAAACGCCAAGCTCTCCACGCATCCGAGCGCGGCATGAGTCGGACGCTCGTCACAGTTTCGTTCCCTGCCCTACCTTGCACGCCCTCATGCAGTGCCGTAACACCCTGGAATCCCTCTACGGGCGGTCGCGTGTCGTAGAAGATCGAGTCTGGGTTTTTGCTGTAGAATCGACTGGCATCACCCGCTAAAATTTGACTATCCACGAAACTCCATCCGGCGTAATAGCCATCAATGAGTTGGAGGAATTCTGACAGGTTTTCTCCTTTTAATTCTGTCGCTTTCATAGTCTTCTTCGATTGATTTTTTCAGTAAGAGTGCATATCCTACTTTTGAGTCAAAGCAGGACAGAGCTAACAGGCGCAAAGCTCCTAAGCGCAATTCTGGCTTTAGACTAAAGCTATTGTTATCTTTATTTACAAATTATCCCAAGAAGCCACATTTATGGTAAAGCATCAACTACTTGCACCCGGTAATTGTTTACAAAAAACTTGCGGGAGCATGAAAGCCCTCTGTTTGAGAGAGGAAGGATGAAACGCGACTTGGCAGGCTTTAGCCAGCCTGCCACTTCTTAATAAACCACTTGCAGGAGTCTGTTGCAAAAATTATCTCTAATCAGATGAGTTAGCTGACTCCACCCATTGATTTATGAGGTTATACAGAATGGAGCGCATCATAACTCCTTTCCATATACAGAGGTTTTTGAACTGAGATTTTAAAGATTTTGGGATGTATCCCTTAACATCCTCCAAGTTCTCCTCAGAAAAATTAGGAAAGGAGTCAGGAACAGGTGCACCTGCTTGTATCCATTTTCTAATTATGTCCTCTATAACGGAACTCATCTTCAATCGCTGTTGTACACAGAGAACCTTAAACCTTAGCTTCAGAGAACTGGGTATAGCTCCTTTGACTATCGCCAATTCATTATCTTTCTTAGTCACGTACGTACAAGGATACTTTCATTAACGGCTAGATTCCACAGAGCTTGGATATATTTCAAGGAGAACTTGGACAGCACAGATAAAAGCGAGCAACCCAATAAACCCAACAGGTAACAGATGAGCGCCCACGATAGAAACGACAACAACACCAGCAGCTCCTCCCAAGCGATACCAGCTTCGACTAAGGCAAGGTTTAATGACACCAGTCCGGTGCAGAACTCCTAAACTTAGCAAGCACAACGCCACTGCCGCACATAGCAGTATTCGCGTCGTAGAGGGCAATGCTGTGCTAGGCACACTCAACAAAACCTGTTTTACACCAACTCCCGTTGCGGCAATGCCAATGATAAGCGGTGTATGACCGTAGAGCCAAGCATAATATGCCCCAAGATCACCAGTTATCTTCTCGGACTGAATACTATTTCCTCCAACGTTTTCAAAGTATAGCCACCAAAAGCTAAAGGCGATGCCTAGACCAAATAAGGCACAGCTTGCGCTCAGTCCATTCGATTCTGGATAGCGAACACCATGAACCACTGCCGCAATTGACTCGCCCAGAACAATTAGGATAAACAGTCCCATCCGCTCTGGTAAGTGTGTATGATGCGGAGGCAGAGTCGCGTGTAATTTCCAGACTAATATGGGCGTGGCGAAGTCCACCACAAGTCCTAATGTCCAAAGCACAAAGCGCAGTGGTATTGGTATCAAGACCGACACCAGCCAAATAATTGCAGCGCTCGCAAAGCCTAGGGTATATGGAATAGTTAGGTGACGTGCCTCAGGTACATAACGGATAGCACATAAATATTTAATGACTAGCACGCCACGAGCAGCAACATAGGAAAGTGCGAAACCCGTTGAATTTTGATCCAAACCATGCTCTATATTTACAGCTAAGGCGATGATCGCTACCATTTGTAAGATAGTTAAGAACCGATGCACAAAGTCATCAGTACCAAACCGTGTTGTGTAAAAGGCAGTACAAATCCATACCCACCACACAGGTAAAAACAGAAACGCAAATCTGAAAAATCCTGAGAAGGAGATATCTTCATTGAAACTTTTGGCTAACTCAGAGATTGCCACAACAAACACCAAGTCATAAAACAGTTCTAACCAAGTCGCGTGTCGTTGAGTTTCACTGCCCTCACCAATACGTAGCCTTGGTGGCTGCCACCAATTTCTCATCACTCAAAATTCCTAACTAAACCTACCCAAACCAATAAGAAGGAACAACACAGGCTTCAACTTTTGTCGGTATTTGCCGTCTGACTTGCTCTGAATGCTTGCACATAATTTCTTCAATGCCTTTGCGAACTGTGTTTTCTATATGTATAGTTTGCTCTGTGCAGTAATGAAGTAAATTTGGATTCATCCATTGTTGTTGTTTGTTTTCATCAACTACTACATAGCAACTAGAAACTCTGCTCAAAACATAAGCAATTAAATATTGTCTCATATCGGGATTGGCAAAAGCCTGCTGATATGGATATTGAGGATAAGTTTCTAAAACTTCCTCAATCAGTTTCACAAGAAATGGCAGTGTCAAATTAATAATTGTTTTACCCATTTTCCATTCCTTCTTTTGAAGCGATTATTTGATACAGTGACGAGCTGATGATGAGTGCATCACAGCTCGTCATGTCTTAGAAGGATTACTTACACATATGTCATTTGAATATTTTCATATTTATCCACCATAGTGATGCCCTGATAGAATTCACTCAAGTTCAGAAACTTTTTTACTTGCTCGCTTGCGCCAACTACGTAGATATCAACATCCTCGCCCAGTTTTTGCTTGGTGAAAATCAATGCCCGTAGACCAGCACTATCAATAGAAGTCAGGTCTTGTAGTAGTAAGACAATGCGCTTAACCGATTGAGCGATCGCTTTGTCCAACTCTTCCTTCAAAAGTGTCACAGCACTTGCATCAAGGACTCCAGTTAGGGCGATTTTAGCAGTGCCGTCGGTTAATTCTAGCAGCGTTGCATCGAAAGCCACCTGAGTTGGAACCACTCGGACTCTAACTTTAAGTTCATCTTGAGAAGATGGCAACTTTACTGTCAGAGCGTTGGCATCAAAATCAAAATAAGGTTGACCATTGATCCACACTGCGTCAATTCGGAGACTACCAGGAGGGAAAATATCTGGGGAAACTCGTAGGATATTGTCCTTAAATCCGTTTGGTTTCGGCTTAAAGTACAAATCCATTGGGTTTTTAGTTATGAGTAGGTTTGTGTAGACACAAGCCAAGTAAGCTAACTCAAATGCATGATAGCCGCTCATTGAGTGACTTCCCTTACCTCGCTCATTTTTTCCCAATAGGTAGGGAATTCCATTAGCTAAAACACTAAAGTAGACTCCTCCAGACTCATAATCCAGGAACCAGGCATTATAGAAAGCTGCTGCTTCGCGAGCTAACCGTTGATACTCAGAATTTCCCAAAGACCCAGCAAGAATAAGGTAAGCCAAAATAGCTTGTTCCTGCTGCCACCAGGTCTTGCGGTCATGCCAGGCAAAGCGGTAAATTTCTTGTCCTGATTTTAATGTGCGTTCCAAACCATCGTACCACCCCCCACGTTGTTGGTCACTACCAACTTTGGGCATGATGTTTGCAATTTTTTCCGCCAAGTTGATGTACTTTTCTTTTGGCTTCAGGTGGTACATCCGCATCAGGTTCCAGGCGATTTTCAAATTGTGCCCCACTATTGCCCGATTTTGTTGCCATCCCCATGTTGTGTCGTGGCTCCAGTCTTCGTAAAATCGTTCTTGGACAAACGGGCTATGGTCGTCATCTGGAAAACGCTTTTCAATTGTGTCAAAAGTATACTCCAGAAATTCAGCGTATTCCTCATTGTCGGTCGCCAGCCAAAGATTAATCAAATACGCTGGGGCATGATCGCCGACGGAATTCCAATTCTTCTTGGCTCGGTTGTGCCCTAAAGAATCGCTGTATGGCGAGAGTGTAATTGGGTCAATGTGCGAGAAAAAGCCGCCCTGTTCTGATTTATCGCGGAAGTAGCGGTCAAACAAATTCACCGTCCGATCAATGTCACTCTTAATGCGGGGATCACCAGTCACTCGATAGGTTTGGGTAGGACCAGCCAGTGCATATATCTGCTCATAAGCTGGGATAGCGTCATAGTCATCACCAAATTCTGAAGCGAATATTTTCTGCTCGCTACCATTTGGCTTGATATCAACAGCGTGATACCAATAGCAAATTCCTTCGCTTTCATCAAGGAACCGCATATGCTCTCGCAAATACTTGGTTCCTTTTTCCGCAGCTTCTAAGTAACGGTCTTCTCCGGTCAGCATATAGGCGGTGGCAAAACCATAAACCAGTCGAGAAATGGTATCTGTTTCCTGACGAGTTGTGCCTGCCTTGGCTCCGCTTAAGTTGAGCTGGGTACGATATTTGTGATAATCAATATCGTAATCCTCGAACTCCGATTTCAGGTAGAAATTCGCCAGATTACGGATTTGTTTCACCCACCAATTTGGTCTTTCAAAGGGATACTCACCTGGTTTCCTCCCTACAAAGACCAGATGTTTGGCTTCAAAGTAGTGCTGAAGAGCTTCAGGATAAAAGATGCCATAAGCGAATACAAACTGTTCCGGGACAAGCATTGATTGCATCTGACTGGTGCAGTCATAGTAAGGTTCTCCCAAATTACGCACCAGTTCGGCATAGGTGTTTGAGGTGAGCGCTACTTCAAATTCCCTACCATCTGAAGTTTTGAGCCTAAAAGTGCCAAAATCTCCTTTACCCCCGTTAAAATTAGTAACATACCCAGCAATCAGATCCGAGAATGAAAACACCATGTTATTCATGGAATTTCCTCCAGTAGTGAATGTCATTTGTTGGGAATAGGACTTACGCACATCTGAGAAATTATAGGAGTTTTAGCTGTTAGATACCCCCCATCGCCCCTAAAAAAAAAGGGGCTATAGTGGAATGGCACGAAGATAAGCCGAAACATATACGGCACAAGAGCTTGAAATCTTGAT
>JBHYDF010000131.1:0-23954 GCA_051861145.1 Nostocaceae cyanobacterium
CATTAGTCATTAGTCATTAGTCATTAGTCATTAGTCATTAGTCATTAGTCATTAAGAATTGAAGTACTGATTTTTTCCTAGCCCAAGCGCCCCTAACCCAAGCGCCCCTAACCCAAGCGCCCCTAACCCCTAACTTTTGACTTTATCGCCGATCGCGTTCCAAATCTGCGATCGCTTTTTCCCAGTACCAATTTTCCGGTCTAGCAGGATAATCTTGTCTTATTTGTTCAACTAAGAGTTCTGCGGCGTTGATGTCACCGTCTAACATGTTAATCAGCCTGTTTCTGAGTAAGGTATTAACTGAACGTTGATTTGTTGAATTTGCTGAATTTATTGAAGTTGTTGAATTTGGTGAATTTGTTGGTGGTAGTGATGTCCTTCCCGGTGAGGTTCGGGGCTGTTGTCCACGCAACTCCCTAAATAAAACGTAATAAAGCGTACCAAAAATTAAAAGCAGGCTGATTGTGCCGAGAAAGGTGAGTAGGTTCAGCTGCAAAAATCCCAGCACTAACTGAGAAAGAACATAGCCAAGCAAAAGGCCAGTGAACAATAGAATGGTTGTAGCAATAATAATAATTAGTTTTTGCCCCATAAATCATCTTCCTCATCATCATCGAGTCCTGGTCTGTTAATTGTTGCAGGTTGAGCGTTCCAAGGAGCAAATACTGGCAACAAAAGTAGCCCCGGTACTGCGGCGACGATAGTAATTAGGAAAAACACAGGCCAACCGGTACTTTGAGCTATTGACCCGCCTGGGGCTGCCAGAATATCGCGGCTAACTGCCATTAAGCTAGATAGTAATGCATACTGAGTTGCAGAAAACCGCTGATTGCAAAGACTCATTAAAAAGGCAACAAAAGCGGCTGTTCCCAACCCGCCACAAAAGTTTTCTACGTTGATGGCAAGCACCATCAGTTGGTAGTTTTGCCCTGCTTGTGCCAAGAGAAGGTAAACTAAATTACTTAGTGCTTGGAGAATTCCAAATACCCAAAGTGAACGATTTATCCCGATATTACTTAATATTGAACCGCCTGCTAAAGCACCGATAATGGTAGCAATTAATCCCATTCCTACTTGAATAGCGCCAATATCAGTTTTAGTAAAACCTATAGTTAGCAAAAAAGGTGTAGTCATGTTGCTTAATAAAGCATCGCCCAGCTTGTAGAGGGTAATAAACACGAGAACTAAGAAACCTTGTAAGACTCCTTTACGTTGGAAAAATTCTCCAAAGGGTAATACTACAGCATCAGCTAAAGAAGCTGGAGGGCTAATTTCTTTTGGTTCTGGCGCAAATATGCTGCCAAAAATACCAATTACCATTGTACCTGCCATCAACAAGTACACTACAGACCAAGGCAACCTATCAGCAAGTATCAACGCTAAAGAACCTGTTATTAACAGCGCAATTCGATAACCTAAAATGAAAACCGCTGCACCAGCCCCCATTTCTAATGGTGTTAAAACGTCGGTACGGTAGGCGTCAGCAGCGATATCTTGAGTTGCACTCAAAAAGGCAATTATTATGGCGTTGATGGCTAAAAGCTGTAAGGCTTGTTTGGGTTGTTGAAAAGCCATGAAAGCGATCGCTACTATCAAAGCGATCTGCGTCAAAAGCAACCAACCCCGTCGCCGTCCCAAGAATGGCGGTGTAAACCTATCTAGTAAAGGCGACCACAGAAACTTCAAAGAATAAGGTAAACCAGCGAGACTAAACCAGCCAATAGCCGCCAAATTTACATTTTCTACGGTCATCCAAGCTTTCAGGGTATTACCGATTAACATAAAGGGTAAACCCGATGCAAAACCTACTAATAACAAAGCCGCCATTTTGCGGCTTTCAAATACTTTAAACAGAGATTGAATTTTTCTCACAGTTTTTAGATTCCTCGTAAAATTCTAGATAACATTTACCAGAGAATAAAATTTACTTGTTAAGGCGACAGTAGCTACTTAATTAATCCCGATTAGGGATTAAAACACAATTTCTGTATAATTTCATGCCAAGTCGCCCTAAAAATAAATATGTTACAAAGTTATCTCACAATCTTTTGTTGAGAGCAAGATAGTCATTAGTCATTAGTCATTAGTCATTAGTTATTAGCTAATAGCTAAAAGATTATTAAGTAACGTTCTTGGTTCCTTAATTTTTGTTAAGCTGGTATACCTCATGTCCACGAATTTCTACGCCGTATTCGCTCAGACATTGTAACCAGCCTTTACGAGTACCAATATCACTTTTGCGCTTCAACAGTCCTAATTTCTGTTCCTGTTGGGTGAGTTTGGCAAATTCTTCGTAGAGATGATAATTGGAAGTAACAAATGTTTCTTTTCTATGCAGTATCGGCGGGTTTTCCCTGCTTGCATAGTCTCGGTGAACTATCTCCAATGTTTTCAAGTCAATAGTGATACTTGCTTTCAATGCTGGGTGTGGATCAGTGTCGAATTCTGGATAAAACAGGTAAGATATTTGCGGTTCATCTGTATAAAATTTAATCAGAGTTGCACCATCAACACGCCCGATGGTACGACTAGCGCAGCCTTCGTAAATTCGCAGCAAGGGGTCAAGTTCTTGTAGTGCGGAAACATGAACGTATAAGGCGCTACGGGTGTGTTTGCCAATTTTACTTTTTAGACAAGCATTTTTCACTACTCCAGGTTTACCCAAGCTAAAAAGTTTGATATCAGCAACTTCGCAGGCTTCTTCGTAGCTACCAAAAAAAGCTTTGATATCATGGCGCATTTCTGATGCTAGCTTGTACCAGGAAGGACGTTCCTGAAAGTGGCTCAGAGCGAGATAAACTTGAATATCAAGAGAACGACGGTAGGCGATCGCATCCCATTCGGCTTCGTCAGTGGCTTGCAAAACTACAGCAAAAGCACGCCGAAAATTGCCAAATTCAATCAATAATTCTCGTTCGTTCCCCAATTCACCTTTCATTGGCAATCTGCCGCGTTTTGTATAAAAACCCATCAGTGGTTCAAGTAAATCTTTGTAATCTTCAAACCGCTTGATAGGAATGCGAACTCTAGGTGTAGAGGTGGAAGAGAAAAAGCGTATAGCCTTGTAATTCTCTTTTTCGGCTTCATCCCGAAAAACAAAATAGATGCCTAACGCTACAGGTACGGCATCTACTTTGAGGGTATCATCAATGTAATTTTTGAGTTCTTCTTGTTGGTAATATTTCTGAAAAGTATTGTGACGGGTTACAACACCATCACCATAAGGAATAAGATTACGACTAGGAGCATTAAGTAGGACTTGAGCAGAGACAATTAGGACTTTGCGGGTAAGTTCCCAAGCTTCTTGGAGGGCTTGACTACGTTCCTCTGGGTTTTCAATTACATTCAGGACGTAACCCAAATTGACGACATCAGCAGGAATGCGATCGCGATCGGGATAGTAGTAAGGATCCCAACCTGCACTGCTGTAGCCCAAGTTTGCCAATCTTTCCACATCGCCGCCATATCCACAACCGTAATCAAAAAACGTAGTATCTTGACTTAAAATTTCCCACTCTATAGCCAATCGCACTGGGCGAGATAAATCAATGCGGTAAATTGCGGCTCTATGGCGTTCGATTTCTAGGTAGCTCTCGGTCATTAGAGCATTTTAGATTTTGGATTTTAGATTTTAGATTTTAGAAATAGGGTGCGTTAACGGAGCGTAACGCACTCTTGGGAATATCTTTAATATTTTTTCAATTTTTGGTCCCAACTTCAATCAAATCTTCAACTTTCTTTATATTTGGATCACCTGCTAAGTATCCAATGCCACGATGTAAATGCAGGCGGAATTGCGTAGCAAGAGTTTCTTTATCAGTACTGAGACCATCATTGTAGCAACGTTGTTTCAGTGCCAGCAGGAGAATGTCAGATATTTCGCCACCAAAGACGCGCCAAGTCATTTCCACATTGCTATCTTGGGGAATGGGTACGGGGGAGGGTGAGGTTGGTTCAGCGAGAGAACGACAAAAGGCCCAACGACATAAAATATTCCATTGGTCTATTTTGGTGATGCGCTTGAGTTTGGTAAGTTGTTCTTTAGCTGTTTGGGATAAGCGGATTCTTTCGATAGGTGTTTCCATGAAATTCGTAAATAGAGGTTAGGGGTGTTTATCTGTAACTTAATTTATGGACAAAGCAGCCCATAATTACCCGTTTTTGGGTAGCTTTTCTCGCGCCATACGCTCAATGACATCACTTAAGCTCCCTGCTTGTTCTCGACCCTGTACTGGATTAAGATTGACAAAATAAATTTGTCCTCTCTCGATGCTCACAACTTTTCTAAACCATCCATTTCGGTAACAATAAATTCCTCATTAATAGAGGCAATTTCTGCTTGTATATCTATATCGCTAGCCATTGTAGCCAGTTGCTCATCCATATATTTGGCATCAGCAAATTTATCTGCTGTATGTTTTCTTTCTTGCACTTGTTTTTCGATACGTTCTAAAAGCCATTCTTGTTCTTCTATAGATAAAGCACGTATAGAACGCTCGATTTCCAGTAAATGTGGTGATATCATATTGCTAATTTACTTTCCAAACTTATTTAACTAATATCTAATATCTATTGTAATTATCTAGACTCACGTAAATAGCGATCGCTCGACTTTTTAGACAACCGCTATAATTTTTCTTTGCTTACCAAAAATATTTATTCTCTATTACTGTAGTCTGACGGGTGGATGAGTCATATTTGAGGAGATACTCACGCGCGATCGCTTCATTTTCTCGCAAAATTTGAACTTCGTTTTTTCCTATTTCTGTATCAGTGGAAAGTAGTATCACTTGATGACTGGCTGAAGGAAAGTAACGTTCAACTAAGTTACTGCGGTGAGAAGAATCTAATCTACCTAACGGTGTATCAATAGCTACTGGTAAGCGGCGTCCGGAAACTCGTGCTAGTCCCCAGAGGAAGGCGATCGCTAAGAGTTGTTTTTCACCAGCGGAAAGGCGATGTTTGGGGACAGGTTTACCTTGCAAATCATACAAAGATAAGCTGAAAGTATTAGTATCAATGGCAATGCGATGCACTAAATCCGATTTATGCAGAAGATAGCGGAAACACTCAGTTACTTCATTTTCCAATTTATTTAATTTTCTCAGAGTCAAACGCTCTCGGAACAGCTTAAGTGTTTCTTGAACTCTCGCAGAAGCGGCTATAATATGTTCTTTACTCTGGCGTTTAATTGTATCGTCGGTATATTCTTTTAAGTCCTTTTTTAACTTTTCAATCGCCGCTTCTAATTCTGCTAAACGACGTCTAGTCATCTCACAATTAGCTTTTGCTTCAGCAACTTTGTCTTGTGCTTCTCGCATCGCATCAAGCAGTTTATTATATTCTTCTGGGGATGCTGCTGTTTGTATCTGTCTTTCCAGAGAAATAATTTCTTCTTCTTTAATTATGAGATTTGCTAATTGCTGTTTACCAGAATTTTTAGCATTGTGTAAATAATAAATAATATTACCTAGTTGACTGAGAGCTTCATCATCAGCTAATAACCAGACATCTTCCTGTAGAGAAGCAGAATTTCGCGTCTCTATATCTTGGTCTAGAAAAGATTTGATTTTTGCAGATTTTTCTTCAGAAATGCCTAAATTACTAATTAAATTGAGCAAGCTTTTATCTCGCTCAAGTAAAATATCCAATGCTATTTTTGCCTGCTGATAGCGAAATTCTTTTTCTCCTTGCGCTTGCACCTGAGTAAGTAACGGTTGAATTAACGCCAGCGGTAAAACATCAGCAGCTAATTCACACATTGCCTGACGAACTTGCTCAGCTTCCGCAATTCTTTCTTTCTTTTGTTTTTCTAACTGACTGCGTTCCGCTGCAATTTTGCCACCTTCAGAAACAAATTTATCAACAGCTTCTCGCTCATGCTTTTCTGCTGCTTGTAATTCTTCTTGTAGAGACGTATTTAATTGTGTTTCTTCATAATATTCTTCTTGCAACTGTTTCAATTGTTCTTCGATTTCTTCTAAATTTGCTAATTCTTTAGTATCAGCAACTTCCTTCCGTTTACGATTGACTAAAATATCTATATCAACTGCTAGACGTTCTGCTAATTCTAATCCCAACAGTGCGCGAATTGCGTCTACTACAATTGGTGGCGGTACTTCTTGTTCTGCCAGTTCCTTAACTTGTTCGCCGTCAAAGAGAAACAAATTGGAAATTCCTAATGGTAGCAGATTTTCAATATACTCATCCCAAATATTAACTAATCCAGTATCGAGCCATTCATGAGAGTCTAAAATACCCAAATGGTCTTTACCATCTTTAGGGTTTTTTTCCCAAGTCCGCACAACTCGGTACTTAACTGGTTTCTCATTTTCAATATGTTCAAAAACTAATTCAATGCGAGTTTTGTTTGTTGGTGGTGTGTGGCTATTAACGCATTGAGAGAGAAAATCACTATAACTTAAATTTCCACGGGTAGAACATTGAGCGCGATTTCCATAAAGTGCGAGACGAATCGCATCCATCAACGTTGTTTTTCCTCCGCCATTCATCCCACCTAAAAGGATAATTGGGCGAGTATTTTCAGCAAATTGAGAGTTAAGATTTATGATTTGACGTCCACTGTATGGACCAAAGTTTTCTAGAACTAGTTCAAGAAATAACATAGTGATATTTTTATATTTAATTATCGCGTTAAGAAGCATTGCTATTAGCCGTGAAATAAATTTCCGGCTGATAGCTTAAACCCATTGAAATGGGTTCAAAGTTTTACGTAGTCAGTTTTTAACCGATGTAGAGACGTGCCATGGCACGTCTCTACACAGCCCAAAATTAAAATTTGGGCTGAACTTAAAGCTAAGTGTCTCTATTTTGAAATTTAATATTTCCCCAAGTCTTTGCTTTGGCGGTAGATTCTGTAGCGGATGATTTTTCTGATTGTTCCACAGATAAATTATCCTTTACATCCGTTACCGTATCTATTGCCATAACATCTCCTAAAGTAAGCTGTTTCACTCTTTCTACATCGGCTTGAGCAACCGCTGTTTTCAAATCCCTTTTCAAATGAGCATTTTTAATTGCTTCTTCTTGGGAACGGGAACTAGTTTCAAAACATTTTTCAAGAGCATCGTATATGCCTACACGGCGAGCCATTTTACGATATTGACGTTCTGTATCTAACAGTTTCGCCATCAGTTCTAAGTGCATGGCATCACCTTCACAGATTTCTTCTAGCACTGTCCATTCATCGCTACCTAAGAGACTATAGCCAGCACCAGGACGCGGATCTTGGAATTCTTCTCCAGTCACTTCTTTATATATGCGGGGTAAACTATCATCAAATTCGTGTTTTTCTTCTAGCCAAATGCGGCGAATTTCGCTCATTTCTTCTGGAGAAATTAAAGTGATATCGCGCACATTTTCTGGCGCAGTGCGACGGATTTGTGTTTGCGCTTCTAATACTCGTCTTAGCCAATGTTCCCGCCAATATTTGGTATAGGGACCGGGTATTGGTTCTACTGAAATTTCATTATCTACATTGCGTTCAAATAGTGTGACTTCACCCCAAATTCTTCGGAAATCTCTCTTATCATGGTCATCTTTAATATCTAATTCATTACGAATGTCTAATAGAGGCTGCATCCATTCTTTTTCTTCGTCATTTTGGATCATTGCCTCCATAGATTTATCTTTATTAACCATTGTGCATACCCAACACCCAAAACGAGAATCACCACAACTGGGGGTAGAGGAATCGACAACAAGGGGGCATTCATTATCTGCTGTTGCACCTCGATACATAGTGAATAAGTCCTTGTTGCTGTATCCCCAAGGGTTCTTCCACTGGTTTAAGTAAATCCAAACTTCTTCAGTACTCCAGTCTTCGATAGGTAAATAAATTAGCGAGTTAGGTCGGTTAGGATTTGTATTTAGGCGATCGCGTACCCGCCACTCTCGATGTTTAGCCATTGTACTAGCACGTTTCGCGCTTTCAGTTTTGCGCGTACCAAGCACAAGAATCACTTCACCACTAGAACGAATTACTGAACGGATAAAACTATCAGCCGGTTGAATCTTCAAACGTTCAGTACACCATCTAAATCTATTACGCGGTGCTGGATAGCCTTTTCCAATTAAGTTTACCCAAAAAGTATCTTTGACTGCTGGATAAAGCAGATGAGGTTCAATAAGCATTTGTTGTTCTTTTGCTGCAACCTTCATCTGTTCTAAAGAGTTGCGTACCCAAGCAGAAACAACAGGGTTTTCTACTAAGGTATCTGTTGTAATAACATAGATAGGTTTAGTCCGCTTTTCGGGTGGGAGTGCTGCGATCGCATTCCAGATCAGCTGCAAAATTGCGGTAGAGTCTTTACCACCACTATATCCAATACACCAGGGTATCTCGTCTAAACAGTATAACTCTTGTATTTCAGTGGTGAGAGCTTGGATATCTTCCACTAACTCTGCCACAGTACGTTGTTGCTTTTTAGTTTCTGGCTGTTGTGCTGTAGCCATTTCTCCCTACCTCTGAAAACATGGTTAATTTTCACCTCTATTGGATCTGTATGACCCCACCCCCTACCCCTCCCCGCAAGCGAGGAGGGGAGAAGATGTTGTAACTTTGCCTCTGATCCCTTCCCGCAAGCGAGGAGGGGAAAGGATGGTGCAATATTTTATTCACCTTTTTATATGTACTGTAATTGCAACCCTAGTATTGTAAACCTTAAAGGTTTTTAAAAACTTTGCTCATTAGATCCATTTTTATAGAAAAATAATCTGGTCTATGATTCAAGGTTTTTAAAAATTAACATGAAAGACTACGCAGCTAACCCGACTACTGATATTGCCAACGAGTATCTCGAAAGAGAAAATAAGGATAAACAGGTACTGGCTTTACTGCTAGAAAAATTCCTTAACCAAAGAGACCAAATTCTGGTTCAAAAAACTGAGATGGGAGGTACTGAGGCATATGTAGGCTCTGTTACCTTAGAATGGTTTGCGGGTAGGGTTCGCTTTGCGTCTGCTTTACCCCTGCTTCAACAAAAATACAACTCTCAAACGGACAATATCGAAATTGACGCGGAAAGTATTGACGAAATTCAGCAGCGTCCGCTTGATTGGTCACGTCAACTACCCTTAGCGCAGTACTTAGCAGCTCGAAAAAATCACAAGTTTCCACCTGTATTAGTGGTGATTAATCAACCGTGGGTGGATAATCCCAAAGCTGCTGAGTGGGATAGCAAGGGAACGGCTATAAATTCTACCACAGTTTTTACACCTTTAGATCAAGAAGGTAAGGTCGGTTTATTAAACATTTCTGAAGAGAATGTGACCATTTATGCACTGGATGGTCAGCATCGACTAATGGGGGTACAGGGGTTGATGGAGTTGCTGAAAACTGGGAAACTCCAGCGCTACAGGAAGGATAAATCTCCTGACGACACTTTTATTACATTAGATGATTTGATTGAGCAGTACCATAGTAGAGACGCGAAATTTCGCGTCTCTACATACCTGCAAAACTTACCGAAGGAAAAAATTGGTGTAGAGTTCATCTGTGCTGTTGCTGCTGGGGAAACTCGTGAACAAGCAAGGCGACGAGTGAGATCCATCTTTGTTCATGTCAACCTGATGGCTGCACCTCTGACTAAAGGTCAGTTAGCACAGTTGAATGAAGATGATGGTTTTTCAATTGTTGCGAGAAAAATCGCTGTCACACATCCGCTTTTGGAACAGCAGGAGAATAGAAAGCCGCGCGTGAATTGGAATAGTGCGACGGTTGCAGCTAAGTCAACAGTTTTGACGACGCTACAAGCTATTAAAGATATGTCTGAACGATACTTGGGTCAAAAATTCCCTCACTGGAAACCCTTGGACAAAGGTTTAATTCCCATGCGTCCAGAAGATGAGGAACTTGAGGAGGGGATACAGGAATTTAACAAGCTTTTTGATTATTTGGCAAGCCTTTCCAGTTATAAAATTTTAGAAGATGAGGATACGCCAGCCTTGCGAAGATTCAGCTTTGAAAAGGATGGAGGGGAAGGAAATATGCTTTTCCGTCCTGTTGGTCAAGTGGCTTTAGTGCAAGCTTTGGGTATCTTGGTTTTCCGGAAAGGATTAAATTTGGAAGACATTTTTAAGAAGTTGCGGAAGTTTGACCAGCAAGGCGGATTTAGTGGAATGGAGTTCCCGCAGTCTATTTGGTATGGCGTTTTGTATGACCCAAATAAAAAGCGCGTGCAAGTGGCTGGACGGGATTTGGCGGCGAAGTTACTAATATATATTTTGGGTGGAATTCAGGATCAAATGGAACGTGCGGAACTTCGTAAGGCTTTGGCTAATGCTAGAACTGTAGAAAATAAAACAATAGGTTTTGATGGTAAGTTTGTTGAACCCAAACAAGTAGGACTTCCAGTAATTTTATAACTGTTTTCATTTTGGAAATATAGCAACACTACAAACCTAGTTTGTCTTGTGAACCCTGTAACACAGAGTAGTTATTCTATGCTGTGCATCTTTCGATGCCAAAGAATAGTATCTTATATCCTTATTCTGGCTGTTCATAGTTAATTTGATTATTACTGTTAGTTTGACTTCTGCAATGCTTCTATTGATAATTAAGAAATTTGCTCAAGTCAAACTCCTCTTTTGTTTCCTCATGATTATCTCTTTCTATACTTAAAAGCAATAAAATTCGTTCTGAATAGTCTACTGCACCCCGAAATTCTACCTGTAATATTTCAAGTCCGCCATTGGCGTATTCTTCAAAGAGCAAATTACGTTTTTCGCTATTGGTTTCATCATGAAAAGATAAAACTTTTATGCCTTGAGTTTCAATAATAGCGATTAAATTTATTACCGTATCATATCCTCTGACAATAAACTGTTCTTGAGGAATTGGCGACGGTTCTCTTTTAGAAATTTCCCCTAAAGGAACTCGCTTTTTATGCTTCGCACCCAAAGCAGCAGCAAACACAATCACATCAGCAAAAGTTGGAAACGGTCCGGTTCCACCATCTACCGATGTTAAAGCCTTTACCAATTCCGCTTTATCTTTAGCAACTCTAATTCTGCCAGTTTCAGCCATTATTCTATGTATCTAAATTGTGACAATTTTAACCTAAAACCAAAAGCGATCGCACTCCCTCTTCTCTTCGCGTCCTTCGCATCTTAACGGTTTGTTTCTCCAAAAAATGCGATCGCCACCCACCCAACCTCTCTGCGCCTGGTGCGCCTAAGCGTGAGAAAAAATAAATTTCTTTACTTATAAACAACACAACCATACATAAAAACAGGTTCCTCAGTATCAACCAGACTAGGTGATACTTCAGCTTGCCATTTACCAACAGGCTGGATATCCTGAGTAGTCAATTGCCAACGTCCTAACAGTGGTCGAATGGTTGTAGGATTGCGCATATATAGAGGCGTACCTGTTGATTCAAGTAGTTCAAGCATTTTGGGATAGTGCATCCCCGCCTCACCATCAAAGTCTAATCCCAAGAAACTTCCTGTAGGTACCCAATCATAAAGCTGATCAAGCATTTTAGGCAAAATTTCATCAGGGATAAAGGCGGAAACGCCAATAAAAATTAAACCCAGACGCTGATATTCTCCCAGTACTTGAGTAACCACCAACTGGTCAAGAGTATCTAAGTTGCTAGCATCGCAGAATGTATAATCAGCGTTAGGATTATGAGCGAGAATTTCCTTACCTAGTTGAATATTAATTGGATCAATATCGGTATAGAGTACTTTTGCATTTGGCACAGCTTCATGTACATTTCCACAGGTTGGTATTCCCGAACCAAAAACAAGAAACTGATTTATTCCTTGTGATTCAATATAACGGGATACACGTCCTATGTAATCTCGAAGTGTACGAAAGACTGTTGGAAAGTTAGGATAAATTGCATCATAAACTTTAGCAGCTTCTACATCCACAGGGAAGTGATGAGAACCACCAAGCCAATAATCAAGTATACGACCTGTGTTAGGGACAGATGGGGTTTCCATTGTTATTTCTTAAAGTAGGGAGTGGGGAGTAGGGAGTAGGGAGTAGGGAAGAAAGATGGCTAAACTTTGTTGGCAACTCTTTGATGGCTATTATTGCAAAAATCAGGTTTTAGAATATTATATCGAACACAGATGTACACAGATTAACACAGATAAATTAAGGACAATTACTCTTTCTCTACTCCCTACTCCCTACCTTCGGAATTAAAAATGAAAAATGTAAAATTAAAAATTTATTCAATCCAATTTTTAATTTTTAATTTTTAATTAAGCGAAGCGTTCCCTACTCCCTATATATCTCGGTTAACTTCAACAATCTCTGTATATTCAAACTCATTCGGACTTTGCCTAATCAAAGGATATTTTTCTCCTCCCAACTCAATATAATCTTGTTCGCAATCCGGTTTAGAAGAATAGTAAGTTAAGACATATTGCCTACCAATTCTACCAGCTATTTCCTCTTCAACTTCACCTCGCCATTGTGTCTTAGTCGCCAACACCACCAATTGATTTGCTAATTGCGGTATTATCTTAGCAATGTGTCGCCGATAGTTTACATCCAAACTCCCAAAAGGCGAATCCATCACGATTGGGAAAGTGCTACTATCAGGAATCATGAGAATATTTTTGCGATCGCTCCATTCCCTAACTCTATCAATGATGCTGGCAATAAAAGATAAACTGAGAATTTGATTTTCGCCTGTGGAAGCTGCAACGGGTGCTTCTATACCTGTTGTACTTTCCACCAGCGTTAGTTCATATTTATCACTAATTACGGGAAGGTAAGGTGCAAAGGATATTTCACCAAATATCTCTTGTACACGCTTCTCTAATTGCAAGCGAAACTGCTTCTCTTGACGAGTTTTTACTTCTACTAACCTATCAATTGCATCTTGGGTTGCACTGATACGACGTTGTGCTAATGCTTGCCTTTCTTCATTTAGTTTCTGCTTGGCAATTTGTTTACTCAAACCTTCCAAATCAGTTTTTAAATGTTCAATTTGCTGCTGATTTCTGCCTCTATCTAGTGTCAAATCCGTAATTTTATCTTCTATTTCATCCAACCGCTTTTGCAGACTACTAATTTCTTCATTAGCATCTTTCCGCAATCTTTCTTGAATATTATCTATCTCCGTCTCAATTTGCGAAATGCTTTGTCTTAACTGATTTATTTTCGCTTGTTCTTTATCAACTTCTTCCCAAAACACTGCTGCTTGTTTATCAATTTCATCTACTTGAGCGCTCATCCGAATAGCTGTTTCTTCCACCGTTGAAGAACCGGCTCTATCTAATAATTTTCTCACATTTTCGTGCGAGTGGCTTCCCTGATGTAATTCCGTACCGCAGATACAGCGCTGTGATTTGAGTAAATCATTGACAAACTCTTTAGAAATTCCCGAAGTTAATTCACCCCGCTGTTTCAAATCATTGACAATATTACGAAACTGTGTTGTAGTTTCTGATAACAAAACAGTATAACCGCGCGCAGAAATAATTTTTTTGAGCGCGTCCCTAGTTTGTCTCAGTGTATCTTGATTTGATGTTTTTTGCTTTTCTAAATCTTGGCGTCTTTCTTCTAACTCCTTAGCGGCGCTAAGTTCTCGTAGTCGGTTACTGGTTTCTTTTTTTAATGTTTGTTGGTATTCTAACTCTTGGCTGATTTCCCCTTGTCGCTTGTTAATCTGTTCAATTTCTCGTTCGATTTTTCCCTGCTGTTGTAAAAGCTGTTTAATTCCCGAATCACCAATAGCTTTTAAATCATTTTCTAAAGTTTTCTTCGCTTCCTTCAAGTGATTGATTGAACGGTTAATTACCTCCACACCCAAGAAAATCTTAGTCGCTTCGGCAATTTCCGTTTTTTTATCGGAACGAACTATCTCTTCAATGCGTTCGCCATCAAAAAAGAAATATTGATGTAAACTAGCAGGTAAAATTTGATTAATTATATCTTCTGGCTTCTGGTCTGGCAAATTCCATCTACCGTCATCTCCAGCAAATTGCAAATACAATTTTGTTTCACCGACATCTAAATCAGTTGCATTTTTATAAACGCGAAACTCCCTTTTCACTCGGTAGCGTATACCGTCATGTTCCCACGCCACCTCTACCCAACATTCTACAGGTTGCCCAATTTTTGCTTCCGCTATAGCACGCTTATTCACCAACTGATCCACTGAAGCAAAAGCAGCACTAAATTTCTCGTACAGCACCCAAGTAAATGCATTTAACAGACTGGTTTTACCTGCACCGTTATTACCGTGAATAATTGTCGTATTGCGAATATCTCCAGTTGCTAGCAATATCTCTGGTGTCTTGCCATAAAAAGAGCGAAAATTACAAAGCTTAATTGAAGTCAGCTTCATCGTACGGCTTCCTTCACAATCCTCAAAATATCATCATTAATATGGCTGTTTATTTTCTTATCCAGCCGAATTTTCTCCAGCTTGCATACTTGCTCAATTATTTCCCGTACTTCCGGTGGTGCGCTGGTAATTGGTTCCTGAACATCATCTATATTCGCTTGTTGATTCATCTGCTGATAAACATCATGTATTTTTTTATATTTTAACCACGGATACTGTAGCGATCGCATCCGTAACGCTACTGTTTCCTTTGCTTCTTAAGGGCAGCTTGAATGTAAAGATAAGCAAGTTTTTTTAATTTTAAAATTGCTATGTTTAATTTATGAAAATTTCTGAAAAATAGCTTTACTCTTAGTTAATTTCTGATATTATTCAGATAGGTTTCTTTATAATGGTAATCTGTGTTGTTCAAAAAAAATCACAAACATCCCATTATAAAAATAATACAACCTCACGCGCACAAAAATCAATATATTCCTCAAAATTTCAATGCCAGTCGATACATAATTCTCACGCAAAGGCGCAAAGACGCCAAGAATAACTTTGCGTCTTTGCGCCTTTGCGTGAGAATCAAAAATTAAACATCCAACAATCCATATCGCTTTTGTAAATCAAGTAACTTGATTCTTGCTTCGCCAGCATTATCAGCCAAATCAGCAAACTCTACAAAGCGACGCAACTCTTTTCGTAACAAATTGCGTTCAACTTCTAAAGATTTCCGATCTAAATCTGGCGGTAAAACAATCATGTCAAATATCGTCGCACGTTCCTTACCAGGATGAGGACGCAAAACTCTTCCACGTCGTTGAATAAACTGACGAGGATTTCCCGAACTTGCCAAAATCACAGCAGTTTCAATTGCTGGAATATCTACACCTTCATCTAAACAGCGAATAGCCACCAAACCTTGTAATGCACCACTTTCAAATTGACGGCGTAAAATTTCTCTTTCTTGTAACGAAGTTTGTGCAGTGTAGGTGCTTACCCTATAACCCAATTCTACTCCTAAAATTTTGGCAACAGCTTTGAGTTGATGCAAACTAGAACGTTGTCCTGGTTCTTGAGAACCATCACTACAATAAAAAAGCGTGTGAGTCGTTTCGCGGCGAGTAGTCATTAACTCACGCAAAGCATTTAATTTATTTTCCGCAGCACTAATTAATCTTGCCCTTTGCATCAACAACGGTTTTAAATCTTCATTGTCTTCAAAATCGCTCAATTCTGCATTTTCCTTTCCCCGATATAGCAAAGCGCGTCCGATTCTTTGCGTTAATTTCGCATAGGCTAGACTTTCTGCCTCGGTTAATTCTACCAAAATTGGATGATAAAGATAATGTACTAAAGCACCTTGAGCAATGGCATCTTTTAAAGTAAACTCTGGTTGGAGAACTGAACCAAAATAATCAAATAAAGATTGGGTTCCAGTTTCATCAAAATACCTTTCCGGTGTAGCAGATAAACCCAATCGCAACCCGATACGCCTAGGTAAACTTTCTTCTAATTTGGATGCACCTAAATTATGGGCTTCATCACCGATAATTAAAGTTTTTTCAGGGAAATATTTAAGTTGAGATTGAAACCCATCACCGATTAAAGTTAAATTGGTAGTGATTACCGTGAGAAATGGTTGCGAACCGGAACGCACATTATATAGTTGCGTAGAAAGTTGACTTTGCCAGGTGTGTAAATTCTCAAAAGCTAAGATGGGTTGTAAATTAAATTTCTCACATTCTCGCGCCCATTGAGTGACGAGATGGCGGTAAGGACACACCACCAATAAAGCTTGCAAATTAATTTGCTTGTATAACTCGCAAGCGACAGAGAGTGCTGTGATAGTTTTACCGCTACCCGTCGCCATTTTCAGCGTCCCTCTACCATTATTGGCAAACCAGTTATTCACAGCTTGACGCTGATATTGCCGCAAATGCAGAGATGCTGGCATTTGCGGACATCCTGGTGATGGTTGAATTTGATATCTGCCCTTACTTTCGCCTGCAAATGGTAATTTAAGTTTGAAAGTGAAAGTAGGCAGTTGTTTGACTTTTTGCTGCGTTAGATACATCTACGGTGGATTAGAAATAGGGAGTAGGGAGTAGGGAGTAGGGAGTGAGGAGTGAGGAGTGAGGAGTGAGGAGTTAGGAGTTAGTTGTTAGTTGTTAGTTGTTTATTCTGTACTAACCACTATGCACTATCCACTAACTACTCCCTACTCCCTACTCCCTACTCCCTACTCCCCATTCCCTAGTTATAATTGCGCCAGACGGCGACTAGGGAACCTTGCACTTGCACCTGTATGGCGGGTACTTCAATGGGGTTATACCTGGGGTTGGCTGGTTTGAGAGTAACGCGATCGCCTTGACGATAAAATCGCTTTAACGTCGTACCGTGTCCATCCACCCTAGCGGCGACAATAGTCCCATTTTTTAATTGATCTGGTTCTGGCACTGGACGCAAGAATACCAAATCTCCATCCACTATGGAATCTTCCACCATACTGTCACCAGCTACCCGCAAAGCATAAGTTTGCGCAGGTAAGGACAAATTAGAAAAGTCGATATTTTCGATCGCATCACTAAAAGGTTCAATTAAACCTCCAGCAGCGATTGTGCCTAAAACTGGTATACCTTGTTTTAGCGATCGCAAAACTCTAATCGTTCTTGCCTTTCCTTCACTCCATTCAATATATCCCTTGGCGCGTAAATGTTCCAAGCGACTTTGAATTGGTGCTGGCGACTTCAAATTCATCGCCAACATCATCTGGCGAATTGAAGGTGAATGCTGGTGTATTCGGATATATTCCGCCAGCCATTCATAAAGTTCTCGTTGTGCTTCAGTTAGTCTCTCCATAAAATTATAGGGAGGTAAATACAAATGTTCCTAGAACATTAGTACTACAAAAAACCTCCCAATGCACTATTAATTTTGGATTTTGGATTTTAGATTTTAGATTTTGATTGAAAAAGTTAACAATTAAGGTTCAACAGAGTAAGTAATACCTAGTCCTCAATCCAAAATCTAAAATCTAAAATCTAAAATTCCTCGGCTCCTAAAATACTAGCAAGTAAAGCTTTTTGAGCGTGCAGGCGATTTTCTGCCTGATCCCAAACTCGTGAATGAGAACCTTCAATGACATCATTAGTAATTTCTTCATCACGATGGGCTGGTAAGCAGTGTAAAACAATTGCTTCTGGATCAGCAAGGCTCAATAACTGGTCGTTGATTTGATAAGGTTGGAAAATTGGTAGGCGATCGTCCGCTTCCTCTTCTTGTCCCATACTTGCCCAAACATCAGTGTAAAGTACATGAGCGCTTTTGGTTGCCACTTCGGGATCGTTGGTGAGGATTACTTCAGTTTTATTAGCTGCGATCGCGCGTGCTTTTTCGATAATAGCTGCATTTGGTTCAAACCCACTTGGCGTGGCAATTTTTACGTTCATTCCCACTAAAGCACAACCTAATAACAGAGAATTAGCGACATTATTACCATCACCGACATAAGTCAAGGTTAACCCAGAAAAATCGCCAAAACACTCTTTAACTGTCAACAAATCCGCCAAAACTTGACAAGGATGCTCTAAATCGGTGAGAGCATTAATAACAGGAATCTGGGCATAATGGGCAAAAGTATCTAATTCTTGCTGTGCAAAAGTGCGAATTGCCAAAATATCCAAATATCTATCCAAAACTCGTGCTGTATCTTGGATGGGTTCACCACGACTTACTTGGGTGACGTTAGGATTTAAATCTATTACCTGTCCACCCAATTGATACATCGCCACGGTAAAACTCACCCGTGTTCGAGTTGAAGCCTTGGAAAACAAAAGTCCCAATACTTTATTACACTGCAACCTCAGTTGATGAGATTTTAATTGGGTTGCCATTTCCAAAAGTGCTTGAACCTCTTGGGAACTGAGGTCTGCTAGACTTAATAAATCTCGTCCACTCAACGCTGCCATGCTTTTAAATTTGTAAAGAAAAATTATGTTTTTTTGTTTTGATACTGTAGCTGTGCAAAAAGTAGCGCTTCCCAACTGTACCAAATATTTCTATGTGCTGGAAGGCAGCGATGCGGTTGTTAGAAGTCAGAATAACCAGCAATACGGCAAAAAGCAAGTATTTTTGGGCAGATCAAACACTTCCAGACATGTCTTTTTATCTTTTTTGCACTAGCCTATTTACAATCTGCTAACTTGTGATAAAATTATAAATCGTGCGATGCTTGAGAGCAAAGACAGTTTTTGCCCTCATCATTGTTAAAACCACGCCAGCATAGCACAGCGGTAGTGCATCCGACTTGTAATCGGAAGGTCCTCGGTTCAAATCCGAGTGCTGGCTTGAAAAGTGTCGAATCTCACATTAAATATCGTTATCTCAAATTGGGTGTCGTTGTCTCACATTAAGCGTCGTTATCTCAAATTCATTTCGTTGAACTTGCGTCTTCGTCACATTGCTTTTCAAAAATTCAATTCTCTAAAAAACATAGATACAAGTCGGATGCACCTTTCAACCCTCCCTAATGTTGATGATGGTAACAACAAGCCTGCTGTTAAAGCCTCTCTTACCCCTTCAACCAGGAAGGTTTTTGAAACTTTCGTCAAAACCCTTTTTTGAATCTCAGTCACCTTTCAATCACCTGCTAGCCAGGAAGGTTTTTGAAACTTCTCCATACTTCATCGGACCCGTTCCTTTCATCACACTTTCAATCACCTGCTAGCCAGGAAGGTTTTTGAAACTACTGGGAACCAGAGGGACCAGAGGAACCAGGACAACCTTTCAATCACCTGCTAGCCAGGAAGGTTTTTGAAACTTTCATCCCAAACATCGGTACGAGTGACAGTATCCGCTTTCAATCACCTGCTAGCCAGGAAGGATATGAGGCTGCCCCTGGTAGGCAGGCTTATTGGGACGGGGGAAGGGAGTATTAATACGTTCCAGTGTTGACTGCCTGCGCTGGACAAAAACCTGCTGTTTTGCATTCAGAGAGATAAAAGCATAAGCAAACCGTTTTTTTGCAAGCTCAAAATAGGCTTGGCAATGTGCGCGTGGATTGTGTTTAATAGGGTTTTTAGCCATAGGTAGGAAACTCTGAGCCAAAAATGCTTCGCCAAGCGTTTATTGCATCACTAGATGCCGATTTCGTTTCATACCATAAGCCTTGTGCCGCTAGTTGAGAAGATTGCGACATTGCGGATATGACCTTTTGCTTTGTATCGTAATTAATACCCGAATCCAAATTTGCTCCTAGTTGCTTGGGATCGGGACAGGAAGATTGAATGTAGGACGGACAGTTATCGAAAAAGTATTTGATGGCTTGGGGAAATGCTGCAATCTTAGGAGAATTTCCAAATACTTTAATCGCTAAATATTCAAAATAGTATGACGGCAACCGAGGTTTATGAATTCTGTTGTTCCAATATTTTAATAATCTAACGGTTGGTAAAAAATTGCCGTTATGTTTTGAATTAATCCTAGTGACATTTTCATAATCAATCTTTGGATTTGTCCGAATCCACTTTCCTTTCCCATCTGGGATTAGATAATATTCTACATTTTCACTTCCAACAGGAACGGCTGGAACAATGTCAAACACCCAATCGTAAGAGCCAAGATTAAGTGTAACTGCTTGCATAGTTTTCTTTATCTCAGCTTTTCTATAGTTATGAACTGATGCTAGGCGGTCTCTTATTTTATTTAGAATTCTTGTTGAATTGACATACCGATATGAAGTTACAAACTGGATTAAAACATCAGAAAATAAAGATAGAGGGGCAGAGCTATCGTATATTTCTAAATTATAGGTATCTCCTTGATAATGGGAGGCTCTTGTCCCTTTTCCATTGAGAAGAACCAGAACATCAACATCATCAAGTGGTCGAATTTTTGTTCTTCTGGCATTTGTCCGCGATCGCTTTCGGTATAATCTTTGAGAGCTTCTTTAAGCTGGTCGGCAATACCCAGATAATCGACGATCAGCCCGCCTGGTTTGTCCTTAAACACGCGATTGACACGGGCGATCGCCTGCATCAGTCCGTGTCCCCGCATTGGTTTATCGACGTAGAGGGTATGCAAGCATGGCGCATCAAAACCCGTCAGCCACATATCGCGCACGATAACCAATTTCATCGTATCGCTGTTTTTTTTGAAGCGTTTTGCCATATCTAGTTCCCGTTCCTTGGGCAAGGTGGGTATGTCAGGCAATCCAGCTTCCCAGCGTTGAAATCGTGTCTGATCTTTGGTTCGGGCATCAGGACGCTGGTTATAATTGTCCACGATGTTACGTTTCTTCTTCTGCTGTTCTTTTTGCTCGATAACAGGAGCCAGAACCCGATACACCGTTGCACGGCTGGGGAATTTCTCAAATCCTAGTTGCTCTGCCCTGGCTTGCACTCTAATGGCGACTTGCGCTCTTGACATCTTGCGGCTGCCTGCGTTGCCTTCGGTGTAGGTTTTAAGAATGAATTGTTGCCACTCTTCATCAAGGCGGTAACTCCCTTTATCGGCGCGTTCTGTAGCGATGATAGCAGTCAACCCGTTTTCCTTATAGTTTTTGACCAAACGCTGTACCGTCCGAACGGTCGTGCCAAGTTTTTGGGCGGCTTCCTTGATGATTTGTCCGCGTTTTTTCCGATCATGTGTCGATTTCAGGATGCTCTGAATCACCTCCATCCTCAGCATTTCCTCCAAGGAAAGTTCTGTCACAATCACATTTTCTGCCTCTGCGTTTCCGCTTTCGTTTACTGTCGCATCAAGAGGCAGGGCTTCTGGAGTTAGAGGGGAGGCTGATGTTTCATCCATAACGAGGCTACCTTGTTATCCGGTGCTATGATCGGCATCACCTCTATCTTGCAATCAAACGACCTTCAATTTGAGATTGATTTAGGAAAATTTAAATGACAAGACTTTTGATAAAACGACATTTAATTTGATGCGTTTTTAAGAAACGACACAAAATTTGAGAATTCGCTGTTTTGATAGGAGTTGAGGATTAGTTGATTAAAATCTTTATATTGCAAGGGTTTCAGACAATAAAAACCGACGACACGAATTTGAGATAACGACATTTAATCTGAGATTCGACAGAACCGCTAAGTTGTTTGAATCTCACGCAAAGGCAAGCCAGCGCCCTTCGGGTTCACCAGTTCCCTACGGCGGGAAACCCGCCTTCAGGACTGGTTCACCGTGGGCGGGTTTCCCGACAGCCACGCGACTGGCGCGCAAAGACGCTAAGAATTACTTTGCGCCTTTGCGTGAGGCATTAATTTCGTAAATCACCAAGCCTGCATAAGTCCTTATTATTTACGTGCTTTTTGCAGTTCCAGTGTTGGGTAATCTATATATCCTTCCTTCCCACCACCATAAAAGGTAGATGAGTCAGGTTCATTTAGCGGTGCATTGATTGCAAAGCGTTTAGGTAAATCTGGATTGGCTATAAACAGCCTACCAAAGGATACTAAATCTGCTTCTCCTCTAGCCAAGACGGCATTACCTCTTTCTAGAGTATAATCACCGTTGACCATTAATGTACCTTTGTAACGTTCCCGTAGATAATTGGTAGGTACTACTGTCCCGCCATGTCTGATATCTGCTTCTGTTGCTTCATAAATATGCAGATATGCCAAATCAAACTGATTTAACGCTTCTGCTGCATAACCAAAAGTTTCCAATGGATTAGAGTCGCGCATATCATTAAACGTACCACTGGGGGAAAGGCGTACTCCAACCCGTTTCGCACCCCATACACCAGTTACTGCCTTTGTTATCTCCAACAGAAATCGGGTACGATTTTCTACCGAACCGCCATACTCGTCTGTACGTTTATTCGTACCATTCCGGAGAAATTGGTCAATTAAATAACCATTTGCTCCGTGAATTTCCACACCATCAAATCCTGCGGCTAGGGCATTTTCTGCCCCTTGGCGGTACTGTTCCACAACCTCTGGAATCTCCGAAGTTTCTAATGCACGAGGCGTTACAAAAGGTTTCATTCCCTCATACGTCTGTGCTTCCCCTTTGGGTGCAATAGCAGAAGGTGCTACAGGTAACACTCCATCTGGTTGTAAGTCGGGGTGAGAAATACGTCCTACATGCCATAGTTGCAGAAAAATTCTTCCTCCGTGTTGATGTACTGCATCTGTAACCATCTTCCAACCTGCAACTTGTTCAGGTGAATGAATACCTGGTGTAAAAGGATATCCTTGTCCTTGTGGTGTAACTTGGGTTGCTTCGGAAATGATTAGTCCTGCGGATGCACGTTGGGCGTAGTATTCTGCATTAAGTTGGTGTGGTACATTACCGTTACCGGCACGATTACGGGTTAAAGGAGCCATAACTATCCGGTTGGGTAATTCTAAGTTACCCATATTGTAAGGAGTGAATAAGTTAATCTCAGTATTCATTGGTTAAATCTCCAAAAATATTGATTAGTCATTAGTCATTAGTCATTAGTCATTAGTCATTAGTCTTTACTAATGACCAATGACCAATGACTAATGACTGTTCACCGTATTCGGTGACTGGTTAAACAACATTTCTCGCGATTTCTCGATATCTAGTGTCTGATTTTTGAATTCTTCTGCCTTTTGGTAGGCGCGAATTGTTGCCGGACGTGCTTTTATTGCTTCAAACCAACGCTTGAGGTTAGGAAAATTATCTAAATTCTGGCTTTGGCTCTCATACGGTACAATCCAGGGATAGATTGCGATATCAGCAATTGAATAATTGTTCCCAGCAACAAATTCGCGATCGCTCAATCTTTTATTCAACACTGCGTACAATCTTCCTGTCTCATTCACGTAGCGCTTAATCGCATACTCTATTTTTTCTGGTGCATATCGGTTAAAATGATGGTTTTGTCCCGCCATCGGTCCCAAACCTCCCACTTGCCAGAATAACCACTCGAGGACTTCAACGCGATCGCGTACATTACTGGGAATCAATTTGCCGGTTTTTTGTGCTAAATACAGCAAAATTGCGCCAGATTCAAAAATTGAAATTGGTTCGCCAACCTCCGCTGGTTCACGGTCAATTATTGCAGGGATGCGATTGTTGGGGGAAATTTTGAGAAAGTCGGGTTTAAACTGATCGCCTGCACCAATATTTACGGGAACGATGGTGTAGGGAAGTTCGGCTTCCTCTAGGAACATTGTGATTTTGTGACCGTTGGGTGTTGTCCAATAGTAAAGTTCAATCATGATTTGTTTTTCCTCAATTTTGTATTTTTTTTAACGCAGAGGCACGCGGAGTACGCGCAGAGGAACGCGGAGTATTTTTTAATTTGATTTGTGATGAATTTGTCTAATGTTTTGCTAGAGAATGAGCTTAGCTACAGATAGCTGTGAATCTCTTTAATGAGGATGTTGACTAATACGGTGTACAAAAAAACACCGCAATTCGGCAGAGATTGGTTAAATAATTGACCGCACTACACCACCATCTGCCATTAGTCATTGGTCATTGGTCATTGGTCATTAGTCATTAGTCATTAGTCATTAGTCATTGGTTAGTGTCTGGGATTGATTGTTGGTAGTTCATGGTTCATAGTTCATGGTTCATGGCTATTAACTATTAACCATCAACCATTAACCATTAACCATTAACCATTAACCATTAACCATTAAC
>JBHYDF010000132.1:0-23824 GCA_051861145.1 Nostocaceae cyanobacterium
CCAATGCCCAATGCCCAATGCCCAATGCCCAATGCCCAATGCCCAATGCCCTACTGTGCGGGTGGTGGTGGTCCTGGAATAGCTTTGCTAACACGACCGCAATCAATTTCAGCAATAACGGATTTATTGTTTGCGTTATTGTTGGTAGAGGTATTTGTAGATTTTGTAATTGGTTCAACTCGACAAATTTTCCTCTGATAATACCCGCGTCCGCTAGAAGTAGGACCACTCCAAATACTTAGTAACTCTAGTCTATATCCAGATTTATTCAAGTTATATACGCGCGGTTCCACCCGCCATAAATTCATTTCTTCTGTATCACGTAAATTTGTTTGTATGACTTGTCTACCTAATCTATTTATTCTTTGTGGTGCATCCAATAAAAATTGCTCTACTTCTGACCAAGGTCTTCCAGCTATTCGTTCTTCTACTAAAGGCTGAAGTTTATCTAAAATTATAACTCCATTTCTCGGAATATTTGCTTGAGGTGCTACTCTCAAAACAAAAGTAGGCCTAAAATTTTCTGCTTGTAAACTCGGATATTCTTGTGCCCACTTATTCACTACAAAAGCAAATTGCAACCAGCAACTTAGTACCGTACTACAAGCGAGGAGAATTATAATTTCTTGACGGTCTTTTAGTTTAGGAAGCTGAGTGTTTACATCAGTACCGGTTCCTTCAAAAAATTCTGGAATAGCAGTAATTATTGCTGAAATTACTGGCCAAAATACTATTGTATTTGGTGATATTAACATATCTTCATCTCTAAAAGCAAAAGCACTGACTAGAAACCCTGTTATTACTGCTCCTACTGGCAAATTTGTACCAGGGATGAGTAAAGGTTTGTCAGTGGTATACCAAGCTGTACCCGCAATTAAAAATATCCAGCCAAAGAAGGCTATTAAATCCCGGATAAAGCCTGTAGCAAGCGAGGACATTAGCCAAGAAAATACACTTAAATAAATTAATGTCTGCCAGGAATAAGCTTTTGGCGGAATCAAAATTTTCTTAATTCGCGCGTAAATATCCCCAACAAAATTAAATAAACCGAATACATCTTTAACTAACTGCATATTTTAGCCTCTACATTATTATTAATCATAACTAGTCATTAAGTAAATATAACCAGCAATTCTTCTTGCTTTCCTAATTCCTAGGAATCAAAAATAAAATTGCAACAATCGCACTATAGCTTAATGCATTTCCTATCAATACAGTAGTAACTAAATTAGTATTTTGTATTTTTATCCTGTTACCTCTACGTGAATTTCGACGTAGAAGTGTAGGTTCGGTAGTTGGTGCTTTTCCTGGGTCTGTAAGTGATATTAATAAAAGTTTTAATATCAATACTTTCATTAAAAAGGTTGCAAAGAAAAAGATAAAGCCAGATAAAATAATTAAAGACTGTACGTCAGATGTAAAGCGAACAAAGAAAATATAATTGATTAATTCTGCTTTTATCTGTGCTGGTAGGAATGGTTCTAGAAAGAAAAATATGATCCAACCTAGGGCGTTGGAAAAAAGATTTATAGACATGGCATAGAAGCTGGAAGTTTTTAGGTCAAATTTTAGCCTGTTATGCAAAACATATGCTTCTATGGGAATTGCTACTAACAAAAATAAAAAATCAAACAAAATTGCACCAAGGGGAATAACTTCGGGAAGTAAAAGAAAATCAAACATATTTGGGTAATCGTTAAGGTGTAACTTAAGAAAGTATAGCTGCAAGCTAGTCAGCTTCTGAGGGCAATTATCTCATTGTTTCAATTTTTTATCATTAGTCAGTAGTCATTAGTCATTAGTCATTAGTCAATAGTCAATAGTCAATAGTTATTGGATTTTCCCTTCGGCCCAATGCCCAATGCCCCATGCCCAATGCCCGATGCCCAATGCCCAATGCCCAATGCCCCATGCCCCATGCCCAATGCCCAATGCCCAATGCCCAATGCCCCATGCCCAATGCCCCATGCCCAATGCCCCATGCCCCATGCCCAATGCCCCATGCCCAAAAGGGTAATTAGCGTCCCTACCTGATAACTAAGAGATTCGGTAAGATAAAAAACTGCCACGTTACAGCTTTTGGTAAGATGACAAGGAACGGCATCGGTATTCGCACAGCGCAAGTGCGTCAACAAAGGGTTACAGGGCAAATTCACGTTTACGATGGCATGGGAAAAGGCAAGTCTCAAGCGGCTTTAGGAGTCGTTTTACGCTCTATTGGCTTAGGGATAAATGCACCAAGCAATTCCAATCGTGTCTTGCTGCTGCGGTTTCTCAAGGGACCGGAACGGGATTATGATGAGGATGGGGCGATCGCTGCTTTACAACGCGGATTTCCCCATCTCATAGACCAAGTTCGCACTGGTAGAGCAGAGTTTTTTGGACCTGATGAAATTACCCCCTTTGATCGAATTGAAGCGGCGCGGGGTTGGGATGTGGCGAAGGGTGCGATCGCCTCTGGTTTGTATTCGGTTGTCGTGTTAGATGAAATTAACCCTGTTCTCGATTTGGGTTTGCTACCAACTGATGAGGTGGTGCGCACACTCCAATCAAAACCTGAAGAGTTAGAAATTATTGCTACCGGACGCGCCGCACCACAAAAGTTACTCGATATTGCGGATTTGCATTCAGAAATGAAACCCCATCACCACCCAACCGCGAAAGTACAGGGAATAAATGGTATTGAAATTTACACTGGCGCAGGCAAAGGAAAGTCTACAAGTGCTTTGGGTAAAGCTTTACAAGCTATAGGTCGAGGTATAAATCATCCGGGTTCTACTCGTGTATTGATTATGCAATGGCTTAAAGGTGGTAGTGGTTACACAGAAGATGCAGCATTAGCAGCTTTACAGCAGTCATATCCAGATGTGGTGGATCATCAACGCTGCGGTAGAGACGCCATTGTTTGGCGCAACTCCCGACAAGAATTAGACTATGTAGAAGCCGAAAGAGGTTGGGAAATAGCCAAGACTGCGATCGCGTCTGGACTTTATAAAACCATTATCCTTGATGAACTCAACCCCACGGTTGATTTGGAACTACTCCCAACCGAACCAATTGTTCAAGCTTTACTCCGCAAACCTCCCCAAACTGAAATTATTATCACTGGTCGCTGCCAAAATCAACCAGCATATTTTGATTTGGCTAGCGTTCACTCGGAAGTTTATTGTCATAAACACTATGCTAATCAAGGCGTAGAACTTAAGCGCGGAGTAGATTTTTAAAATTGTCATTAGTCATTAGTCATTAGTCATTTGTCATTTGTCATTAGTTAGTAGTTTGTAGTTTGTAGTTTGTAGTATATTGAAAAAATTATCAACCATAAACAACTAACCAAGGACTACTGACTAATGACTAATGACTAATGACTAATGACCAATGACTAATGACTAATGACTATGGACAATAATTTACTTGACTTGGTGACGGCGGGTATTGCGATCGCAGTTCTTTTAGGTGGGTTTTTGATGATGTTTACGACTGTATTCACGACTAAGCGTAAATAACCTGAAATCTTGTCAGGGTAGAACTAAATCAAAACCAATAGTTTGTAGTAAGCGCTTAAGCGCTCACTACAAACTTATTTTTTCATACATTTTTTCTTTAATTACTATAAATACCATAAATAAAAATATATAGCAGTTCCCAGTTGAGTGACTTATATCTTGCACCTCTTCCACAAAAACCACGTTTTTTTGAGAAAAAGTAATAAAATTGACGTTATTTCAAATTATTCTTCAGTCCTCTTTTAGAGGACTTGTGCTATGAGACTGGGACTTTTAGTCCCAGGCGGATGTAAACTCTACTCATTATATAACCTAGGACAGATATAAAATTTCTGTCAAAAGTTTGATGAAAACTATTTAGACAACTGTAGAAACTATTACTAAGGTATGCTGTTATTATCATTAATATCCGCTGAAATAAAACTGTTTCATGCAAATTATTTTTCATTGCAATAAACAGGAATCTCATGGAAAGGGAACTACAACAAACACAATACGGTGATGTTGCCTCACCAAACAGTGTAGCAGCAATTGAAGCTTCAGATTCTGAAAACTTGCCGATGCTACCACCGGCTACGCAATCTGAGAGTCAATGGCAGCAAATTAGCAAGAAGATTGCTAACTTTTTAGAGGAACTGCCTGAATACTTCAATAGATTTTTTAATGCATACAAGCAACCTTTGATTACCATTGGTTGGATTTTGGCAGCAATTTTTTCAGTCAAGATAATCTTAGCTGTACTCGATGCTATCAATGATATTCCTCTGACTGAACCGCTGTTTGAGTTGATTGGAATTGGTTACGCAATTTGGTTTACTTTTCGCTATTTACTCAAAGACTCAACTCGGCAAGAATTATTTGCGGAAATTGATGCCATCAAAAAACAGTTTGTAGGGTAATATTTCCTTGTTTATAAAAGTAAGCCTAGAGCTTGCTTTTATAAAATAAAAAAAGAAAATTGTTTTATAAAAACTTGTTTAGTTGAGTGTTTAGGTCAAGTATATTTTTTCTACTTGACCATTTTTTTATTTATTCTTACTTTCTTCTAAAAATTAATATGTGAATATATCTGTAGGTAGATAAAAGCAAATGAATTTGCAATTAATACACTTCTTAAGATAGTGGATTTGATATTACCAAAAACCTAATCTGGTTTTTAGATTGATTGAATTGAATTGAACAAAGTGTTTAAGAGGAAAATAAATTATGACTAATAAAGATTTTAACAAAGGAGTAGATTCATCTGAGCGCGCTCAAGTAGATGAGTACGATAGACATATAATTCCTGCTGAAACCGCTGCACGCAAAGAAAGAGAAGGAGAGAAGTATAAAACACTTCCCACAGAAGAAAGGGAAGCAGGTGCGCCTACCGATGACCAAACCCATCCTGGTGACAGCATACGCACTACTGATGGCTATACAGTAGATAAGGAAGGTTTGTTAAACAACTACGCTGTTGAACCAGAAATGTACTATGAAACACCGGGTGATGCACGACAAGAAGCAGCAGAAGACACTGCACACCGTGTTGAGGAACTGAAAGAAGTGAATGAGGATAAAGAAGGCGAACTGACAATGGATCGCGATGAGCGCGGTAGAGGACCAGGAGCAGTTTAGTTTTATTGCTAATTGCTCATGGCTAATTGTTACTGACCTGACAGCAAATTTCATTTATTTGAACCACAATTTTTTGTAGGGGAGGCAGCGCAGTCTTGGGGGTTTCCACGCCACTTGCTACAACGCGGGAAACCCGCGCAACGCAGTGGCTCCCCATGAGCGACTGCCGTGTGGGTTTAGCAGAAATCCTTTTTGCTTCAATTCGAGATTGAAACAAAACAAAGACCCACAATATCGTCTGGTCTATTTTCCTGAAAATAGCTGTAATCATTAGCAATTAGCCATTAGTCTTACTTTCAGTGAATGGGTTGACGGGAAAATCCGACAAACCTTGCCACAAAAAAGATTTCTTCCCCTACTCCCTACTCCCTACTCCCCACTCCCTTTTTTAAATTCTTCTAGCGCGAAGTGCGGAAGCGGGAAAGAGGCTTTGAAATGCAGCTTGTCTCTCTGCGGTTGGTTCTGGGGCCTGGTTCCAGAGGCTTTCATAATAGAAAAAGGTTACACCCAAACCCCGTTCTTGTGCAGCCCGTACCTGAGACTTAATTTGTTGCATTGGTACTGGATTAGTTCGTAAACCTGCCATTATACCAACTCCGGTGGGAATATATTGTTGCGCTTCTTGAATTTCTTGGCGAGAAATATTGGCGACAAAACTTTGCAGATTCGGACGGTAAATTTGCACAATTAACTCATCTACAATATTCAGCCGCATCCAAGTTAGCCAGTCTTGCAGTTGAAACTTGTAAGCAAAGTCGTAATAATTGGGGGAAACAGAGAAAATCGCATTCGGTTTTCGTGCTTTCACCGCTTGGTTGAGTTTAATCATGAACTCTGTAATTTTATCCGCCCGCCAGCGCATCCATGCTTCATCTTGGGGATTAGTCGGGGGATTTTTCTTGGTTTCCTGATTGTATAACGCAACTGTGTATTTATCGTAGCCAAATTCATGAGGCAAACTCATGTGATCGTCGAATTGAATACCATCGACATCATATTTAGTGACGATTTCCAGCACCAGGTTAGTGATAAACTCTTGTACTTTTGGGTGGAAGGGATTGAGCCAAACAACCTCACCAGCAGCGCTAATCGAAGTATCGCTTCCATCCCGCTTTTGCGTTAGCCAATCCGGATGATTTAATGCTAGTTCCGATGTCGGAGGAGCCATGAAGCCAAACTCAAACCAAGGAATCACGAGTAAATCTTGACCATGGGCTTGGTTAATCAAGTCAGCTATTATATCATGTCCATCTGAACCTCGCAAGACAAAGGGTTGAATACCTTGTCGTTCTGCTATGGAACTCGGATACATAACATAGCCGGAATTATACACCACCGGATAAATTGTGTTGAAGTTTAGCCGCCGTAGTTGAGTCACGGCATCCTGTACTTTCGCCCGATCCTTGAGAATATTAAAATCATTATTGGTCATCCAAACGCCGCGAATTTCCTGACGAGGTATCTGCGCGATCGCAGGAGTAAAGCTATTCACCAGCAATACCGTCACGAATGACAACAGAAACAGAAGTGGGAGAAAACGCTTAAGCGATCGCCGCCAACCTTGAAAAACAAGACGTAATTTCATAGGCTTGAATGATGCGTTAGCTACCCATGCGTGCGATCGGATGCTTTTGTAATGGAATTTACTAGCCATATATCTTATAAGCATTTATGCTTGCTACAGAATTGATTTATTGGTAGTCGTTCATTCAACACGGCGCATCGAATTGCTGCATCAGAGAAACTGAAGCAGACGATTCACAATAAGATAGTTGACGCGGCTAGCAAGTCGGTAGTGCCCAATATTACTTGAGTCAATCATTCAATCTATTAATCAACTTCATCAACTTTCTTTCTCCTTCCTGAACAAAGAAAGAAAAGACTTGACGTTTTACCTAAAATATGCTAGCTTTGCCCTGAAAAGATAAAATCAAAAAAATAAACGTGAATATATCTCCATCTCCGACAAAACCGCGTGTCTTTACATGGCAAGCGGTTTTCTCACTACTGATGTTTATTTTTATGTATTTACCAATAGCGGTACTTGCCTTTTACAGCTTTAACCAGTCGCCTTACAGCGCCACATGGCAAGGCTTCACCTTAGATTGGTATCGTAAATTATTTAGCGATGAGCAGATTTTATCAGCATTGCAAAACAGTTTAATAGTCGCTTTTAGTGCTGTGGGGATATCAGCAGTACTGGGAACTTTGATGGCGGTGGGATTGGCGCGTTATCAATTTCCGGGTAAAACCTTGTATCGCGGTATTTCCTATCTACCATTGATTATTCCCGATATCGCGATCGCAGTAGCTACCCTAGTTTTTTTAGCCGCGTTTGCCATACCCTTGAGCGTATGGACAATAGTAGCCGCGCACGTAGTATTTTGTCTTGCTTACGTAGCTTTGGTTGTATCTTCTCGGCTGACAAATTTAGATCCTCATTTAGAAGAAGCAGCATTAGATTTAGGAGCTACACCAGTACAGGCATTTATGAAAGTATTATTACCACAGTTAATGCCGGGTATTATTGCGGGTTGTCTATTGGCATTTGTCCTCAGCTTGGATGACTTTCTGATTGCTAGTTTTACTGCTGGTACTGGTTCCAGCACCTTGCCAATGGAAATATTTAGCCGCATCCGAACAGGAGTAAAACCGGATATTAACGCACTTAGCGTCATCTTGATTTTAGTATCTGCAATTGTAGCTTTTGTCGCAGAAATAATTCGTTCTTCTTCAGTCAAGAGTCATTAGTCATTTGTCATTAGTCATTTGTCATTAGTCATTTGTCATTAGTCATTAGTCATTTGTCATTAGTTCCCCTTGTCCCCCACTCCAGACGCAACAAAGGCGCGCGTCTCTACACTCCCTACTCCCGACTCCTAACTCCTAACTCCTAACTCCTAACTCCTAACTCCTAACTCCTAACTCTCCACTCCCCACTTGACAACTCCAACAACTTAGCAGTAATATTCTTTGTATAGTGGAAATTTGTGCGCTCATATATATTTAAATTTAGATATATTTAAAAAGTTCTCAGCACAGAAACACAAATAAATAAAATTTCTTCATCTGTATTGGCTTGTGTATTGGTGTGAACAGATGAAAGAAGTTCCTTCTTTATTTGTTTACTTATCTGTTTTCAAATAGATAGTACTGGGCCGATTCTGGAAAAGATGTAATCTCTGGCTCTGACATGCGAATCTGCCAAAATCTCAGTTGCTCAAATCCCTTCAACGCTGATGGCAATAGATTTTGCACTAGTTGCGGACAAAGCAACTTTGGCGAACTACTGCGAAACCGCTACCGTGTATTGAGATTGTTAGGTGAAGGCGGGTTTAGCAGAACTTATGCAGCAGAAGATGTTGATAGACTTGACGCGCCTTGTGTCATCAAGCAATTTTTCCCGCAAGTTCATGGTACTTCCGAACGTACCAAAGCAGCAGCGTTGTTTAAAGAAGAAGCGTATCGGTTGTATGAATTAGGAGAAAATCATACGCAAATTCCGAGATTACTTGCTTACTTTGAACAAGGTACATGTCTATATCTTGTGCAAGAATTTATTCAAGGACACACTCTTTTAGAGGAAGTTCAGCAACAAGCTTTTACCGAAGAAAAAATTCTGGAAATATTAACTGATTTATTACCAGTTCTACAATTCATTCATTCACGTAATGTTATCCATCGCGATATCAAACCAGATAATATCATCCGTTGTCAAAGTGATGGCAAACTTGTATTAATTGATTTTGGTGGTGCTAAACACGTCACGCAAACAAGTTTAGCTAGACAAGCTACAGTCCTTTATACAATGGGTTATGCGCCTAGCGAACAAATGGCAGGATTTGCTTGTAATGCTAGCGATTTATACGCTTTGGGTGTAACTTGCGTACGGCTTTTAACTCAATCTTTACCAGTACGAGATGTTTCTGGAAAAATTCAAGACAATATTTATGATGCGATGACTGGTAAATGGTTGTGGCGAGAAGCTTTGCAGGAAAAAGATGTTACTGTTAGCAAAAAATTAGACAAAATTCTTGAGAACTTGCTGAAGCATTTAGCAGCAGAAAGGTATCAATCAGCAACAGAAGTTCTGAAAGATTTGCAAGCAGAAGAAACCGTTTTTACCCCGGAAATTGTCACGTCTACTCAGCAGGAATCTCAAACAATACCACAATTATTAATACCAGGATTTCCCCCGATAGAGACTTTTGAATTTGATGTGGTGACAGTAGACGGTACGGGAAAGGAAATAAATCGTAACCGTGGTATCGCTAAGTATTATACAGAAGAATTGGGACAGGCAATATCTATGGATATGGTAGCTGTTCCTGGCGGTACTTTTATAATGGGTTCCACGGAAGAAGTAGATACTGATCAACGTCCGCAACATCAAGTCTGCATCGAACCTTTTTTTATGGGGAAGTATCCTGTTACACAAGCACAGTGGAGAGCGATCGCAGCTTTACCGAAAGTGAAACAATCTTTGAATCCCAATCCATCAAAGTTTAAAGGACTGAATCGACCCGTTGAGAATGTATCATGGCATGAAGCGGTGGAATTTTGCGCACGATTGTGGCAAAAAACTGGACGACACTATCGTTTACCCAGCGAAGCGGAATGGGAATATGCTTGTCGCGCTGGTACAAATACACCTTTCCATTTTGGGGAAACTATTACTGCTGAGTTAGCAAATTGCAGTACGGGTGACTCAGCAGAAGCAAAAAGCAAACACCGTAAAGAGACGACGCCTGTAGGTTCTTTTTGTGTGGCGAATGCCTTTGGGTTGTATGATATGCATGGGTTAGTTTGGGAGTGGTGTGCTGACCCTTGGCATAAAAATTATGATGGTGCGCCTGTAGATGGTACGGTTTGGGAAGCTGGTGGGGATTTGCATCGGCGCGTTTTGCGGGGTGGTTCTTGGAGTTTTAGTTCTGAACTTTGTCGCTGCGCGAGTCGTAGTTGGAATGAGGCGGATGGTGGGTTAAGGATATGTGGTTTTCGGGTTGTGGTTAGTTCTGGTGAGTCGTGGTTTTAACGCAGAGGATCGCGGAGGTAAGCGCAGAGGTACGCAGAGTGTAAAATGAGGCGTTACTGAATTTTAAGTATGAAATTGAAAAATTCTAAACTCTCACTCTCTGCGACTCTGCGCCTCTGCGTGAAATAAATTTACACTCTTAATCAGCAACGTCATAGAGCTACAGTTTTCTACATAAATGCAACTATATTTCTGTAAATAGCTGTGTTTAAATCTTCTATAGGAAAAGTTTTTTCTAAAGCATTCAGTTCTGCATATTGCTTGTAACCAAGTTCTTTCATTAAATTTTTTAAGTCTTCTCCCTTGGTTTTTGATGCTTTGAGAGTATCAGGATGTATCTCAATCATCAGATTAGGTTTGAGTGAGGTAATCATCTTCCTTGCACCTGTTAAAAAGGCATATTCACAGCCTTCTACATCTAGTTTCAGGAGAGTTTTTCCAGAGAAATTTTGCCAGTCTAATGCTTCATCGAAACGTTTGATGGGGACTTTGACTGTACGATGCTTATGTATAGCTGAATATTCTGGATAAATTCCAGCAGATCCAGAAGTGTCTTGTGGAATTAATAATTCAACTTCACCGTTAAAGTCACCGACTGCTATTTGATGAACTTGGAAACTAGATAATGCATTTGCAGCAAGAGACTTTTCTGTTGCTTTTGCCATAATTGGTTGTGGTTCAATCGATACTACACGACCTTCGGCTCCAACTAAATCACTTGCCACTAATGAAAAACTACCATGATTTGCCCCTACGTCAATAAATGTATCTCCTTTGGAAAGAAGTGCAGACAAAAATCGAGTGTCAGTTTTATCTGTTAGCAATTCTTTGACAACATGAAACATGCGTGGATCGGTAGGGACGAGATAAACTTTATATTTTGGTAGCTGAATCTCAAGATAATCACGAGGGAATAAGTTATTTGAAAAATTGGCGATCGCTAGAAATAGGCTTCTCCCTCCCGTTAGTCTTTTTTTATTAGTAATTTTGAAATATAGTTGAGAGTACGCGCTAAAGATTTGATATAAAAGTGGCAACTGTTTTCTGAGAGATGGTTCAAATGTCCATTTTAAGATGTGACTCTCAAATATCCAGTCTCCAGGATATTCACGTTTTAACCAGCGTATTACTTCTGCTAAACCCGGAATTTCTTTGATATACGTTTTTAAAGCTTGAACACTAGATGTATTCGCCATAATGTTAATTTTTAACTATTTAATATCGGACCTTCTCAAGAAGATATTTGGGGAAAATAAAAATAGTTTTTTATACTACCGTATTTTTGCGTAAGTAATCGGAGTTAATACTATTGGTAGTAGTAGAGAGTTGAAATCTACCATAAGTATGATTTTTTAGAAAATAGGGAGTAGGGATTTTAGAGACACGCTGTTTGTTGCGTCTGAAGGGGGAGCATCCCTTGACAAAATACTTTGACAAAATACTTATTAAAGAGTTTTCCCAGTCCTCTTGTAGAGGACTTTAGCTTGCAGACAGGGACTTATAGTCCCTGGCTATTCTATCTTCATAGTTCATGGGGTCTGTTGTAAAAATTAGATTTTAGGATATCGCAACCACAGATAAACACAGATGGACACAGATAAAAAATCTGTGTCCATCCGTGTCCATCTGTGGTTGAGTTTTCTTAAAATCAACTGATGAAGTGAAAAAATATACTAACTTCATGTTTACAACCGCTGTAGGAGACTTAAACCATGAGTATCAGTCCCACAAGTATTGTAAAGGCTGTATTGTGCTGCTAATTGTTGCATTTGTTGTGATTGTACTGCACTCGGTTTCCAAGGGTTAGGGTTGTTGTAGGCGTAGAAACTTTCTACTCCGTTAATACCCATGGACGCCGCCGCTGGAACTAATTCTGTATGCGATCGCTTATAACGTGCTGGATGTGCAAGTACAGCCAGTCCACCTGCTTTGTGAATGGCGGCTATTACATTCGCTGCTTGATAAGCTTCTCCTGTGGTAGGTCTTCTTTGGATGTATGGTTTCATGCTTGCATGTTCGGTGTCGAAAGCATAAGCCAGTATGTGAACTTCTACACCCAAAAGATTGGCGTTGATTTCTACACCACTCCACAGGTGAGGAGTCTTTGCGCCTGGGTTGTTCCATTTCCAATCTTCCAGCCACTTTTGTGCTGCTTGATAACCGCCTATTGTATGGTGGTCGGTGATAGCCATCCCTTCCAAACCAATAGTAATAGCCTGTTCCATTACCGCACTTGGCTGTAATCTACCATCTGAGTTGACGGTATGCATATGAAAATTGAAAGATGTGGGACAACTTTGAGCATCGATGTTTTGAAACACCTCCTCCAAAATTTCCCTTGAAGCTGAACAAGTCCGAATCAAATTTACTGTCATAACCCCCTCTTTTCTAATATTAGTGATAGATAACACTCCAACACGCTGCACCCTGATAACGGAATATGCCAGCACTTTAATCTAGTGCTGACTGCCGTTTTTTAAGTTTGATTGGCAATTTTTTTCAATATGTTAAGACTACGTTAGCAAATTAAAGGGCTGACGGTCATGAGTATTTTCGATAGCTCTTATCAAGAAGAGTAAGATATTTTGCTAAAAATAACCGTTATGACCGCAAATGCTTTTTGCGGTCATAACGGTTCAATTCTTTATTCATCAAGTCAAGATAAGAACTTGACAACCAAAAATAATCATCTTTTTAAAGTGTCAAAATTATCATCTTTTAAGCAGGTATTCCTAGTAATTCTCCTGAGCCGGTAATTACTTCACCAATCGCACAAGCTTTAATATCTTCTGTCTCAAAGAAAGAAATTGCCTGCTGTGCTTGCTGGGGAGGTACGAGCAGTACAAAACCAATCCCCATGTTAAAAGTATTATACATTGCTGCGGTATCTACGGAACCAGTTTCCGCTAGCCATTGAAATACAGGCGGAATAGTCCAACTATCGGTATTAATTGTAATAGCTTGCCCTTGTCCCAAGCATCTAGGTAAATTTTCTGGTAAGCCACCACCGGTAATGTGTGCCATACCGTGAATTTCTAATCCTGCTTGACGGGCAGCGAGTATGGGTTTAACGTAAATGCGTGTTGGTGTGAGGAAAGTTGATCCTAAAGTTGTACCGCCGAGTAATTCTGGAGTGTCGCTCCAAGATAACTCTTTCTCGCTGATAATCTTTCTCACTAAACTATAACCATTGCTGTGTACTCCAGAACTAGGAAGTGCGATCGCTACATCTCCTACTTGTACCTGGGAACCATCAAGCATCTGGCTTTTTTCCACAATTCCCACACAAAATCCAGCCAAGTCATACTCACCCGTTTGGTAAAAACCTGGCATTTCTGCCGTTTCTCCTCCCAATAAAGCACAACCAGCTTGTTTACAACCAGAAGCAATACCCGCTACTACCTGAGTTAACTGCCTTTTGTCCAGCTTACCAGTTGCCAGATAATCGAGAAAAAACAGTGGTTCTGCGCCGGATGTCAGTACATCGTTAACACACATCGCCACCAAATCAATACCAATGGTGTCATGACAGTTGACAGCTTGAGCAATTTTGAGCTTTGTACCGACTCCATCAGTTCCGGAAACCAAAACCGGTTCTTTATAGCCAGTTGGTAGTTGAAAGCAGCCACTAAAGCCACCCAGTCCCCCCAGCACTTCTGGTCTAAAAGTGCTGTGAACTAAATTACGAATTTGGTTGACAAACGCTCGACCAGCTTCAACATCAACTCCTGCTGCTTTATAATCCATCACTCAAAACACCGTCATGAAATAAAGTTAGGAGTTAGGAGTTAGGAGTGATGAGTTAGGAGTGATGAGCTAGGAGTGATGAGTTATAAATATTCTTAAATTCCTAACTCCTAACTCTTAACTCCTAACTCTTAACTCCTCACTCTTAACTCCTCACTTTAAAATACCTCATCTTCGATACCGTGCCACCATTCACCCAAATTCATTAAATCTTCGTGAATGTCTGCTAAAGAATCGGCGTACTCGTTTTCTGATAGTGCGTCTCGATGCTCTTGGAGTTTCTTGAGTCGCAGCTGTACCATCAGCCAAGGCTTAGCGATGCTATTTGTCGCTTCCATGTATTGAGCTAGTTCTGTGCTATTCATTTTTTATATCTTGTTTTTAATTTTCTCCACTTTTCTTAAGATAACGTTTATGAACTCGGCAGTGCCGATACTTTTGGCAGAAGTTGGGAAATGATTTTTTTTAGCCTCACGCAAAGCCGCAAAGCCGCAAAGATTTTCTTGGCGTCTTTGCGGCTTTGCGTGAGTTTATCATTTTCCCATTAACATTAGCCGCAAGGGATCTAAGTGAACATACCAGGGTAAAGGTTTGTCTTTAAGTGTTGTCCATTTTTCTTTGAATAGTTCTGTTTGTAGATGGTAGTCATGGGGATTGGTTGGTGAGGAATGTAGTTTCAGAAATAGGGTTATGCGGTGCGGTGTTTCACTCGTTCTTGTTAGCCAGCAAGGAAAGGTGTTTTCTTGGTTGGGGTGATTGGTGAAGGTAATTTGATGAGCGCGAATGCCTATGTGGGAAAATGAATTGGAGATTGGTTCTATTATTTTTAAGGTACAGTTCCAATCAATGGCTTCTACTGTTTGCGATGTTTTTGCTATGGCGTGAGAGAAGTTTTTACAACCTGTTAATTGAGCTACGGTTACGGTGGTGGGTCGTTCAAAAATATCATATTTGCAACCATGCTGAACTGCTTTTCCTTGCTCTGTGACTAGGAGATTTGCACAAATACGGTAAGCTTCTTCCATGTTATGGGTTACAAATAAGGTGACTCCTTGGTAATCTGTTAATGTTGTGACCATTTGCTGTTCTAGTTGGTTGCGTAAGTGGGTATCGAGAGCAGAAAATGGCTCGTCTAATAGTAATGCTTCGGGACTAGAAGCTAATGCTCTTGCCAGTGCAACCCGTTGTTGTTGACCGCCAGATAGTTGATGCGGATAGCGATCGCCTAATCCTTTTAATTGTAATGCTGCTAGTTGAGTTTCTATGCGTTGTTTAATGGCTAAATTCGATAGTCCTTTCGGTAAGCCAAACGCTATATTCTGCGCGACACTCATGTGAGGAAATAGAGCGTAGTTTTGTACTAGGAAGCCAATGTGGCGGTCGCGGCTTGGTACATTAATTCCCTGTTTTGAATCAAATAATACTCGTCCATTCAAGGTTATGTGACCAGATGTCGGTGTTTCTATCCCGGCTATACAACGTAAAATCATACTCTTACCCGCACCAGACCCCCCTAATAATCCCAAGGGTTGCTCATCTGTGCTAAAGGATACTTTTAAATGAAAGTCAGGTAGTATTTTTTCGATGTCTACAATTAGTTTGGGAGTAGGGGAGTGGGGAGTGGGGGTGTAGAGACGCGCCATGGCGCGTCTGGAGTGGGGAGTATCTTTAATTTTGACTTTTGACTTTTGACTTTTGACTTGTCTGTGTTCTTGCGAGAAGTTGACGGTAATAATTCCGGATAGAGAAATTACCATAATAATTATTGCCCAGAACCAAGCTTCTTCCATCGCTCCAGATTCCACGGCAAAATATATCGCTATTGGTATTGTCTGCGTTTGTCCGGGAATATTACCAGCTAGCATTAAAGTAGCACCAAATTCACCTAAAGCACGGGCAAAAGCTAGAGTTGTTCCTGCTAAAATTCCTGGTAATGCCAAGGGTAAACTGATGCGCCAAAATATACTTGATTCTTTTGCGCCAAGTGTTCTAGCTACTTGTAAAAGATTTTTGTCTATTTGTTGAAAAGCTCCTAATGCAGTTTTATACATCAAAGGGAAAGCTACTACTGTTGCTGCGATCGCTGCTCCATACCAAGTGAAAACGATGCTTAAGTCTATTGGCTCTAATAGTTTTCCCATTAGACCATTTTTGCCAAAAAATACCAGTAGTATAAAGCCGACGACTGTTGGGGGTAAAATGAGAGGGGCAACAAATATAGCTTCAATTAATGATTTACCTTTGCCGCGATATCCTAACATCCAGTAGGCTGCTGCAATCCCTAGGAAGAAGGTAATAAATGTAGCCAACAAGGAAGTTTTCAGCGATATCCAAAGAGGAGATAAATCTTGTGGCATGGTTATTTAATGGGAAAGAAATTTGCGATCGCTTCTCTGGCAATAAGCGGTATAAAAAGCACTTGAGATTATGAGTGGATCTGAAGATTATCAATAGACTTCTCGCACGCATTCATGATTGAAGATAATTAACCACAGATAAACAACACTCTAAAGTTTATTCCTCTGTCTTCCCCCCTCTTGAGGGGGGATAGAGGGGGGTGGACACAGATAATTTATCTGTGTTTATCTGTGTCCATCTGTGTCCATCTGTGGTTTCATATAAAAAACATAGACTTATGCAAGAGGACTAATTTTCAGCTAGGGTAAATCCCTGCTTTTCAAACACGCTTTTAGCTTGATTGCTAGATAAAAATACCGCAAAATCTTTGGCAGAATTGATATTTTTGCTACTTTTAAGAACTGCGATCGGATATACTACGGGAGAATGAGTATTATTGGAAGCAGTTGCAACAACTTTTACCTTTTGGGAACTTTTAGCGTCTGAGAAATAAACTATCCCAGCGTCTGCATTTCCTGTTGCTACATAGTTGAGAGCTTGACGAACGTCTTTTGCATAGATAGCTTTGGGTTTAATTTGGTCGAAAATCTGTAGTGAAGTCAGAACTTGCTGAGCATATTGTCCCGCTGGAACGCTTTTAGGTTCACCTAAAGCAATTTTTTTTACATTTGGCTTTGTCAGGTCTTGAAAGTCAGTAACAGAAGTTGAATTTTGAGGTACTATTAATACCACCTGATTTCTCAGCAAATTTTTACGGGTATCTTCGAGTAGAAGATTTTTTTGCTCCAAGGCGTCCATTTGTTTTGTCGCAGCAGAGATAAAAACATCAACTTTAGCACCCTGTTCAATCTGTTGTTGTAGCGCACCCGATGAACCAAAGTTATAGGTCAGCTTGATGTTAGGATTTTCTTTAGCGTATAGTGGCTGAATCTCTTCCATCGCATCTTTAAGGCTAGCTGCTGCTGATATAGTTAGATTTGCGGAAGCAACTGCTGAATTAGTTGTGTTCTGTTGATTGCAGCTAACTATCAGTAGCGCAGAGAATAAAAGCCAACCCAGAAAAGTAAGGATTCTGATTTTTTTCATTGAGAATCCACCTTGGAGAAATTTTTGCATAAAATTGACGCTTGGTAGGATTGTACCAAGATAACCAAATATTTACCAATTAAGTTGGTAAGATTATGCCAAGAAAAGAACAAGGATGGATTACGTTTCAAACTTCCGAGGAAGAGCGGAAAATATTAGAGGAATTCTGCCAACAGTCTCAGCGTACTAAAACAGAGATATTACGGGAACTAGTGCGCAATTTAGGTCAACACTCTTCCCCGTCACCCCAGCCAATACCAACCAAGCAGACTGAGAACAAAGAGGTTGGTATATCTGAGATGGAAGCTAATACTCCAAAAAGACCTCTGAAAGTGAGTTCTCGTAATCTTCTCAAGGGTGTGGTGACAAGAGTTATTCGTGGAGAAGTTAGCAGTCAGGTGACATTAAAGGTGATTCATGAAGTGGAATTAACTTCGATTATTACAACAACCTCAGCAGATGAGTTGGAATTATACGAAGGAACGGAAGCTTATGCAGTGATTAAGTCTAACGATATTGCGATCGCAAGAGACTAATGTCATTGGGAATTAGTTAATGGTTAATGGTTAATGGTTAATGGTTAATAGCCATCAACTATGAACCATTAACCATGAACAACCAACAAATGACAAATGACTAATGACCTTTTGGAATCACATATCGTATTCCACCTTTACCAGCAACGGTGTCTCCTTTGTAACGAGGGATGATATGAATACTGGTGTGCATCATTTTTTGACCAGCATCTCGATTGATGTTCATTCCTACGTTAAAACCGTCAGGTGCAAATTCTTTACTGAGAATTTCTTGCACTTTGTTTACCATAATCCAGCAAGCAGATTGCTCTTTAAATGGTAGGTCAAAATAATTACTGACATGCCGTTTCGGCACAACCAAAACGTGACCTTTACTTATGGGATAACCATCAAACATAGCATAAGCAGTCGCAGATTCTGTGAGGAATTTTATGTTTTTATATGGATTGCAAAATATACAATTATTAGATGTATTTCTCTGGTAATTATAATGAGTATACTCGTAAATTTCACAATATTCTTCTAACTTAATTGAATTAAAGGGAAGTTTGACAATGCACTGATATGTAGGTTTTTTGTGAATGTAATGTTCTCGAAAGCCTTCTCTTTTTATATCTCTTCTCACGGCATAATAAGCTTTTCCTCCCGGCTTCAATAGATGCGATACTTCCATGAGTACATTAGTTTGCTCTTCTGGAAACAAAACATTTAAAACATAAAAGCAAATTATTGTGTCAAATTTTCCATGAGGATATTGCGGGAAATAATAAGGGTCATAACCTGTAATATCAAAGCCTTTGTGTCGCAATAATTTAACATCATTGCCAAAGCCACAACCAAAATCTAGTATTTTGCCTTTAAGTAGGTTGTTTTCTAATAAAATCTTTGCCGGAAATGATAGATAAGTCCTTTCTATCGCCGTGAGATGGCTGAATTGGTTTTTTTGCTTTTTCATGGAAACATAAATCTCGATTAGACGCTATTTTATGAGATGAAACCTCTAAATGGGGGAATAAGTAAGTCAAAAGTCAATAGTCATTAGTCATTAGTCATTAGTCATTAGTCATTAGTCAATAGGAGACAGTGTGTTACGTATAAATCCTGAACAGACGCAATCAACGTCAGTAAACCTCACGCCAAGACGCAAAGCCGCAAAGATTTTCTTAGCGTCTTTGCGTCTTTGCGTGAGACTCAAAAAACCTTTTCCACAAATGTCCAGCAAATCAGCGATGCTTAGGAGACGCGATCGCTCTTATCTTTGCGGTTGATAATAAGTATGATTGCGAAATGCTGTAAATTAGGTTTGTAGTTTTCTATTTAGTCAAACTAATACCAATTTGAAAAATGATTGCAACAGATGGATTTACATAACCCATACCCAACAAAGGGTTTCTCAATCACGCCACTTGCTACAACGGGGGGAACCCCCGCAACGCAGTGGCTCCAAAATCCAAAATCTAAAATCCAAAATGGTATAAGGTTGTTACCTTGAACATGGAATGACTAAGCATACATTCAAATCGGTTGTCTGTATCGGTGGTTTTTCATTGGCGATATGTGCATCAGCATTATATTTGAGTTATCGTAGCGGATGCGCGATCGCTCTTTGCAAGGTTTCTCAAGCTACACAACGCCAACCTCAATCTCAATTCTCAGCAGAAAAGTTACGCCTCCAAGCTCAAGCCATTACCGTAAAAGTAATATCCAAAGAATTCTTAGGTACAGGGATTTTACTAAAAAAACAGGGCAATTTTTATACAGTTGTAACTAATGCTCATGTATTGCGAGCCGGTGACTCTCCCTATCGTATTCAAACACCTGATAACCGCATATATGCAGCTAGTTTACCTAAAAAATCAAACTTTGGCAAAAATGATTTAGCAATATTGCAGTTTCGCAGCACTGACAAGATTTACAAAGTATCATCTATCGGTTCCAAACCAAAGGTAGGCGATGAAGTTTTTGCTAGTGGTTTTCAATCTCAAGAGGACGAGGAAAAACAAAGCTTTACTTTTACTACTGGTAAGGTGTCGCTGTTATTGCCAAAAGCTTTGGAAGGTGGCTACCAAATTGGTTACACCAATGATATCCAAAAAGGGATGAGTGGTGGACCACTGCTCAATCGTCGGGGTGAAGTGGTGGGTGTAAATGGAATGCAAGCAAATCCTCTGTGGGATGCTCCCTCTGTGTTTATTGATGGTTCCGAAGCAGATAAAGCGTTGCACGAGCAGATTAATCGCCTCAGTTGGAGTGTGCCAATGCAAACATTAATTAATCTTAAATGATTGAATCATTTGTTCTGCTATTTGCACAAATTTATCATAATCAGCTTGTGTACCCGTATAGGTAATTATATATGCTTTCTCTCCTTGTAAAGTCCAAACTTGCAAATTTTTTAAATTATTTTCCTCATGTTTGACAGTATAAATTAATTGATACGCTGGTCTATATGCCAAAGTAGTTGTATTACTATTAATAATTTGAGAGTCTGCTGAACTTTGAATTTCTTTAATAAATTCGTTTTTATAATCTTCTAACGTTCCAGTAAAATTCTCTATTCTGATTGTTACTTGTTCTTGAAAATTGTCTGTATTAGTTTGTTTTGGTGATAAGAATTTCACCCATTCCCCAGTAATTGGGTTCTTCAAATCTTGTCTTTGCCAGTTTTGAGGATATTCTATTTCAATTTTTACCTCAGAATCTGCATAGTCTATAAACGGTGGGGGTGGGGATGGTGGTGTCAATTTATTGATAGTAATAATTACAATGGCGATCGCTCCCACTGTAGCCAGAAGAATTAACCATTTTTTCCACTGTCGGTTAGAAGAACGAGGGTTAATATTTGTAGGAGATAAAGTCTGTAACTGTGGTTGTAGAGCTTGTAATGCTAATTCTGCTGACTGATAACGCTGGCGAAAGTCATAACGCACCATTTTATCTATAATATCAGCAAGTTCAGGGCTAACTTGCGCTTGATTACGCCAGAGAATTTCTCCAGTATTATCTTTTGGTAATTGAACTGGAAATATTCCTGTAAGTGCTTGAATACCTATTATTCCTACTGCATAAATATCACTTCTAAAATCTGGATTACCATTAGATTGTTCACTCGGCATATAGCCAGGAGTGCCAATAACAACAGTGGAACTTGTGTGTCCCTGAGAATTAGCTATCTGAGTAGTAATTTCCTTTACTGCACCAAAGTCAATTAGTACAATTTTGTCATCTTCCCGTCGCCGGATATTTGAGGGTTTGATATCTCTATGAATTACACTTTGTTCATGAACAAAAGTTAAGACTTGCAGAATATCTTGTAAAAGTTTAATTACATCAGCTTCACTCAGCTTTCTACCTGGAAGCAATTCTTGGCTTAGGTCGTGACCTTTAATGTATTCTTGAACCAAATAAAATTCCTGATTCTCCTCAAAGTGAGCCAATAGTTGCGGGATTTGGTCATGTTTTCCTAAAGCTTCTAGAGTTACAGCTTCATTATCAAATAAACGTTTTGCATTCTTTAAAGTGTATGGATCGGTAGCCATTGGTTTAAATTGCTTAACAACGCATTTAGGATTCCCCGGTCGTTGCATATCTTCAGCTAAAAAAGTAACACCAAACCCCCCTTTTCCTATTTGTTCGAGAATTTGGTAGCGTCCACCTAATGTATTCATCTTACGTCCTGGAAGTTATAACTACTGTACTTATGGGTTGATGTTAATTTTGACATAAAATGAAAATGCTTTAAGCGATCGCATTCTGGAAATAATCACAGTATGTTCTGCAAAAGTGTATCACTTAAATCCAGTAATAATTACAGTGTTAATAATTACAGCTATTCTCAATACAGAAATAGGAAATTTAAATCAAACTTTCTTTATTAAAAAATTAAATTTTTACTAATATATCTAAACATGATTCCAAAATGCTGCAAATTATCTTTGTAGCTTTTGATATTCTCACGATAGTAAAGTATACGCTTTTTTAGAAAGTCACGCACTTTTTATGGTAAACAGGTTACTCAGTCCTACATTGACAAAGATTGCTAGAGTTTGTGGCATAGCGTTACTGACGATATTTATCACAACTGCAATTGTTCATCAGCCTAGTTATGCCAGCAACACAAAGTTTTTTTGCGGTCAAAGCAAAGGTATACCTGTAACATTTGCACGTAGAGAGGATGGGAGAAGGGTTGCAATGATTCGCTGGGTTTCTAGCAACTTCTTTTCCTCTAAGTTGACGCCTTTACAACGGTGTAAGCAAGTATCGCAAAGATTCCAAAAGAACTTTGACAACGGTAGTCTCAGAACTATTATTACAGGAACGCTCAATGGACAACCTGTTGTATGCGCTGCTGCAAGTACAAATGATGCTTGCACAAATAACACTTTGTTATTTACTCTCAAGCGTGGTGCAAATGCCAGATTTGTTGTCGAAAGGCTATTAGATCAACGTGGTTTAGCATCTGGAAAAATTCAGGATCAAAGTGGTGACAATACACAAATTTATGTTGATTTTGATACTTTTTTGAATAGTGCGCAAGTTGAGCGGTGATTTGATGTCAGAACCCCACCCCCAACCCCTCCCCGCAAGCAGGGAGGGGAGTAGGTAAAAATATTTCATCACCAACCCCTCCCCGCAAGCAGGGAGGGGTGGCGAAGCCGGGGTGGGGTTCTTTTTCTGGTTAATTTAGCTAAGAGGGAATAAATTCAGAATATGAAATATTATTACGCATTTCCACCCGTACTTATTGGCGTATCAATGGTGCTGGTACAGTCACAAGTAGCAGCTGCTCTATCCTCACAACAGGTGGAAAAGATTGGTAGAGAAATTACCGTGCAGATTGTTGACAGCCAAAATCCTAGTGCTGCTGGTTCGGGAGTTATTATCAAGCGCTCAGGCAATATTTACACTGTTCTGACTGCCTATCATGTGGTGAAAGCAGGTAAACAATACAAAATTATTACACCAGATCAACAAACTTATCAGATTAAATCTGTCAAACGCCTGCCTAATGTTGACTTAGCTGTAATGGAATTTAATAGTAATAAAAGTTATAGCTTTGCCAAGATAGGCAACTCTGACAAATCCACAGCCAGTACAACCGTGTATGTAGCTGGTTTTCCCGCAAAAACCGCAGCCATTTCCCAACCCTACTTCTCTTTCAACAAGGGACAGGTGAACGCTAACGGTTCTCCACAACGTGATGGTTATAACTTTATCTACGATAACGATACATTAGGCGGTATGAGCGGTGGTCCGGTGCTGAATGAGCAGGGGGAACTGGTGGGAGTTCACGGTAGGGCTGACGAGCAAGAAGTAGGTGAAAAAAGCCAGAGTAAGGTAATTACAGGCATTGGCACAACTATTTATTCAGCTGTGCGGCAGATGCTAGTAGCTGGGGTAGATGTGGGAGTGCGTCCACCAGGTATAAATGTTGCTGCTGCACCAAAAGCTGACGATTTTTTTATCAAAGGGAATGAAAAGGATAGCCAGAAAGACTATAAAGGGGCAATAGCCGATTACACAGAGGCTATTCGCCTTAATCCCAACTATGCCTTTGCCTACAACAACCGGGGTGCAGCCCGCGCTGATTTAGGAGACAAGCAAGGGGCTATTGCTGATTACAATCAGGTTCTCAAAATTAATCCCAACTTTGCCTTTGCCGCCTACAACAACCGGGGTGCAGCCCGCGCTGATTTAGGAGACAAGCAAGGGGCTATTGCTGATTACAATCAGGCTCTCAAAATTAATCCCAACTTTGCCCTAGCCTACTACAATCGGGGTACAAACCGCTCTGATTTAGGAGACAAGCAAGGGGCTATTGCTGATTTCAACTCTGCTATCAAAATTAATCCCAACTATGCCCTAGCCTACTACAATCGGGGTACAACCCGCTCTGATTTAGGAGACAAGCAAGGGGCTATTGCTGATTTCAACTCTGC
>JBHYDF010000133.1:0-23778 GCA_051861145.1 Nostocaceae cyanobacterium
ATGCCCCATGCCCAATGCCCAATGCCCAATGCCCAATGCCCCATGCCCAATGCCCTATTCCCTACTCCCTACTCCCTACTCCCCTAGAATACGGCGCGAATGAAGATGAAGCCATCGCAGCACTGTTGCACGATGCGATCGAGGATCAAGGCGGTGCCGCACAACACGGGAAGAAATTCGCCGTCGTTTTGGGGAGAATGTGACAGCAATTGTTGATGGTTGTACCGACGCGGATAGTACGCCTAAACCACCGTGGCGACAACGTAAAGAAGCATACATTGCCCTCCTTGCCACTGCTTCGCCTTCTGTATTGCTCGTCAGTGCTGCTGATAAACTCCACAATGCTCAATCAATTCTCAAAGATTATCGCATTGTAGGCGAATCACTTTGGCAACGTTTTCAAGGTGGTAGAGAAGGAACGCTTTGGTATTATCGAGCTTTGGTAAATGCCTTACGCCGAACTGGAATGAATCCGCTATTGCAAGAATTAGAACGGGTAGTTTCAGAACTGGAGAGATTACAGCAATTTTCAGGTAAATAGACCACAGGATATTGTAGGGGCGGGTTTAGCAGATATCCTGTCGGTTTGAGTTAGAGATTGAAACAAAACCCGCCCCTACGAAAAATTGTGGTTCAAATAAATGAAATTTGCTGTAACTTCAGAAAATTAGGAGTTTGCTAAAAAATAGCACCCTGAATAATATATAAAAATAAATTATTGTGCGCAGGCGGGGAAAACCTGCGACATTTTGCCCAAAAGTAGCGGTAATGACTGTCTTTCTTTGGTTAGCGGAACATACTACTTACTGAGCTATCCTCATGAATCCGCCAGATGGTTTCCCCTAGCAGATTAGCCACAGAAAGAACCACCAATTGTTTGAAGCGATCGCTTTCTGGGATGGGAATTGTATTGGTAACAATCACTTCCTCAAACAAACCAGTTGACAATCGCTCTACCGCAGGTGGAGAGAATACCGCATGAGTGGCACAGGCATATACCTGACGCGCTCCTTCTTCACGCAGTAACCTTGCTCCTTCAGTGATTGTACCGCCAGTGTCAATCATGTCATCCACCAGTACCGCTGTTTTGCCCTTAACGTCACCAATGACGTTTAATACTTCAGCAACGTTGTGAGCATGACGGCGTTTATCAATAATTGCCAAAGGAGCATCATTCAGTTTTTTCGCAAATGCTCTCGCTCTTGCCACACCGCCGACATCCGGAGAAACAACTACAATGTCTTCTAGTTGTTTGCTTGCTAAATAATCCAGTATTACCGGCGAACCGTAAACATGATCCAAAGGAATATCAAAATATCCCTGTATTTGAGCCGAATGCAAATCCATTGCGAGAATGCGGTTTGCTCCTGCTTCGGTGATCAAGTTAGCAACCAGCTTAGCAGTAATTGACTCTCGTCCTGCCGTTTTTCGGTCAGCCCGAGCATAACCATAATAAGGAATTACTGCTGTTACCTGCCGGGCTGAAGCTCGCCGACAGGCATCAATCATAATTAGTAATTCCATTAAATGGTCGTTCACAGGTTGACAAGAGGGCTGGATTAAATAAACATCACAGCCCCGTATAGATTCCTGTATTTGAATGTAAAGTTCTCCATCCGCGAATCGTTTGCGGATCATTGGTCCCAAGTCCATGCCCAGATAACGAGCTACTTCTTGAGACAAGGGTAGATTGGCAGAGCCAGAGAACAGTCGCAAACGATGATTTTCAGTTAGCCCTGTTGCAGCTGGCGGCACTTTGAAAGTTGCAGTACTTAGCACAGCAGATCCTCGATGTGCAGTCATGGCAATATTATCATCAGATATTTAGCTTACTTAACAACAACACTTTAAGAATACATCTGTGAGCTTTATGAAAGCTTTCATAAAAACTTGAAACATACCTCCATGAAACTACAATTTCTTAATGATTATCCACTTCTGGTGACAAAGACACAAATGCTAGTTTAACTGGCATTTAGCTCTATATCCACACTCTGAGTTAAGATTTTTTTTGGTCGATGAGAAAATCCAAGTCCATAATCTTATTGCTTGATAGAGTACTTGCCAGCACCTACATCGATTTATAAAGATGGCTGGCTGAAAACCCGCCCCGAACAGCCGTACCTAGGGCGGGTGTGGGATTTTGGCTAAGGTATAGGTAGGGGCACGGCATTGCCGTGCCCCTACTTTGCAACCGGGTTTGTGGTGAAACCGTTCTGATCAGTGTGGCAAACTACTGAATACTAGTATTTGTTTGAAAATGCGAACCCACGCGATAAGCCTCCGGCTTAACGCTTCGCGTATCGCACTTTTTATGACCAAAAAAGAATGAAAACTTTTTATCCTTCATACTTATATCCTTTAGTTAACTTTCTAAGTTTGTTACACCTAAATACTGAGGACGGGATGTGAAAATAGAGTTAAGCCAGTCTATAAAGACTTTCTCTAGTACGTACCAGCACGGTAGTTAACGACGCGCCGCCGCTGGGAGTGATTTTTGTGGTGAGTTCCTCCAAATAGTGCTGTTACATTCGATTATTTAAAGATGCAATCTCCAATTACAGTAGGCACTGTCCTGCAAAACCGTTATCAAATACTGCAAATTCTCGGCCAGGGAGGATTTGGTAGAACCTATTTGGCGGAAGACCAAAGGCGCTTTAATGAACTTTGTGCCATTAAAGAATTTACTCTCACAACAACAGACCCCGTAGCTTGGCAAAAGGCACAAGAACTTTTCCAGCGAGAGGCGGCTATACTGTATCGAATACAACATCCACAGATACCGCGATTTCGAGAAAGATTTGAGCAAGACCAGCGGTTGTTTTTGGTACAAGACTACGTTGCTGGGAAAACTTACCATGCTTTGCTGGATGAGCGTAAAGCTGTGGGTGGTGCTTTCACTGAAGCTGAAGTGTTGCAATTAATGCACTCTTTGTTACCAGTATTAGCGCATATTCACAGTCTCGGCATTATTCACCGCGATATTTCACCAGACAATATTATTTTACGGGAAATCGATTTGAAACCCGTGCTAATTGATTTTGGGGTGGTAAAAGAACTAGCAACGCGCTTGCAATCCTCACAGCCAACTGCGCCAGCAACCTATGTAGGAAAATTAGGCTATTCACCCAGTGAGCAAATGCAAACGGGACAAGCTTATCCCAGTAGTGATTTGTATGCACTCGCTGTCACAGCAATAGTTTTGCTTACCGGTAAAGAACCCCAAGAACTATTTGATCAAAATCAATTTAGTTGGGATTGGCAACGTTGGGTAACAGTTAATCCCCGATTTGCCTTGATTTTAAATCGGATGTTGAGTTACAGACCGGGCGATCGCTTCCAAACTGCCGCAGAAGTATTGCAAGCGTTAGATTCTCCACAACAACCAGTAGCACCAACACTACCACCAATAGTCCCACCTCCTCAACCATCCAACGTGCAAACAGTCGCCGTGGGTGGTGGCCGTCCCGATCAAGTAGCACCACCTTCACCCGATAGAGGCGATCGCAATATTCCCGAACCTCCCACTCAGTCAGTTTTAGATAACCCGTTAGCGATCGGGGCAATTACCATTGCTGTTATTATCCTGGCAGGAGTTGGTTCTTGGGCGCTAGTGCGTTCTCTTCGCGGTCAAGACGGAACAACATCCCCACAAACACCGCCACAAACTTTCCCTTCACCAGTAATAACTGGTGGTACTTCACCCACACCTACACCCACACCCACCGAAACCGAACCCGCTAAAAGAATTAGACGCCTCAATTTTGATGCATCTAACACAGCCCAAGTTGAGGATAATATCAAAGCAAATGAAATTGTCCAGTACACTTTTAGAGGTGAAAGAGGGCAACAACTAACTGCATTGTTGGCACAAGAAAGTGGCGTTTTGTTAACAGTTTTAGCCCCGAATGGGGAACCAATTGAAAATAGCGCTCAAGAAGTCACATTTTATCAAGGAAAATTACCTGTTACTGGTAGATACACTATCGAGTTAAGTTTGCCTTCAGGAGTCCTCGAAAGTGACTATAGTCTCAACGTAGAATTAGAAGTCCCAGTTCAACCGATACCCACAGAAAGACCTACACAAACCCCCACAGAAAGACCGACAATAACCCCCACGCCAACACCTACGGAAACTCTTACACCAACACCTACGGAAACTCCTACACCAACACCTACAGAAACTCTTACACCAACACCTACAGAAACTCCTACAGAAAAACCACCTACATCTCCTGATCAGGATGAAAATAACCAACCAACTGATGGCACATCCAAACCAGATGGCCTTCAGATACCTCTTCCGCGCTAAAGTGAAATAGGGGCATTGGGCATTGGGCATCGGGCATGGGGCATTGGGCATCGGGCATCGGGCATCGCGGGCATCGGGCATCGGAAAAATTAGTACTTTAAATTCCCAATTCCCAATTCCCAATTCCCAATTCCTAATTCCCAATGCCCAATGCCCAATGCCCAATGCCCAACTCCTAACTCCTAACTCCTAACTCCTATTGAACGCACTACTAATTACAGGAACAGACACAGAGACTGGCAAAACTGTTTTAACAACAGCTTTGGCAGCTTATTGGCAAAAATATTGCTCTGACCGCAGCTTGGGTATCATGAAACCGATACAGTCAGGTATGGGCGATCGCGAAACTTACCAAAAGCTGTTTAACCTTGAGCAATCTCCGGAAGAAATTACACCGTTGTATTTTCAAGCACCCCTTGCCCCTCCCATTGCCGCAGCACGAGAAAATCGCCAAGTAGATTTAGGTATTGTCTGGAAGTCTTATACGACACTGTGTCAGCGTCGGGATTTTGTTTTAGTAGAAGCTTTGGGCGGATTGGGATCGCCCGTGACAGATGAATTAACGGTAGCGGATTTAGCAGGAGAATGGCGTTTACCCACAGTGTTGGTAGTACCAGTGAGATTGGGGGCGATCGCGCAAGCAGTAGCGAATGTCGCATTAGCAAGATTAGCGCGAGTACAACTGATGGGAATTGTTCTTAATTGCGTCCAACCGCGTACGGATGAAGAAATTGCCGACTGGACGCCAGCAGATTTAATTCAATCTTTAACCAATATTCCTGTTTTAGGCTGCTTGCCTTATTTGGAAAACTCAGCAGATTTAGACAAACTCGCACAAGTAGCGTCAAACTTGGATTTAGAACGTTTGTTAGTCATTAGTTAATAGTTAATAGTTAATGGTTAATAGTTAATAGCCATGAACTATTAACTATTAACCATTAACTATGAACCACCAACAACCAACAACTAACTAAGGAAAATGGTTTCAACATTCCCAAACTCTGCTACTGTTGACTCTCGCGTTCGGCTTTCAATTCGCTCATTGCAACCGCAACTTATAGAGTGGCGGCGACGAATTCACCAAAAACCAGAATTGGCTTTTCAAGAAAAACTTACTGCTGAGTTTGTTTCCCAAAAATTACGAGAATGGGGAATTGAACATCAAACAGGCATTGCTGAAACTGGTATTGTTGCCATTATTCACGGTAATCAACAGCTAGAACCATCCAATCCAAAATCTAAAATCCAAAATCTAAAATCAAAAGTTTTGGCAATTCGCGCGGATATGGATGCTTTGCCAATTAAAGAACTTAACGAAGTCCCGTATCGTTCCCAGCATGATGGGGTGATGCACGCTTGCGGACACGATGGACATACTGCGATCGCTCTCGGTACAGCTTACTATCTCCACCAGCATCGCCACACCTTCGCTGGTACTGTGAAAATGATTTTCCAGCCAGCGGAAGAAGGCCCGGGAGGCGCAAAACCGATGATTGAAGCTGGGGTACTGAAAAACCCCGATGTGGATGCGATTATTGGTTTGCACTTGTGGAATAACCTTCCGTTGGGGACGGTAGGTGTACGTGCAGGTGCGTTGATGGCGGCTGTAGAGACTTTTAAATGCACCATTTTTGGCAAAGGTGGACATGGTGCTATGCCTCATCAAACCATTGATTCAGTAGTGGTTGCTGCTCAAATTGTCAACGCCCTACAAACTATTGTCGCTCGTAATGTCAATCCGATTGATTCGGCTGTGGTGACAGTCGGTGAACTTCACGCCGGAACAAAATGTAACGTGATTGCTGATACAGCTAGGATGGGTGGTACTGTTAGATACTTTAATCCAACATTACAAAGCTTTATCCAGCAGCGTGTAGAAGAAATTATTGCTGGAGTGTGTCAAAGTCATGGTGCTAAATACGACTTTGAGTATACGAGACTTTACCCGGCTACTATTAATGATGCGAGGATAGCGGAATTAGTGCGATCGGTGGCGGAAGAGGTGATAGAAACGCCTGTAGGTATTGTGCCAGAGTGTCAAACTATGGGCGGTGAGGATATGTCCTACTTTTTGCAAGAGGTTCCTGGTTGTTATTTCTTTCTGGGTTCTGCTAATTCAGAGAAAGATTTAGCGTATCCTCATCATCATCCCCGGTTTGATTTTGATGAAACGGCGTTGGCGATGGGTGTAGAGATGTTTGTCCGGTGTGTGGAGAAATTTTTGAGTCTTGGCAAATAGAAGCAGGACTTACGCACGAGGATTCAAGAAACCCGGTTTCTTTGTAAAATACCTTCGCCAAAATCTCCTCACTCTAGAAGAGTGGGGCTACACAAACAAAGCCCACGGAGGTGGGCTTTGTGCTTTAATTTCTGTAAATCGAGAAAAAAATTCATGACTATTCTCATCACTGGTGCAACTGGAAATATTGGCGGTGAAGTTGTCAAGCATCTCATCGAGAAGAAATTGCCGCTGCGGGCGTTAGTGCGCGATCGCTCCTTAGCATCCAATCTCGAAGCGCAAAGCATCGAACTTGCTCAAGGGGATTTTAGCCAATCTGATACTCTAGATGCTGCACTACAAGGCATCGACAAAGCCTTCCTCGTCATGCCAAACACTCCTGATCAAGTTGAACTGGAATCTAATTTCATTAATGCGGCTCAAAAGGCAAACGTTCAACACATCGTTAAGCTTTCAGTGATGGGCGCGGGTAAGCTACCTAGCACGTTCCAGAAATGGCATCGGCAAATTGAAGAACATCTGGAAGCCTCTGGCATGAGGTGGACTCATCTTCGACCGAATATGCTGATGCAAAATATGCGGTGGTTTGCTCAAACGATCGCTCAACAAGGTGCGTTTTACAATACTGTCGGGGATGTCAAGATTTCTCATGTGGATGCCCGTGATGTAGCGGCTGTAGCGGCTGTTTGCCTGAGTCAAGTGGGACATGAAAACAAATCCTATGTCCTCACTGGATCTGAAGCAATTTCGTTTGACGAAGTAGCTGAAAAATTTGCTAAGGCGCTAAATCGTCCAGTCGCTTATGTCAACGTGATTCCACAAGAACTCAAAGCAGCACGGTTAGCGAATGGTGAACCAGAGTGGTACTTAGATGCAGAATTGGAACTGTTTGCTTGCTGGGCAAACGGTGCAGGTTCAGTTGTAACTAACACAATCGCCCAACTCATTCATCGTCCTGCTACAACTTACGACGAATTCGCTCAATACTACGCTCAAACCCACGCTCAAGATTTCTTTCCCACGGTACGGAGTTAATCATGCAAACCGCTTTTGGACTTGACATTCCAATGACGCTAGAGGATGTTTGCAATCCTCAGAAAATGGCACTCTTAGTCTACGATATGCAGGTTGGTATCGCTCAACAATTACCTGATAGTGCTGTGTTTATTCAGCAAGTTAAGTCAATCGTCGATGCCGCACGAATTCATCAAATGCGGATTTTCTTTTCACGTCACACCACATTACCCAATGAAATCGCAGGAGTTTCGCAACTCAAAGCGGCAATGGCGTTGCAGCGCGTCAACAATGTTTCAGAGGTGAAGCCGAACTTTTTGCCTGATTCTCCCTCTCACGCGATCGTCCCACAATTGTCACCGCTGCGATCCGAAGTGGCATTCGATAAACTCACGATGTCAGCATTTGTCGGCTCATACCTCGATTTAGCTTTACGCGATGCCCGTATTCAAGCGGTAGCGATTGTTGGAGCAGTGTTAGAATTCGGCATCGAACCTACAGTGCGCCATGCGGCTGATCTCGGCTACGTTCCGGTGTTGATTCAAGATGCGTGCTATTCCTTCTCAGAGCAAAATCGGGCGCGATCGCTAGAAAATCTTCGATCTATTTGTCTAATCACAGACACTAATAGGTTTAATCAAATACTAAACGGTTAGAACCTCAACGCTCAAGCATAAAACCTCAAACTTTAGCCTTAGAACCTCAACATTCAAGCTTAGAACCTCAACATTCAAGCTTAGAACCTCAACATTCAAGCTTAGAACCTCAACACTGAATCTCAAAACCTTGAAATAACACCAGGCGATTAAAAGATATTTTTGACGTATCCAAATGTAGGTGGGGCTATGCCCTACAATTTACGACAGGTTGAAGAGGGAGCAGGGGCATTGGAAAAATTATTAAAATTATCCAGAATTATTGATGCCTGCAATGAACGCATCGGTCGATATACGAGTTGGCTGGTGCTAGTAATGGTGATACTCGGCGTATGGAATGTAGTCGGACGTTGGCTGGGAAGGTTTAGCGGTAGTAATCTTACTTCCAACGCCTACATAGAGGCACAATGGTATATTTTTGACTTAATTTTTTTCTTGGGGGCAGCTTACGCGCTCAAACATAACGAACACGTCCGCGTTGATATTTTTTATAGTAATTGGCAGCGCAAGCGCAAGGCATTAGCAGACCTGTTGGGAACAGTATTTTTTCTGATACCATTTTGCGTGATAGTAATAATTTATTCTTGGGATACCATCATTGCTTCTTGGCAAATTCTCGAATCATCGCCCGATCCGGATGGGTTGCCGCGTTACCCAATTAAAGCCATGATTATTGTCGCCTTTGTGCTGTTGATTTTCCAGGGAATTTCTGAGGCGATTAAAAATTTGGCAATTCTCACAGACAAACTCCAAGCCGGGGAGGAACACCATGACATTTGATTATGAATGGCTGGGCCCTGCTATGTTTGCGGGTGCTTTGGTATTTTTGTCGCTGGGTTATCCGGTAGCTTTTTCGCTGGGTGGTGTGGCGATTGTGTTTGCTTTGCTGGGCATTGGGCTGGAAGTTTTCGATCCTTTATTTTTTACCGCTATGCCCCAGCGAATTTTTGGTATCATGGCAAACTACACGCTGCTAGCTATTCCTTACTTTGTCTTTATGGGGGCAATGTTGGAAAAGTCGGGGATAGCGGAACGATTGTTAGAAACGATGGGGATTTTGTTGGGGCGCGTGCGTGGCGGACTTGCCTTGGCGGTGGTGTTGGTGGGGGCGCTGTTGGCGGCGACTACAGGCGTGATAGCGGCGACGGTGGTAGCGATGGGTTTGATTTCCCTACCAATTATGCTGCGTTATGGTTACAACAAAGAATTAGCAACTGGTGTCATAGCTGCATCGGCGACGCTGGGACAAATTATCCCGCCAAGTGTGGTGTTAGTGGTACTGGGCGATCAGTTGGGTGTATCAGTGGGGGATTTGTTTATCGGTTCGGTGATTCCCGGTTTGATGATGGCGAGTGCGTATGCGATTCATGTGCTGGTTGTAGCTTTTTTGAAGCCAGATGTAGCGCCTGCTTTACCTGCCGAGGTGCGAAATATTGGTGGTAAAGCCTTGGGACAACGGGTGGCACAGGTAATGTTGCCGCCTTTGGTGTTGATTTTACTGGTGCTTGGGAGTATATTTTTTGGCTTTGCTACACCAACAGAAGCGGGTGCTGTGGGTTGCGGGGGTGCGATCGCGCTGGCTGTTGTTTATCGTCAATTTACTTGGGCATCTTTGCGTCAAGTTTGCGATACTACGTTGCGCATCAGCAGCATGGTGATTTTTATCTTAATAGGTTCTACAGCTTTTAGTTTAGTTTTCCGGGGATTGAATGGCGATCAGTTTATGTTCGATGTGTTAGCAAATCTACCTGGCGGCGAAATCGGTTTTTTGGTCGTTAGCATGGGGGTAGTATTTATTCTCGGCTTTTTCATCGACTTTTTCGAGATTGCTTTTATTATCGTGCCGTTGTTTGTGCCAGTGATACAGAAGTTGGGCATTGACCCGATTTGGTACGGTGTAATATTAGGAGCAAATTTGCAAACATCTTTTCTAACACCTCCGTTTGGTTTTGCCCTGTTCTATTTGCGGGGTGTCGCACCCAAGGAAGTAACTACAACTGATATTTATCGCGGTGCAATACCTTTTATTCTGCTTCAGTTGTTGGTGTTGCTGTTAATTATTGCTTTTCCAGGAATTGTTAGTTTCTTACCTTCCTTGGGACGATGATAGAATTTTGGATTTTGGATTTTAGATTTTGGATTAGTCATTAGTCATTAGTCATTAGTCATTAGTCATTAGTCATTGGATTTTTTCCCAATGCCCAATGCTTCGCTTAATTAAAAATTAAGAATTAAAAATTAAAAATTGAATTGATTCGATTTCATTTTTAATTTTTAATTTTTCATTTTTAATTCCCGAAGGGTTGCCCAATGCCCAATGCCCAATGCCTCATTCCCTACTCCCTACTCCCCACTCTCCGTATTAATTAAGAGTATTTATTGCACGCCAGCCCTAGATGTCACAAAATTGGCATAACTCAATTCATTAACGCGATTCCATTTAAAAATCTGCTCTCGAAAGTTTTTCCATTGTTCATAAACTTGTTTAAAACTTCCGTCTTTGCTGGCATTTTCTTCAAATATTTCAAAAGCAAATTTCTCTGCTGCTTGCAAAATATCCTGGCTATAAGGAACCAACTTTGTACCACCATCAAGCAATCTCGTTAATGCTTGCCCATTTAAGGCATCGTATTCAGATAGCATACTCAAGTTAGCTTCTATTGTCGCCGTCCTGAAAATTTCTTGATATTCTTTGGGCAAGCGGTTCCAAGCGTTGAGATTAACTATTACATCCAACGTTGGACCCGGCTCCCACCATCCTGGATAATAGTAAAATTGGGCAGCTTTATTCAAACCGAGTTTCTCATCATCGTAAGGGCCAACCCACTCCGCAGCATCGATCGCCCCCCGATCCAGTGCTAAGTAAACTTCCCCTCCCGGCAAGACTTGGACATTTACTCCCAAGCGGGACATAACTTGTCCTCCTAGTCCAGGAATACGCATTTTCAGACCTTTGAGGTCAGAAACTGACTTGATTTCTTTTTTGAACCATCCCCCCATCTGTGCCCCTGTACTGCCACCGGGGAAATTGATAACGTTGAAATTAGTATAAATTTTCTGTATGGCTTCTAGTCCACCACCGTGATAAAGCCAAGCATTCTGCTGTTGAGCATTTAAACCAAAGGGTACGGAGGTAGCAAAAGCTAATGCTGGGCTTTTGCCTATGTAATAGTAACTAGGTGTATGACCACATTCTACAGTTCCTGCTTGTACTGCATCCAGTACTTGCAATCCTGGTACTAACTCTCCGGCGGCAAAGGGTGTTATTCGGAAACGTCCATCAGTCATTTCTTTTACCCGTCGGGCGACTATTTCCGCACCAATGAAAGTACCTAAAGACTTGGGCCAGCTAGTTGCCATCCGCCACCGGACATTTGGCAGTCCCGTTTTCACGCTAGGAGATGTACCAGTTTTGGCACAGGCTGCTAGGGTTGCTGTGGTTAGTGTGGCGATCGCAGTATTTTGAATTATTCTTCGGCGTTTCATATTGTTTTTTAATTAAAAAATAAAGATATCAAAAAAAGGAATTAAGTGATAGCTGTTAATTATGAAGATACACTTCGGACTGAATAAATTCCGAAGCTAGTTTAGCTTAAAACTACTCCCAGAAGTATTACCCGAAGGGGTTTCCCAACTAGGCAACTGCTGATCGCCGTCAGGTCTACAAAGCAGGCATACCCGGAGAGTGTACGCAGTTTATGATGGCTATTTAAATAAAGTCAAATAAACGGTGTGAATAGTAAAGTTAAAATGAAACTTTAAAAAACTAATGTCCAGTATTTTTATTTAGTTAAATTTACGGAAAATCCTTTTATTAACAGAAAAAAATATGCCAATATGGGCAATACACATGTTTGATGCTAAGTAGGGGCAGGCAGTGCCGTACCACTACGATAATCTGTGGTTAACTTATTCAATTAACTGGAAATTGTTATCAATTTCAAATTTTGTGGTTTGCATAATGTAATTTTGCAACCCTGTTTACATAAACAAAATCATGGCGCGAAAAAATTGCCATCACTGAAATTTTTCAGTGCTTTTAGATGCTGCAATTAAAAATTTATAAATAATTATGCGTTATCGACTGCAAGCTAAAACAGACAAATTTTATCTTTGGAAACCTACCACAATTATGCTTCGTACAATATTTGTTAGTTTTCTACTGGTTTGCGGTTTCTGTACTTTACACTTTCTACTTTCTTCTCTCTGTACAATATCTGTTTCCAGCTACCCAACATCAATTCCTTGGATTGATAGTAAATCAGAATGTGAGCATACCTATAGAACTTGGCGCAATGGTAAATGTTGGGATTATGAACACAATTTGATGTTTTAAGGGCATTGGGCAACCCTTCGGGAATTAAAAATGAAAAATTAAAAATTAAAAATGAAATCGAATCAATTCAATTTTTAATTTTTAATTCTTAATTTTTAATTAAGCGAAGCATTGGGCATTGGGAAAAAATCCAATGACTAATGACTAATGACTAATGACTAATGACCAATGACCAATGCCCAATGCAAATTACTACATCAGGAAATTCTTGGCATTCAATTCACTGGGCTTGATATCATTCAGTGTCAGAAGATTCTCAAACTTTCTGCCTTTAAGGACACCATCACGGTCAATGCTAACAACTGTATTAGAACCAATCTGGGTAAGTTGTATATAGTTCTTAAAATTATTGGAATTGGAAGATTTTGAGCCACTGATAATTTTTTTGAGGTCAATCACGTCTTTTGTGGGGTCAAAATCTTTGATCATATCGCCCTTTTCTGAAAGGTTTTGGTAGACAAATCGGTCTTTGCCTGTTCCGCCAATCAGGATATCGCTACCACTGTCACCAATAAATGTGTTGTTGCCATTACCACCAATCAATTTATCATTGCCCTTGCCCCCTCTGAGGATGTCGTTACCATCACCGCCTTCTAGGGTGTCGTTGCCATTACCCCCTTTAAGGGTGTCGTTACCATTACCCCCTTTAAGGGTGTCGTTACCATTACCCCCTGTGAGGATATCGTTACCATTCAACCCATTGATGATGTCGTCACCTTCACTTCCATCGAGGGTATCGTTACCTTCAGTTCCATTAATTTGGGAGACACCCATAACCTTGCTATCTGACTGAGGCTGAGCAGATTGACCAACCACCTCGAATGCTCCGACATCGGTTTTGGCATCTCGCTTTACTTCCCGTTGGTCAGTAGTTGGTATACCGTTACCTGTTTTACCAGTGTTAATAGCAGGGCTATCTGCTTTAAGCGTATGGACTAGATCCCCGTTGATGTTTTGTAACTCACCAAGCATCGGGTCAACAATCCGGCTGCCGGCTACAACTCGACCTCGACCACCGTGCTTTGCACTGGGAGCGGGGAATTCGATATTGCCACCGCCATCTTGTAGCTGATAGCCAGCTTGCATTTGTGCCGGATCTTGTGCGGTGTTATTAGCAACAATCGAGTTGGTCAGAGTTACGGCTTGATCGGCATTGTGAGTCCAAATTGCCCCACTAGCCCGTCCAGCTTCGTTGTTAACGATGGTGGAATTGACAATGCTTACAGGAGTGGATGTGTCGGTATCAATAAACATTGCCCCACCTGCATCGTCGTTAGCTTTATTTCCGGAAAAGGTGGTATTAACGAACTCCACTGGCGATCGCCCATTAACCCAGGCAGCTCCTCCTTGTTTTCCGGCAGTATTATTGACAAAGGAAACATTGCGAACTTTCAGTCCGCCATGTGCTTGCAGTCCACCAGCTCGTGCTATCCCTTTATCATTGAAATTTGCTGTGTTGCCTACTATAGTGCTGTTTTCAAGAATCAGCTCATCTTTACCGTAACCCCAGAAAAAGATTGCGCCAGCCTCTCCTTTGGTCTGATTTTCTTCAAACTTAGAACCACGGATAACCATTGTTTCTCCCGCACTGGGATCACCAGGACCTATGGAGTTGACTCCATCAGTGAAGACAGCGCCGCCACCGAGATCACCTTCTGAACTGTTCTTCTTAAAGATACTGTCTTCTATAGTTAATTTGCCCAAGATATTGTAAATTGCTCCGCCATTAACCCCCTTATTGTTGGTAAATGTGGAGCCTTTGACAGTAAGTTCGCCGGAACCATAGGTACTGATCGCCCCACCACTCTTGCCAGCTGGTCCTAAAGAACCATCGTTACCGTCAAATTCACTATTAATCACCGTCCCCTTGGAACCGTAACCAATATAGACAGCTCCGCCGAGGTCTGCACTATTGTTGTTTAATTTACAATTATTCAACTCTATAGTGCTGTAATCCCAGGCTGCTACTGCGCCACCTCTTGCATTTGTATGTCCAGTCTCCTTACCATCGATGAGGTTGAGGTTCTTTAACTTAGCATCGATATACTTCCCTACAGAAAATACTCGTCCGGCATTGTTACCACTAATCTTTAAATTCGCAGCATCAGCTCCATCAACGGTTACATTTTTCAAAATTTTTAGTTCGCCGCTAGTGAGTTTGATGGTCTGGTTCGCAAGGCTAGAAGCAAACTTGATGGTATCTCCATCTTTAGCTGAGGCGAGCGCATCTCGCAAAGAACCTTTTCCGTTGTCGGCGACACTATTAACTGTAATGATAGCCATGCTTTGGATTCCCTTTGAGATCAAGTTATCAGATGTATGTTTTAGACAGAATCACGCTATGCTTTGTGATTGCTGAAACGGCTGAGTAATCGCTCGAAACGACGGGATTTAGAGCGTTCTAATTTCCTTATTTCATGTCTAATTTTTGAAATCTGGAACTTAAGGGCTAGCATAATTTTCTTTATTCAAAGAAAGTTAGATTTATACAATTCTCGCACAATTTTGATAAAATTTTCGCACAATATAACAGCCCTACATGATTTGTGAAAACAAGAAACCCGGTATCTGGGAGATACCGGGTTTCTGAGAAATCTTTTTTACAAATCAAATAGGATTGCTATATGCGGAACTGTAGAGAAATCTGCAAGGGCATAATGGCTCTTCTACCTTTAAATTTATACCTTTTGCTTTCTGGTAGTTAAAGTCTTCAATTCTAAGTTTTTATATCTATTTAGTTATTTAAAATTTGACGATTAATGCCGATTAAATTTATGCTTTTGGCAAGCACCCTGGAATGGTTAGAGGACTGAATAATCGTGTTTTTTGTGAAGCGTGAAACTTCAAGAAGTTATTGTGGTAGTGTTGCCCGAGTCAAGTTTGATAACTTATAAACTTGACTTTTTATGACTTTTCTGATCGCATCCAGTCTGCTGGTACTTCCAGATTATCGGGCAAAATCGTTGTGCGATCGCCTGCTGCAAATCGAATCTGCTGTGATTGCAAGTTTTTGGTTCCTGTCAAAATTGCCCCTTCTAGTTTGACATCACTCAAATTTGCCTCACTCAGATTTGCACCCATCAGATTTGCACCGCAGAGATTAGCTTCGTGGAGAATAGCTTTTTGTAGGTTAGCTCCCATCAAGTTTGCTCCCGAAAGGTCAGCTTCCCTCAAACTGGCTCCATAGAAATTAGCAAAAAATACCTCTGTCTGTTGTAATTTGGCTGCATTCAAGTTTGCCTGTTGCAAATTTGCTCCATTCAGGTTAGCTTGATTCAGGTTCGCACCGATTAAACCCGTAAACTGCAAGTTGGCTTTAGCAAGTTTTGCTGCCTGTAGGTTAGCAAGAAACAGCTTTGCTTTCGATAGGTCGGCAACTTTTAGATTTGCACCTTGCAAGTTTGCTTTATAAAGATTTGCTCCACAGAGGTTGGCTGCACGTAAACTCGCCCCGGATAAGTTGGCAGACCGCAAGTTTGCATCACAGACCCAGGCTCGATTTAAGTTTGCCCCACTGAGGTTGGCTTCTTGCAGGTTGGTTGATTGCAAGTTAGCTTCATATAGAATTGTCCCACAAAGTTTGGCACTTTCGAGTTCTGTCTCAAACAAATCTGCTCCTCGCAGTTCTGCTTTTGTCAGATCGGCTCCTCGCAAGTCTAAACGTTGCAGGTTGGCTTTGGTTAGGTCTGCTCGCCTGATATCCGTATACCGTAAATCTAGTTTCTGGTTTACGTGGTCTTGCTCCGCCCTGCGCCTACCGATGACCGAAAGAGCTGCTTGAATATCGGTGCGAATTCTTGCTATTTTCGCTAATTCAAGGCTAGACTCCTCTTGTTCTAATTTAATGCCAGCATTTTCACGCACAAATGCAGCCAAAATTTCCATGATTGCCCAGTATTCTTTCGGCGATTCCTGGGCAACCCGTTCTAATGTATAAATTGCCCCTGTTCGTGTTGCTACATCTTCGTGCCCCAATTGGGTAATTGCAGTCATATAGCGTTCTGCTATCAACCGCTCTTGTGCTAGCTCTACATTTTTGATGCCTATCTCATGGTCTTTTTCGGCTGCGATCGCATTGTGGCGCAGTGCTTCTGCACGCTTAGCTGCAAAGTAAGCATTAATCATGATTGCCAATCCTAGAAAAAATGTGGCTGTCGTACTTAATGCTTGATTTCTACTGGCTATTCTTTGTTCGGTGGGTAATCCCTCGTTTTGTGAAAAAGCAAAGAAAACAATAGCCGGTGATAGACTAAACATTAGTGTTATTCCTATCAACCAACTTTTAAGAGCGTCTGTCTTTCTGGCAGACATATCAGTAGTGTTCCTCAACTACACAGAATTCTTACGGACAATATAGGGAAAAAGAGTATAGCATTTGTCTCCAAATTTCAATATCTACCAAAAGGCACAATTAATGCTGGAAAAATATGGGGCAATCAAGTGAGGCTGGGTGGGTAGAATGGCACTTTTAGCAGAAAAGTTTGGAGACTATGGACAAGAAGCTTAGAAATTACGTCTTGAAACGATGATAATTACAACTAATCTGCCTTCTGGTATGGAAATTTTCAAGCAAAAATTTGAGATGCAGCCTGGGCTTGTCTGTTTGTAGCTTCACCTAGCAACAAGAATAACTCTTAGCTGGGTATCCAGAAAGAGGTGCGGCTGAGATGGAGTTGTTATCATAATTATGATTTCATCACCTTCACTGAGAACGTATTTGTTACAATTCGTAAAAAAGGTTCATGGTTCATGGCAATTAACCATTAACCATTAACCATTAACTACAGAAATTAGTATCTCTGAGGTTTGCCCCACAGAGATTAGCATCATTGAGATTTGCTCCACAAAGGTTTGCTAGAAACAAATTTGCCTTACTCAGGTTTGCTTGAGTCAAATTCGCTGTACTCAAGTTAGCTGCACTGAGGATAGCACCAGAGAGGTTGGCGCGGTTCAAGTTTGCCCCAGATAAGTTTGCTGCACAAAGGATTGTCTGTTGCAGGTTGGCGTTAACGAGGTTTGCCCCAAATAGGTTTGTTTGATATAAGTTTGCCCCCTGCAAGTTGGCATTGTTGAGGTTTACTCCTGTTATGTCCACATAGCTCAAATCAAGTTGCTGATTTTCTGCGTCTTTACTAGCATCTCTCCTACCGATAACGGTAAGGGCGGCTTGAATATCTGCGCGAATTGTTGGTAATGAATTATTCTCTACCTCTGTTTGGGGTTTAAAAGCAGTATTATTTCGTATAAAAATAGTGAGCATTTCCATAATTTCCCAGTGTAAAGCCGGAAAATCCTGAGCGATTTTTTCTAAATTATCAATTCCAATCAAACGCTTTTCTATTTTTTGATTACCTAGTTGTTTTATTGCTATTTCTAGTCTTTTTTCTTTATTAGAGAAATTTAAAATAAATAATTTACCAGGCAAAAAATTATTTAAATTCGCCCATTTTTTATAATCAAAATTAGTATAAAAAATTATTGCCAAGACGCCCAAAAAGATTTTGACAATGTAGGAAATTTTTATTTTCAGCGCCAAAATATGAAAATTGAGTAATAAAAATGTTAGTGTAGCTAACAAAACAGAAAAGATAGCTGTTATAATTAATAACCAGTTGTGTGAGCAGTTTGTTTTGTTAGCCAGCATGAGTATAGATATTCCTTCAGCGTTATAATATTTATTCCATTAACTTACATAATATAGAAAAATAATTAGCTGAATAAAATAGATATATTGCAGAATCTTAGAGCATGGATGGAATAAAATAAATATATTGTAAACTTTGAGAGTGATATATTAGCCTGGAAAATGTATCGTTTATCAAAATTATATTCTTAAGGTAGTTGAATCAGAAGCACTAAGTACACAATTGTACAAATTCATATATAAAACTCTGCGTTTCTCTCTTCCTTACCGAGCGCGTCTCGGTCGCGTTTAACCTCACTTTTAAAAGTAAATTAATCACCCGCAGCAGATAAAGTAAAAGCATTTGTCTCAGTATTCATATGCAGCATAATTTACAGCCGATAGTTAAAGATTTAGTGCTGATTGGTGGTGGTCACAGTCATATAATTGTGCTGCGAATGTTTGGCATGAAACCTCTACCCGGAGTGCGATTAACTTTAATTACAGAAAGTTCGGATACACCCTACTCTGGGATGTTGCCAGGACATATTGCTGGATTTTATAGCCACGATGAATGCCACATTGACTTACAACCTTTAGCTAACTTTGCTCAGGCACAGTTGTACATTGACCAAGTAATTGGTTTAGATTTGGAAAACAAAAAAGTTATTTGTGCTAATCGTCCACCGGTAGCTTTTGATGTACTGTCAATTAATATTGGTAGTACTCCAGCTACGATATCCGTACCAGGTGCAGCAGAATACGCTATTCCGGCAAAGCCAGTGTCAAATTTGCTTAAACACTGGTATCAATTAAATAAAATCATAACACAATGTCCGCAAAAACCGCATAACATTGCTATTGTGGGTGGAGGTGCTGGTGGTGTGGAATTAGCACTATCGATGCAGGCTAATTTAGAAAATGGGCAAGGGGCAAGGGGCAGGCAAGGGGTAATGGGCATCGGGCAAGGGGCATTGGGCAATGGGCAAGGGGCATTGGGCAATGGGCAAGGGGCATTGGGCAACGCAGAAATTCACTTATTTCAGCGTGACAGTGAATTAATGCCCAATTACCATCGGTCAGTGCGGCGTTTAGTTCAGCAACTTTTGATTAAGCGCGGTATTAAACTGCATCTTGGGGAGAGTGTGTGTAAAATCGAACCAAAACACCTCACACCTAGCCCCTCGATGAAAAATTTTCTTCCTTATCTTCCCTCTGCTTGCGGGGAGATGGAGGGGAGTACACAGAAGGGAGAAAAAGACAGACTTGATATCATTTGTGAATCTGGGTTGACGGTGGAGTGCGATCGCATTTTTTGGGTAACAAGCGCATCTGCACCCGCTTGGTTAAAAGCATCTGGACTGGCGACAGATGAGCAAGGCTTTATTCTGGTCAACGATAGATTACAATCTTTATCTCACCCGTGTGTATTTGCTGCGGGAGATATTGCCACAATGGTAAATCATCCTCGTCCGAAAGCAGGGGTATTTGCTGTGCGGCAAGGAAAACCTTTATTTGAGAACTTGCAGAGGTTTTTATTAGGAAAATCTCTCAAACCTTACAAACCGCAGCAACAATATTTAAGTTTAATTGGTACAGGTGATGGGAGAGCGATCGCCACACGTGGTTTTTTGACATTACCACCTCACAAACTCCTATGGCAATGGAAAGACTGGATCGACCGCCGTTTTATGCAACGCTTCCACAACTTGCCAGAAATGTCATTCGTCATTAGTCATTCGTCATTTGTCATTGGTAATAAACAAAGGACAAATGACAAAGGACAAATGACAAATGACAAAGGAATGCGCTGTGCTGGATGTGGTTCTAAAGTTGGTAGTACAGTTTTAGAGAAAGTCCTCTATCGTATCAAGGAAGAACAACCTATTGGGGAAGAGAGAAAAGATATCGTTATTGGTTTAGATGCACCGGATGACGCGGCGGTAGTGCAAGTTCCAACTGATCAATTGCTGGTGCAGACGATTGATTATTTTCGCAGTTTAATTAATGACCCGTATATCTTTGGGCAAATTAGCGCTAACCATTGCTTGAGTGATATTTTTGCGATGGGCGCTTTACCGCAAAGTGCTTTGGCTATAGCTACCATTCCCTACGCCGCACCCGCCAAAGTTGAAGAAACTCTCTACCAATTACTATCAGGTGCAATAAATGTGTTAAATAAAGCACAAGCACCCCTCATCGGCGGACACACTACCGAAGGTTCAGAACTCGGATTTGGTTTATCTTGTAATGGTTTGGTTTATCCAGATAAGTTGTTGCGTAAAGGTGGAATGCAACTAAAAGAAGTGTTAATTTTGACTAAACCCCTAGGAACAGGGACGTTATTTGCTGCTGATATGCGTCGTCAAGCTAAAGGTCGCTGGATTGATGGTGCTGTGGAGTCAATGCTGTTGTCAAATCAAGCGGCGGCTGCGTGTTTATTGCAACATGGGGCAACAGCTTGCACGGATGTAACAGGCTTTGGTTTGCTGGGACATTTAATGGAGATGGTACAAGCTTCTGGTGTTGTAGTTGAGTTGCAAATTGAAGCGATCGCCGTTTTAGCAGGTGCAAGGGAAACGGTACAAAAAGAAATTTTTAGTTCACTACATCAAGAAAATCTACGTGCTTCACGTTATATTAACAACTTGGAGCAATTCCAGCATCACCTTAATTATCCGCTATTATTCGATCCGCAAACCGCTGGCGGTCTTTTAGCATCTATCCCAGAGGAGGAAGCAAATAGTTGTGTAACCGCACTCAAAGCCTTGGGATATGAGCAGAGTTCTATAATTGGTCGAGTTGTAGCACAAGTTAGAGTTGAACAGCCAATTACTTTGCTTTAATTGATTTTACCCATAAATATTTTCTGTAATATCAAGTCCGCTTAATCACTTATCATTGCCAAGCAGTAGATATAACTCTTGCATAAAAGCTTTACTTGAATAGAAAATTGTAAAGTTTTATGCTCAAATGGTTTTATGAAAACTAAGTACAGCTTTGCATAAATTCATAATGTTTTTAAACGCAGAGGGGAGGCAGCGCGTTGCGGTGAACCAGTGCTGTAGGCGGGTTTCCCGCCGTAGGCAACTGGTGAACCCGGAGGGGGGTTTCCCCCGTTGTAGCGACTGCCGTCACGCTGAGTTTCACGCAGAGGAACGCAGAGTTTTTCTGAATTTAATTGTTACGAATTTATGCAATGTTGTATTTAGTTGAAATCTGCTGTAATTTAAACTACTCACCAATAAAACTCTCTTACGTTATTATTTGACCACAGGCAACTACTTGGAACCTGTACCTGTGTGTGGTCAAATAAATAGATTAAAGGAATATATACACTTATGAAAAAAATTATTGGTCGTACAACTGCATTTTTCGCTTCTTGCGCTGTCTTGCTAACAGCCTGCGGTGGTAGCAATACTAGTACAAATACTACAAGTAATACTGGCACGAATACAGCAACTAACACTTCAGCAACGACTGGTATATCTGGGCCTGTTCCTATCGGTATTGCTGTAGCACAAACTAGCAATGTGGCATTATTAGGCCAAGAGCAAGTTGCTGGTGTAAAAATTGCTGAGAAGTATTTTAATGAGAAAGGTGGGATTAATGGCACTCCGATTAAATTAGTGTTGCAAGATGCTGGTGGTGATGAAAATAGTGCTATTAACGCTTTTCAAACTTTAATTAATAAAGATAAAGTTGTCGGTATTGTTGGGCCGACTTTATCACAACAAGCTTTTAGCGCTAACCCTATCGCCGAACGTGCTAGAGTGCCAGTACTTGGCCCATCAAATACTGCGAAAGGAGTTCCCGAAATTGGAGATTATATTGGGCGTGTATCTGCACCAGTTTCTGTTGTTGCACCTAATTCTGTGAAAGCTGCATTGACGCAAAATCCTAACATTAAAAAAGTTGCTGTATTTTTTGCTCAAAATGATGCATTTAGTAAATCAGAAACAGACATTTTTCAGAAAACAGTTAAGGATGCAGGACTGGAATTAGTAACAGTACAAAAGTTCCAAACTTCTGACACTGACTTTCAAGCTCAAGCTACTAATGCGCTCAATTTCAAACCAGATTTAGTGATTATTTCTGGTTTAGCGGCTGATGGTGGTAACTTAGTGCGGCAACTGCGAGAATTAGGTTATCAGGGTGCAATTATTGGTGGTAATGGTCTGAATACATCGAATGTATTTTCAGTGTGTAAATCATTCTGCGATGGCGTGATGATTGCTCAAGCTTATAGTCCGGAACATCCTGGTGAAATTAACGCGGCATTTCGTAAAGCTTATGTAGAGCAATACAAGAAAGAACCACCTCAATTTAGTGCCCAAGCTTTTGCTGGAGTGCAGGTGTATGTAGATGCTTTGAAAGCTTTAGATAAAAAGACCAAGATTAGTACTATTCCCCTTGATAAATTACGGACAGAATTAAACAAAGAGGTACTTGCAGGAAAATATAATACTCCTTTAGGAGAGATTTCTTTCACGCCAGAAGGGGAAATTGTTCAAAAAGACTTTTATGTTGCCCAAATCAAAATGGAAAAAGATGGCGGCAGTGGTAAATTTGCATTCTTAAAATAGTTGCAATATGAATATAAGTCTATTATTGCAACAATTTTTAAATGGGTTATCTATTGGCAGTGTTTATGCCATTTTTGCTTTAGGATATACCCTGGTTTACTCAATTTTAGGCATCATTAATTTAGCTCATGGTGCGATTTTTACCTTGGGTGCATATTTCACTTATACACTCATGGGTGGCAGATTTGGATTTAATGGCTTGCTAGCTAATGCGGCGCTACCGATACAATTACCATTTCCCTTGGCGTTGATTTTAGGAAGTGTTTTTGCAGGATTAGTTGGTGTAGCGGTAGAACGTATTGCTTTTCTACCTTTGCGACAACGAGGTTCTGATCCATTGCTGACAGTGGTTTCTAGCTTGGGTGTAGCAGTGGTAATTGTGAATTTAATTCAGTATTTAGTAGGCGCAGAAAGTTACACTTATCCTGCGAATACTTACGGTAATTTACCACCTGCTATTAACTTTGGCACGGCTGAAAATCCTATTCCTATTCGTACCGTGCAAGTGGTAATTTTTGTGATTTCAATGGTGTTTGTAGCCATCCTTACCTATTTTATTAATAGCACCAAATATGGTAAGGCAATGCAAGCGATCGCAGAAGACGCAACCACCGCCAGCTTATTAGGAATTAACAGCGATCGCTTTATTATCCTGACATTTTTCATCAGCAGTTTTTTAGCAGGAGTAGCAGGTACTTTAGTCGCCTCTAGTGTCAGCATAGCCGGGCCATATTTCGGTATTGCTTTTGGTTTACGGGGGTTAGCGGTTATTGTCTTGGGTGGTTTAGGTAGTATTCCCGGTGCGGTGTTGGGGGGTTTGGTGATTGGACTGGTAGAAGCGTTTGTTCCAAGTGAATACTCTGGTTATAAAGACGCTGTTGCTTTTGGCATTTTGTTTATTATGCTATTAGTTCGACCCCAAGGTTTACTAGGACGTAAATTTGTACAGAAAGTGTGAAAAGAGTTAGGAGTTAGGAGTTAGGAGTTAGGAGTTAGGAGTTAGGAGTTAGGA
>JBHYDF010000134.1:0-23745 GCA_051861145.1 Nostocaceae cyanobacterium
TTAATGGTTAATGGTTAATGGTTAATGGTTAATGGTTAATGGTTAATGGTTCATTGTTCATGGTTAATGGTTCATTGTTCATGGTTAATGGTTCATTGTTCATGGTTAATGGTTCATGGTTAATGGTTCATCGTTCATAGTTCATGGCTAAGCTGAGACGCACTTAATTTTTCAAGCTGAAAATCTCACAGCAAGGCTTTCAGGCTTGAAAAAGTACAATTTAGATGCGCGACAGCTTATTAACTATTAACCATTAACTATTAACCATTAACTATTAACTATTAACCATTAACCATTAACCATTAACCATTAACTATTTACCATTAACCATTAACCATTAACCATTAACCATTAACTATTTACCATTAATAGATTTTAGATAAGCAGTAAGCCTAGGCGATAAATCATCAATTATTTGCTTAAGTGTATTTACTTGCTCAGGTGTTAAAAGTTGTCTACTATAAGCCAGTCTTAGCCAATGAATTGTTTCATTCAAAGACCCTCTAGAAATTTTTATAAATCGTCTATTATCTTGATAATTATAACGACCGTTTCCTTCTGCAATATTAGCCCCTATACTATCTGCTGACCTAAGAGGATGTTTGAAAAGTGGTCGATTGTGATTTTAGGCACTGGATGATCCCCCCTAACCCCCCTTAAAAAGGGGGGAACCGGATTCAAAGTCCCCCTTTTTAAGGGGGATTTAGGGGGATCGAAATGTTTTGCTACCAGCAATAGGACTTTTCAAACATCCTCTAACAATTTGTTTACCAATTGTGTTTTTAGCAAAATCGTCCCATTCTTTGACAATATACCAAATTTCATTTGCCAGTTTCTCAGATAGTTGATAAACTATCAAATTCTCAAAATCAGGACGACCCATACAAAAATGAATAAATAATACCAGTTATAACCCATCAAACATCAACCATCAACCATTAACCATTAACCATTAACCATTAACCATTAACCATTCATATAAAAATGCTCACAAAGTTCAGAATCGCTACTAAAATAGGCGCAAGCTTTACATTAGGTTTATCACTTATCACCGCTCTAGGAATAATTTCATACCGCGCCACCAATGAACTAATTGAAAATTCGCGTTTGCAAACACACACCTATCAAGTAATTGACAAATTGGATGATTTAATCTCTCAGGTAAAAGATGCCGAAACAGCACAAAGAGGCTACTTAATTACAGGAGAAACACCTTATTTGGAACCGTATCAAAATTCGCTTCCAAAAATTGAAAAGAGTATTCAAGACTTGCGTAGATTAACAGCAGATAATCCTCAACAACAACAAAGACTTAATATTTTAGAACCAATAATCGATAAGAGAGTAGCAAGACTTCAAGAAGGAATTATATTGCGGGAAAATCAAGGATTTGAAGCTGCAAGAAAATTTTTGCTGATAAATCAGGGCAAGAATATTATGGATCAACTCCGTAAAATAATTGCAGAAATGGAAAGCGAGGAGCGTAAATTATTAGAAGAACGCACCAACCGAACTCAAGCAGCTTCCCAGCAGGCAATGAATACTATTTCCTTTGGTATTCCTTTTGCATTTTTACTCTTAACTTTAATTGGTATTTATCTAACTAAAAATATTTCTCAACCTCTACAAAGAATCTCCAAGATAACCGAGAAAGTAGCCACAGGAGATTTATCTGAAACTGTGTCTGTTGGTAAACGCCAAGATGAAATAGGAATTTTGGCAGAGGCGTTTAATCAGATGATAGCCAATTTGCGACAAACAAATATTAGAAATGATGAACAAAACTGGCTTAAGTCTAACGTCGCTAGGTTTAGCCAAATGTTACAAGGCCAGAGAAGTCTGGAAACTATCGCAAGAATAATTCTCTCCGATTTAGCACCATTGGTAGGCGCACAACAAGGACTTTTCTACCTAATGGACTGGGAAGACGAACCACCTATGCTGAAGCTCTTAAGTAGCTATGCTTACCAAGAACGTAAGCATGTTTCTAATAGATTCCGCTTAGGGGAAGGATTGGTGGGACAATGCGCTCTCGAAAAACAAAAAATTATACTTACTGATGTACCGAGTGACTATATTCGCATTAGTTCTGGTTTAGGAGAAGCTCCGCCATTAAATATTATTGTCCTGCCTGTACTTTTTCAAGACCAGGTAATAGCAGTAATTGAGTTAGCCTCCTTTCAACGCTTTAACGAAATTCATTTAACATTCCTGGATCAAGTCAGTGAAACTATTGGTGTGGTACTGAACGCGATCGCTGCTGATATTCGCACTCAAAAATTACTGCAAGAATCCCAAGAATTGGCGCAAGAATTGCAACTTCAACAGCAAGAACTTCAGCAAACGAACGAATTATTGGAAGAACAAGCTAAAGATTTACAAGCATCAGAAGAACAGTTGAGAAAGCAACAGCAAGAGTTACAAGAATCTAACGAAGAATTGTATCAACTCAACGCCGAACTGGAAGAAAAAGCTGAACAACTATCCACAAAAAATGCAGAAGTTGAGCGCAAAAATCAAGAAGTAGAACAAGCAAGGCAAGCCTTAGAAGAAAAAGCAGAACAATTAGCACTTTCGTCTAAATACAAATCAGAATTTCTAGCGAATATGTCCCATGAATTAAGGACACCACTAAACAGCTTGTTAATTTTGGCAAAAATGCTAGGCGATAATGTTGAAGGTAATCTCAACGAACAGCAAGTCAAATATAGCCACACAATTTACTCTTCAGGTACTGACTTGTTATCCTTAATTAATGACATTTTGGATTTGGCAAAAATCGAATCTGGAACCATGTCCATTGACATGAATTATATACCTTTTTCCGATTTAGAAGATTACCTGAAAAGTACTTTTACACAAGTCGCTCAAAATAAAGGACTTGATTTCAAGATTGAATTGTCTCCAGAACTACCCCGAACAATTTATACTGATGCTAAACGCTTACAACAAGTCTTAAAAAATCTACTAGCAAATGCGTTTAAATTTACAGAACGTGGTGAGGTACGCTTACAAGTATTTATAGCAAAACAAGGGTGGAGTTTTGACCAAGAAAATTTGAATAACGCTGAAAAGGTGATAGCATTTGCTGTCAGCGATACAGGTATTGGTATCGCCCCAGAAAAGCAGAAAATTATTTTTGAAGCGTTTCAGCAAGCTGATGGTACTACCAGTCGCAAATTTGGCGGTACAGGTTTAGGCTTGTCTATTAGCCGAGAAATCACGCGGTTATTCGGTGGAGAAATTAAACTTAAAAGCTATGTGGGAGAAGGTAGCACCTTTACGCTGTATTTACCGCTATTAGGAGAAAAAGCAAATACAAAGATAGGGAGATACGAGGAACACGGAAGGGGACAAAGCGATATGGGGACAATCAAAGAATCTTTACCCTTGTCTTCCCCTCCCCCAAAACCGACGCAACCGGTTGCGTCTCTACAATCCCCACTCCCCACTCCCCTCAATGATGACAGAGATAATATTCAACCAGGCGATCGCATTCTTTTAATTGTCGAAGATGACATGAAATTTGCGCATATCCTTTTAGATATGGCGCGACAACACGAATTTAAAGCGATCGCCGCCCACAATGGTAGTAATGGTTTAGCACTAGCACAGCAATTTCAACCCTCGGCGATATTACTGGATATTCGCTTACCGGGAATGGATGGTTGGATGGTATTGGATCGCCTCAAGCACGATCCAAGTACTCGTCATATTCCTGTACATATAATGACAGTCGAAGAAGGGAAACAGCGGAGTTTACAACAAGGTGCGATCGCCTATCTGCAAAAGCCCATTAGTAGCGATACGTTACATCAAGCATTAACCAAAATAAAAGGTTTTGTCGAACGCCGTGTCAAAAATCTACTTGTTGTCGAAGATGATGATACTCAACGCCAAAGTATCGTAGAACTAATTGGTAACGGCGATGTTGCGACTACTGCTGTTAGTACTGGCGCAGAGGCTTTAGCGGCTATAGGTTCCCAGCATTATGATTGCATGGTTCTAGATTTGGGACTACCGGATATGAGTGGGTTTGAATTAATTGAACAAATCAAACAACAACCCAACGGCGAAGCACTACCCATTATCATCTACACCGGTAAGGAAATTACCAAGGCGCAAGAAACAGAACTGCGACGTATGGCAGATACGATTATAGTTAAAGATGTGCGATCGCCCGAACGTCTTTTAGATGAAACCGCCTTATTCTTGCACCGGGTTCAGGCTTCTTTACCAGTACCCAAACGCCAAATACTCGAACAATTACATACTTCTGACTCCTTACTTGCAGGGAAAAAAGTTCTCATCATCGATGACGATATGCGTAACATTTTCGCCCTAACCAGTATGTTAGAGCGTTATCAAATGCAAACTTTGTATGCTGAAAACGGTAGAGATGGTATTGAAGTTTTGCAAAACAACCCAGACATCAATATTATCCTTATGGATATAATGATGCCAGAAATGGACGGCTACGAAACCACCCGCCACATCCGCCAAAACCCTCAATTTAGAAATTTGCCAATCATTGCTTTGACAGCTAAAGCCATGCAAGGCGATCGCGAAAAATGTATCTCCGCAGGTGCATCCGATTACATCACAAAACCAGTAGATACCGAACAGTTGCGTTCACTATTGCGTGTTTGGCTATATCAATAGTGTTGTTTCTCTCGATAGAGGTGTTAGTTGTTATTTTGAGTTTCTAGGTGGATGCGGCGTTTAACACTTTCGCCTTATATAAAATAACAGCTTAGTCATTAGTCATTAGTCATTAGTCATTAGTTAGTGGTTAGTTGTTTATCTCCCTTGTCGCCTAGGGCGTGTTTTCAAACTAATCTTTACGCGATGAGTAGAGGTTGCGATCCCCCTAAATCCCCCGCGCTTCTTGGGGGACTTTGAAAAGATTTCCCCCCTTTTTAAGGGGGGGTAGGGGGGGATCTCGCAGTTTGAAAACACGCCCTAGCCCCTAGCCCCTAGCCCTTAGCCCCTAGCCCCTATTCCCTATTAAATCTTATGGAGAGAGAACAGCTAGAAGATATTGAAATTCAATTGTTATTAGAAGGAGTGTATCGTTATTACGGATTTGATTTTAGAAATTACGCTCTAGCTTCACTCAAACGCCGGATCTGGAACACAATTCAAGCCGAAGGTTTAACCTCCATATCTGGTTTGCAAGAAAAAGTTCTCCACGATCACGAATCACTGGAAAAATTTTTATTCAATCTTTCGGTGAATGTCACCACCATGTTTCGAGATCCTGGCTATTTTTTGACATTTAGAAATAAAATTGTACCAATATTGCGAACATATCCCTTTATTCGGATTTGGCACGCTGGCTGTTCTACGGGTGAAGAAGTCTATTCTATGGCAATTTTACTCAAAGAAGAAGGGCTTTATCATCGTTCGCGTTTGTATGCTACTGATATTAATGAAACGGTATTACGTAAGGCAAAATCTGGCATTTTCTCACTAGGATTAATGCAAGAATATACTCATAATTATATACAAGCAGGCGGTAAAACATCTTTTTCTGAATATTACACAGCGGCATACGGTAACGCCATATTTTCAGCAGAACTTAAGGAAAATATGGTTTTTTCACTACATAATTTAGCCACAGATACTTCTTTTAATGAATTTAATGTTATTTTTTGTCGCAACGTTTTAATCTACTTTAATAAAACTTTGCAACAGCGAGTCCATAAGTTATTATACGAAAGTCTAGTCAGATTAGGAATTTTAGGGCTAGGACGCCAAGAGTCAATCAAGTTTACGCCCCATGAGAAAGAATATGAGCAATTAGCAAGCACTGAGAAGCTTTACCGCAAAATTAGTTAGTGGTTAATGGTTAATAGTTAATGGTTAATAGTTAATAGTTAATAGCCATGAACCATGAACCATGAACTATGAACCATGAACCATGAACCATGAACCATGAACTATGAACCCTCCGGGTTCGCCAGTCGCTCATGGGGGGAACCCCCAAGACCGCGCTGGCTCACCATGAACCATGAACCATTAACCACTAACTCTTATGACATATAAATTAATTGTTATTGGTACATCTTTGGGAGGATTAGAAGCTCTGCAAATTATGCTATCAGCTTTGCCAATCAGCTTCCCGGTACCTGTGGCGATTGTCCAACACCGTCACAAAAGTTCTGATGACACATTAAGGCTGTTATTACAGCAATACAGTACCTTGCTAGTCAAAGAAGCGGAAGACAAAGAAGAAATCTTACCAGGGAATGTATATTTAGCTCCAGCAGATTATCATTTGCTTGTGGAAACTGCGCTTTACCCCTATTTTGCTCTTTCTGTTGACGAACCTGTAACTTATGCGCGACCATCTATTAATGTATTATTTGAAACGGCAGCCGATGCCTATGGTAAGAAAGTAATTGGTATGTTGTTAACAGGAGCCAATCATGATGGAGTTCAAGGACTCGCAAGAATCAAAGCACGAGGAGGCATAACTGTAGTTCAGGAACCCTCAACAGCCTTTTGTCCAACAATGCCCAAAGCTGCCATTGTAGCTGGTGTTGCAGACAAAATATTACCTTTGGGGGATATGGCGACTTTTTTAGTAAAAATGTGTAATTTCTAATTGTTAACCGCTCTCATTTTATCTTTCCTGAAAAAGCAATAAACTATTAATAATAAACTCTAATCAACAGCCAAATATATAACTTAAGATAGTGGGAATATAGCCAGCCCAAGCGTCACAGTCAAGAGAAAGATGTGTAAACAGCTTGGTCTATTTCTAAAAGTGTACAATTGCAATGTCATTTGAACCGAAAGTTAATGTTCTGTTGGTAGATGACCATCCAGAAAATTTACTAGCCTTAGAGGCAATTTTAGGTAGCCTCGGTCACAATTTAGTAAGGGCTACATCAGGCGCGGAAGCACTGCGGCATTTACTTAATCAAGACTTTGCTGTAATCCTCCTGGATGTGCAAATGCCAGATATGGACGGGTTCGAGACAGCAACTCTAATTCGACAACGAGAGCGATCGCGACACACGCCCATTATTTTCATCACAGCATTCAGCACCAGTGATAACATGGTGTATAAAGGTTACGCCCTCGGCGCTGTAGATTATCTATTCAAGCCCATTGAGCCAGAAATCCTCAAATCGAAAGTAGCGGCGTTTATCGATTTGTTCGAGAAAACTGCTGAGGTGAAGCGACAAGCCGCACAACTAGAAGCGATGAATGCCGAACTCAAAAAACGTGAAGAAATGTTTCGCTCTTTGAGTTCTTGTTCACCAGTTGGTATTTTTTTGACAGATAAATTGGGTAAATGTACGTATACTAACCCTCGTTATCAAGCAATATGTGGTTTGACTTTAGCAGAAAGTTTAAACGAAGGTTGGACGCAGAGAATTCATCCGCAAGATAGAGACAGTGTGATTGCTAACTGGTATGCAACAGCTGCTCAAGGTCAGGAATACACAGGCGAATTTCGTATCATTACCCTAGAAGGAATTGAGCGTTGGGTTTACTTATCTTCATCGCCAATGCTTGGGGAAAACCGCAAAGTTATTGGTTTTGTCGGCACATTAGAAGATATTACTGAGCGCAAAAAAGCCGAAGAAGAACATATTAAACTGATCCGTGAGCAAACTGCACGACAAGAAGCCGAGGCTGCAAACCGCCTTAAGGATGAATTTTTAGCAACCCTCTCCCACGAACTCCGCACGCCTTTAACTTCCATACTTGGCTGGTCAAGATTGCTACGCCAGAAAAAATTGGATGAAAGTGCGATCGCTCGTGCTATAGAAACCATAGAACGCAACGCTTCTTTGCAGTCACAACTTATTGAAGATATTTTAGATGTCTCGCGGATTATGCGCGGTAAGCTGCAATTGAGTATCTGTCCAGTTAACCTAGTAACAATTATTTCAACAGTTATAAATAGTGCGCGTCTGGAAGCAGAAGCAAAAAATATTCAACTAGAGTCTATTATTGAACCAAATCTTGCAGAGAGTAATAGAGAAAATAATTCTCACTCTTCAATACTTACCTCTCCTTTCATCGTCTCAGGCGACTCCACCCGCTTGCAGCAAATAGTGTGGAATTTAGTGAGTAATGCGCTTAAGTTTACATCTGGCGGCGGGAGGATAGAAGTAAAATTATCAATAGAAGACACGAGGGAAGAATTTATCCCAACCAACAACCAACAACCACACTCTCCCTCCTATGCCAAAATCACCGTTAGTGATACAGGTGCTGGAATAAGTCCAGAATTTCTTCCTCATGTTTTTGATCGCTTTCGTCAAGCAGATGGCAGTATAACTAGAAATCATGGGGGACTGGGACTAGGCTTAGCGATCGTGCATTACTTGGTAGAAATGCATCAAGGAAGCGTTCATGCTGCAAGTCCAGGAGTAGGACAGGGAGCAACGTTTACTGTTAGGCTACCACTTTTAAATGCAGGAGAAGAAGAAAAAAAGACAAAAGGGGTTGAGGGGGAGAGTGGAGGAAGAGGGGATAAGGAGATAAGGGGACAAGACAAGTCAAAAGTCAAAAGTCAAAAGTCAAACGTCAACACCCCCAACACTCTCCCTCACTCTCCCACTCCCTCACCCCTATGCGGTTTGCAGATGCTAGTAGTGGATGACGATAGTGATACACGAGATTATATTTCTTCCGTACTGCAAGACTCTGGCGCGGAAGTAACTGCTGTTGCTTCAGCACAGTTAGCACTTTTAGCGATTAAGCGATCGCAGCCAGATATTTTGATTAGCGATATTGGTATGCCAGAGGAAGACGGCTACACACTAATCCGTAATATCCGCAGTTTGCAACCGGAGAAAGGGGGAAAGATACCAGCTATTGCCCTGACTGCATATGCCAGACAGGAAGATTGTCAGCAAGCATTAAAATCAGGTTTTCAAATGTATGTTTGTAAACCTGTAGAACCAGCCCAGCTAGTAAATTCAGTTGTAAAATTGATGCAACAGAAAGAAATTTTGGATGTTGGATTTTAGATTTTAGATTGAGGGTTAATCCAAAATCCAAAATCTAAAATCTAAAATCTAAAATTCCCTTTTAAACCAAATCCGGAAACACTTCTTGCACAGCAGGATGTACCAAGCGATGATTCTGCACGTTCACACCCTTAGCTAGTGCTGGATTATTTTTCACCGCTTCCATTCCCTGATTTGCTAATTGCACTACATATGGTAGAGTACTGTTATTGAGTGCCTGAGTTGCTGTCCAAGGAACTGCCCCCGGCATATTGGGAACACCATAGTGCAATACACCCTCTTCTATGTAAACTGGGTTGGTATGAGATGTGACATGCAAGGTTTCCACACAACCACCTTGATCTACTGCCACATCAACAATTACTGAGCCAGGGCGCATTTGTCTTACCAGTTCGCGGGAGACAAGAATGGGTGTTCTCCGTCCTGGTATTAAAACTGCACCAATGAGCAAGTCTGCTTCACGCACAGCTGCTTCAATGTGGGCTGAGTTGCTGTAAAGCAATTCTACTCTTGAACCAAATAAGGTTTCCAAATAGCCCAGACGTTCCACATTTACATCTAAAATTTGTACGCTAGCGCCCATTCCTACAGCAATTTTCGCGGCTTCTGTACCAACTACGCCACCACCCAAAATCACCACCTTACCGGTTCGTACTCCAGGAACACCGCCTAAAAGCACACCTCTACCGCCTTGTGGACGTTCGAGAAACCTTGCTCCAAATTGTACTGACAACCGACCGGCAATAATACTCATCGGTGTTAGTAAGGGTAATCTGTTCGCACCGGATTGTTCAACAGTTTCGTAGGCGATCGCGCACACGCCACAATCGATTAAATTTTCGGTCAACCTCCGGTCAGCCGCTAAGTGCAAATACGTAAATAATATTTGTCCTTTTTGTAGAAATTTATATTCAGGAACTAATGGTTCTTTGACTTTAACAACAAGTTCTCGGTTCCAAGCGGCTTCTTTTGTTGGGACAATTTCCGCACCAGCGTTTATGTACTCATCATCTGTAAAACCAGCACCAGCACCAGCACCAGTTTCCACCAAGATAGTATGACTGTTTTCTTTTAGTACTCGTACGCTAGAAGGACTTAATCCTACTCGAAATTCTTGATCCTTAGTTTCCTTGGGAACACCTATTTCCATTTACTGCCTCTAATTTATTTTTATTTAGCTATAGTTTGTCAGTCTTATCCCTGATATGTTGAATCAGAGACTACGAATTTATCTGATATCAGTTCTGCAAATGTATTGGAATTAATAACTACAGCATAGCTACCAAAATGCTTTGCTGTCTTCCGTCCTGTGTATTCTGTCTGTAGACACAGATATATGTTGTGTTTTCTACAGAAAAATGATATGAGCCTGCCTTGATTTGCCTACTATACTCCAGATTTTTACACTTGACGATTTCCAGAGTATTTCTAAAATATATTAAGAATAGTAAACAAATGTAAAAGCAGCTATCGAGATAATTAGCTTAAAATGTGCTAATTGTCAAGCATCTACAAAATTTTAACTACCAAAAAGAGGTTTTCCGGAAATGATCACACAACCACAACCAAGCGTTAGCCCTAAACTAGAGGAACCCAAGTTTGGATTTAATGAATACGCTGAGCGTTTGAATGGTCGAGCTGCCATGATTGGCTTTATTCTGATGGTGGTGATTGAATATGTCACCAATCAAGGAGTATTATCATGGCTTGGTCTAAGATAAGCTGATACCATAACAGGATTTTGAAAAATGGTTAATGGTTAATGGTTAATGGTTGATGGTTAATGGTTAATAGCTATGAATTATGAACCATGAACTATGAACTATGAACCATTAACCATTTTCCAACTATGGCAAAGGCTACTTTAAACCGCTTTTGTCACTCTCCGACAAAATGCTGGTAGGGGCGGGTTTTGTTGATGATTTGTCGGCAAGCCGAAAATTAGGATTCTAAACCCGCCCCTACCAGATTCCCGGTTGTGTCTTGATAACCAAGTATAAAATTAAATTGTTTGAAGAGTGACAGAAGCGGTTAAGACAAACGTTGTAGCAAAAACACTACCAACTTTATAGTAAGACACTTGATGGTAGTCTACAGTCGTGTTCTTGCCTACCCAAGAAAATTATAATATGTAGTATGATAGCTGCTCTCAATTCAATTTGAAAGCGGCTATTGCAGATTAGAGATTCTTGGTCAATTTACACAAAAGGTGAACAGGGACAAACCAAGCTGTGATGAATGCTGTATTGCCTCGTTTTTTAAAGTCAACCTACCGAAGAGAACCGCTAATCAGCGTATTGATTACCATGGGAGTGGTAGATGCACTGATAGGTGGATTTAAAGATAGCTGGTCTTTATTCGGTTTTGGTTTGGGAACAGTAGGATTGGTGCTGGTTTATAAGTTGTGGCGTAGCCAGCAACGCCGTCCGTCTGTAGTAGCTGAAGAACCTATAGTACAACATTACTTACCTTCCCGTTCTTCCAGTTCGTCTTTACCGATGCTGACTATTTCCAAGAAAAAACCACCACATTAGATTTTGGATTGGAGAGTATTAAATTGGAGATTGGGGAATTTTCGCAGCATCGTCGAATTCCCATTTTTATGATTATGGGTCAAATTTCTTGCCCAAAAGCCGAAATATGGTTTTAGGCGATCGCCTGCGATTGTAAAATGTATGAATAATTATCACAAAAAATTCCTTGACACTAGCAAAATTAGCTTTATTCTTGCCAAAACCCAAACTCGAAAATTTAAAATCTCCTTGTCCAAAAATCTTGTGCTGGCGATCGCGCTTGCTATCGCGATCGCTCCCTTAATAAAAATACCACCTGCAAATCCTGCTCCTAGTGGTGGTGAAGTTAGAATAAATCCCCAAACTACCAGCCAAACAACCAAAAGCTTTGCTAATCCCCGACTAGTTTACACCCTCAAAGACAGACGGCAAATGGGAACAATAAAATCCCTAGCTTTTAGTCCCAATAGCCGAACTCTTGTCAGTGGTGGTGCAGAAAACGATGGTGTAATTCGCTTGTGGGATACGAAAACAGGTAAAAGAATAGGAGTCATTCGCAAAGCTCATAAAACAGCGGTAGAATCCTTACTGATTTCACCCAACGGTCAAACCCTGATTAGTTGTAGTAATGACAACACTATCAATCTTTGGAACCTGAAAACCAATGACTTTAGCCGTACATTGGTAGGACATACCAGCAATGTATTATCCTTGGCTGTCACCCCTGATGGAAAAACTCTCGCCAGTGGTGGTTTAGACGGAATTCGCTTGTGGGATTTAGTACAACAACGTCCTTTAGGTACTTTGGTACGTTTTGATAACTTGATCTCGAAAATGGCGATTAGTCCTGATGGTCAGATATTGGTCAGTGGTGACAACCAGGGTGTAATTAAACTGTGGGATTTGGGTAGTGGTAAAATGGTTCGTGATATTGCAGCCCACAACGATACAATAACCGCGATCGCCTTCACTCCCGATGGTCAAACTCTAGTTACAGCTAGTCGCGATCGCGCCATTAAACTTTGGAATCTCAACAGTGGACAAACAGTCCGCACCCTCACAGGACACAACAACTGGATTAATGCTGTTGCAATCAATCCTGATGGTCAAACCTTAGCCAGTGCTGGTAGAGATGGTATTAAACTGTGGGATTTGACTACAGGAGAGTTATTAAATACACTTTACGACCATTCCGACTGGGTGAGCGCGATCGCTTTTAGTCCTGATGGACAAATGCTCGCCAGTGGAGGATACGACAAAAAAATCAAAATTTGGCGCACTCAGTAATTATGTTGATTGGTGTTTGGTGTTTGGTGTTTGGGATAACCAACCGCCAACAACCAACAAACAACAAATACTAAACAATAAAAAATTCAAATTTTTGAACCTTTATTTATATGTAGTTCAAATATTATGAATTTATAATTAAATAATTTTATTTTCAGATTTCAAGATACAATTTTATTTTTTAACCAACAACATAAATTAAGCCTCAGTTGGAATTCCAACTGGGGCTTTTGCTTTATGACAACAACTGTAGCGAATTGAGGTTTGGAATTAAAATGCACGCCTGTAGCATAGGGATATAGGGTTTTACGCTACTTTCTTTGTGCGAACCGTGTATAAAGCACAAATTAAATTAACATGCAACTACTTAAAGTAATATTTAAGAAAGACAAACATTTATGCCATTTATTCATGTAAAGGCATTTTTATTATTATTGGGGATAAATCAATGAAACACATTATTTCATACGATTATGGCCTCATGAACTGATATTAGCCGTGTCATGCTGCCACTAGCGCATCTATAGGAATCCGGTTTGATTATTGAAAAAAATCCGTACACTTTAAGCTTAAGTGTAGGGTGGGCATTGCCCACCATATCCGGGTTTTGGTGGGCATTGCCCACCCTACGTATATTTCAAAAATCAAATAGGAGTCCTATATTCTTCTTCTTGACAAATAAGCCTAAATATTTATACTTACTTGCACACCTAATAAAAATTATGTATAAACAAGTTTTATTATTTACTCTTCAATGAAACTATGGTTTCTTAAAAATGAAATATAGTGTTCATTTTTACGTAACAAAATTTACTTCTTTTGTCTGGAAATATTGAAGAACTCTAATTAGAGTTTTATTAGGTTAGAAAATAAAAATCTAATCCGTCTCTGAATGATTTCGGAGAGCCAAGGTGCATTTGTAAGATTTTAAGGAGCTTGCTATGAAACGTACATTTGATTTGGAAATGACTGACCTGAATGTATTTGATTTTGGTTTTGAAGAACTCAGCAACGAGGACTGTGAAAAAGTTGCGGGAGGAATGTCGTTCGATCTAGGTCTTGGTGATTTGAAACTTCCTGATCTGTTTGATTTTACAGGAATGAGTGATTCAAAAGACGGAACGAAAGTCGATAAGACGACTAAGTCAGAGGACGGCTACGAGAGAATCTATCATTTTCACGACGAAAAAACTAAGTCTGATTACAAATCAGCATAATGTAAATATGCTGCTGGAGAAAACCCAGTTACTGCTATTGCGCCAAAAAGCAAAGAGGGTGTTTGATAGATTTGATTTATACTTCATATTCAGACATTTTTCCATCCAGCAGTAGACGTCTTGCATAAGTTTTTGACCTCAGACTAAAACATGAACTTAACAAACAGAACTCCCTCAAGCGGGTTTTTAGTCTGTTGGTTTTTGTCTTTGCAGACTAACAGGCTTTAAAACATGTCTTATACGTCTGTATTTGACAAGTCATCTTTAAGACAGGACTTTTGCAAGATGTTTATTTTCTTAGAGGATGTCTGAGAAGTATGGTTTAAAACCAATTAATCTTAGATCCCCCTAAATCCCCCTTAAAAAGGGGGACTTTGAAAGGCTTTTTGCCCCCCTTTTTAAGGGGGGTTGGGGGGATCTAAATGATTTTGGGTAATAAATATGACTAATTAAAAACTTTTCAGACATCCTCTTAGATTGTTTGTCGCATAACAGAATCCCTCCCTCTACATTTGCTTGTTTGTGACAATAAATTGCAGCACTTTTACATCAGGTGCTGCATTTTTTATTAGTTAATGGTTAATGGTTAATGGTTAATAGCCATGAACCATGAACACAATCCCCTAACTACTAAGTTGCACTATCGAGGGGTGTGGGCTACTTTCAACAACATTTATAATAAAATCTTGCCCCCTGAAAGTTCGTTAACCATGTCGGAAGAAGAAATCCGTGCTACGCGGTTGGAGAAAGTAGAACAACTTAGACAGCTAGGGATGAATCCCTACGCCTATCATTGGGAATCAACCCATCACGCAGCGCAATTACAAGAAAAATATGCTGATTTACCTAACGGTGAAGAAATCGATTTAGATGTGACAGTGGCCGGACGCATTATGTTCCGTCGTGTCTTCGGTAAACTGTGTTTCTTCACCTTGGAAGACGAAACCGGCACTATTCAACTTTATTTAGAAAAAAAACGTATCGAAGAAGGCATGGCAGATACTGATGCTGATGCCTTTAACCACCTCAAGCAACTCACAGATGTCGGCGACATCATGGGAGCTAAAGGTACAATAAAACGGACTGAAAAGGGCGAGTTATCAGTTTACGTTAAACAATATGCAATTCTTACTAAATCCCTCTTACCCTTACCCGACAAGTGGCATGGGTTAACGGATGTCGCTAAACGCTACCGTCAGCGCTACGTAGACTTAATTGTTAATCCAGAAGTCCGGCAAACCTTCCGCCGTCGCGCCCAAATTACGGCTGGTATTCGTAAATACTTAGAACAACGTGATTTCCTGGAAATTGAAACCCCTGTTCTACAAGCGGAAGCAGGGGGTGCAGATGCACGTCCTTTCATTACCTACCACAACACCCTAGAAATGGAGTTGTATCTACGAATTGCGACAGAACTTCATCTCAAGCGATTGATTGTTGGTGGGTTTGAAAAGGTGTTTGAACTGGGGCGAATTTTCCGCAACGAAGGAATTTCTACCCGGCACAACCCGGAATTTACCACAATTGAGGTTTACCAAGCCTACGCCGACTACAACGATATGATGGCGCTGACGGAAGGAATTATTTCCACTGTCGCTAAGGAAGTACTCGGCACATTGCAAGTAACTTACCAAGGTGAAGTTATAGATTTAACGCTTCCTTGGCGTCGTGTCACCATGCATGATCTAGTTAAGGAATATACAGGCTTGGATTTCAATTCTTTCCAAACAGTGGAAGAAGCGAAAGCCGCGTGTAAAAATGCTGGGTTGGAAGCTATAGAAGATTGCAAATCGATAGGTAAATTACTGAATGAAGCCTTTGAGCAAAAAGTAGAGGCAAACTTAATTCAGCCTACCTTTGTGATTGATTACCCTGTGGAAATTTCGCCACTGGCAAAACCACATCGTTCTAAATCTGGTTTAGTGGAGCGTTTTGAGTTATTTATTGTCGGACGTGAAACTGCCAATAGCTTCTCTGAACTTACCGATCCTATCGAGCAAAGGCTACGCTTGGAAGAACAAGCAGCACGGAAAGCAGCGGGTGATTTAGAAGCTCAGGGTGTAGATGAAGACTTTTTGGCTGCGTTGGAATACGGAATGCCGCCTACGGGAGGTTTAGGTATCGGAATTGATAGGCTGGTGATGTTGTTGACTGATAGCCCTAGTATTCGGGATGTTATAGCTTTCCCGTTACTCAAGCCTGAAAAATCTGATTCGTCTCCGGAAGTGACGACTTAGTAAGGCTTTGCATAAGTTGGTAGCGTTTTTAAACGCAGAGGTACGCAGAGTATAACGCAGAGGTACGCAGAGGGTTAATGAGTTTAATTTGTTACTAAAGCAATGAGTGAAAATTGAACCACTAAGACACGAAGATATGTATCTTTGTGTCTTCATATTTTTGTAATTAATCATACTCGCTAAGTGCAAATATAATGTCATAAAATATTTATAAATTTTCTAACAAGAGCTTAATTTCTAAGGAAGAGCATCTTTTGCAAGCAAGAGAGATTAAAGATAAACTAAAATCACTTATCAATGAAGCAGCTGTAATAGATCCGAATTTGGCGAAAAGGTTGGAGGAGGTTAATCGCTGGGTTAAAGATGTAAGGCCTGGTTCGCTGACTGCTAAAAAATTTGTCATGTTGTTTTTGCAAGAGATAATTAAGGATGCTCAAATCTGCCTCGATATCAAATCTTTAGGTTCGGAAGATGAGCAGCAGGTGTATTATGAGCGTATGACTCCAACTGAAAGATATTGGTATGGAGAGTTATTGCTCAAATGGTTGAACCACAATGATCCCAAATTTTATATTTGGAAACAAAAGTTGATGGCGGGAGAGTTTAATAGAGCAGATGGTGATTTAATTGCATCTATTGCTAATAGTATTCAAGTTTGTGGAGGTACTGTTGTGCTACGCTTCGTTGCAGACCTGTCAATGGCAACTGATATAATTATTAGCAGTAGGCAGGAAATTTCTCTGTGTATTCAACTTACTAGCCTTGCTGATGACTTGTCTAAAGAAAAGTCTTATGATTGGGAAAGTACTCTACGTTATTGGGGAATAGATAAAGGATTATTCTTCAGTTACAATCCTATTAAAAATAATTTTGTCAATCAAATAACCAACGTAGCACTATATAACAGCGATAATCTTAAAAGAGGTATTTATCTAAAATTTAGTTTATAATCTTCGCTTGCTTTACGTTTACTGGGTCTTTATATCTAGTTTTCTTAACAAACTTAATTATTATGGTTAAGGAAAAATCAATTGACTGTCAAGATAGATTAGAACAATTTCTTCAACATTTAGAAGAAGCACGAAAATTACAGAATGATATACTTAAGTATGGTTTTGAAGCAGTTCACTTATATGTTGAGGATGTGGATGGAGATTGGCTAGAGAAGTGGGGAGAAGACGAAGAAGAACAAAAGATTGTAGAACTTGTGAAAGCTTTCCTAGAGAGTGATGAATGGGTAGCTGTTAAAGTACGAAGGTTGCTACAAGGTAAATCGCTCAGAGAAATTACTATAGAGTTGGAAAAATGTCTGAGTTTTACTGAAGAACAAGATAGGATTTTTGCTATTAAAAATGTGTTAGTTGATAACTTGACGGCTAGGGAAAGTAATTGCGATATTAGTGATGAAATTGATTTATTGGATTTAGCAGAAGAATTATTGGATAAGTTGGAAAATATAGCGCTTAAGAGTTGATATCTGTTAATATCTCACGCAAAGCCAAGCCAGCGCTGTTCGCGTTCGCGGAGCGTGCGCTCTTAGCGCATAGCGTGTCCTCTTAGGACATAGGAGGGTTTCCCTCCGCAGGCGACTGGCGCGCAAAGCCGCTAAGAAGAAAAGAGTAAGGTGCGTTATGGTAGAACCTAACGCACCCTATTTGAATTTATAACTCTTAACTCTTAACTCCTAACTCCTAACTTTTTTAATTTGCCACTTCAGCCATTTCAATAATCCGCCCTTCGTAGTCTTTGACTAAAAAGTTCAGCGGTTTACGGCTGCGAATTTTGAACTTCAAGCCACGCATTTCTACGCGCATTAAAATCATTTCTAAGCAGTCGTGATCAAAGCAAACGTGGCGTTGCTGATTTTTGTTGCCGATGCTAGCGCCGGTGATGACGTGCAGTTGGGTATTTTTTTTGAGTTGATACCACAGTCCGTCACTAGCGTTGGTCATTCTGTTGGAAAAGCTAGGACTGCTCCCCAAGTATAGTGGATCTACTCCTGTTGCGCCTATGGTTTGCTCGTAGTTGTAATAGTAGTGCAAAGGTACTTCTGCTGCTGGCAAGTCTAGCAGTCCTTCATACAACTGTCGGGCAATTTCTAAATCCGACACCATTACTGTATGGACTTTTGGGGCACTGGTGAGAAACATCCACATAGCACCAGCATAGGCTGCTAGCAGCATTACCATGATGCCTTGGGTGGAGAATAGGCTATCCAACGGTAAAGAAGGTAGGAATGAGCCTAAAGTATAAGAACTCGGCAAGAACTGTATCACACTAGCTACTATAACCATGAACAAATCGGGAATTATATAAGTAGTAATTAAGGGAGCTGCTTTTGTTTTGTAGATTAGGACTTTAATAGTCTCTTTGTTTCTAGTGTATCAAGACTAAATTATCTTGGTTAACACCTAGATACTATGCAATTAACTCCTGAGATTGCCATTGCCAAGTTAATTTTAGCAACATAGGCTGACTAGGATTGTGCAAATTCCTCATTTTTCTGAAGCTAATCACCCGCTAGTTAAGTCATTGTTTCATCACACTGACCAAGAACTTGTCGGTTTGTTCCAACGTCATCCCGAATCGGGAAGATACTTTACTGCGATTTTTTGCCGTTATAGCCCGATTGTTTATACTTTAATTCGCCACTCGGCGCGATCGCCTGTACAAGCAGATTATCTGTTTGCCCTCACCTGGCGACATATTTACTATGAACTTGGTGCATTTAATTTAAATGCTCAATCTGGTAAGGAAAGTCTTACCCTACAAAATTGGCTGATTAATCAAACAGCTTACTGCATTAACGAGATTGAACTTCCTCCTACGGAAGCTATTCACTATTCTCTTAAGGCTACTTCTCCACCACTGTGGTGTTATGTAGAACAAGCGTTGGATCAAATGCCTCCGACTTTGCGCTTGATGGTTTTGATGGCGCAAACCTTCCACTGGAGTGAGACGAGAATCGCTGCCTATCTACAAGCTGAAGGTGAAGCGATCGCTCCCAATGAAGTAGCCAATTTTCTGCAAGAAGGTTATCGTATGCTAGAGGAAAAATTACCAACAGATGTCCGCGCTATCTATTTGGGAGAAAATTTACTTCCTCCCGCTGTTGCGTAGAATCACTTAATAAAGTGTAAATGTTGGTTGAATTTTACAAATTTTCCCAAACCTTCTACTTAAAACCGCAATTATGCGGAAAAATTTTATGAGACGATGGCATTTAATACCAGGGTATCCGATTTTAAATATTGGCAGCCCTAACCGGCGCAGGGTTAACAAGTTCAATTCTTGCGCTTTTTACTCTTTACTTTTTACTTTTTTACTTAGTCCTATAGCCGCAACTGCTGCGGATATCACTGAACAACTCCACCGCCCAATCAGTAAATCGGTGGTGCGAGAATCAAGAGATGAAGCAGATATCTTGCTGCGGATTGGTGAACAACAACAAAATTCTGGTAGTTCGGATAAAGCCATTGAGTCTTGGTTGCAAGCGCTGGAGATTTATCACTCTATTGGTGATGTGAAGGCAAAAGGTTTAACTTATGATTTTCTCAGTAGAGGTTATGTCCAGCTAGGGCGTTATAAAGAAGCAGAAGATACTATGCGGCGACGATTGGCGATCGCTCGTGATGTGCAAGATTTTCAAGCTCAGATTTTCGCCCTGAATAATATTGGCACATTACTGCTGCAACAAGGGGAAGCCACCGCAGCCTCTAAAACTTTTGCAGAGGCGGTAGAAATTGCCCGCCATGTTAAAAATATTGAAGGTCAAGGATTGTCTCTAAGTAATTTGGGTTTAGCGACTGCGAGGTTAGGAGATTATAATAAGGCGATTAAAATTTATGAAAATGCTTTAAGTTACCGGCGTCAAGTTGGTGATCTCCTCGGTGAAGCTAATACCCTTAATAATTTGGGCGATGCTTACCTGGCAGCAGGAGATTATCAAGGTACGATTGGAACTTATGGGGTAGCACTGCGAATCGCAAAAACTCAGCGCGATCGCATTAACGAATTACGAGCAATTGATGGTTTAGTACAAGCTCACAGTTCTGTAAAACGTTACGAACGTGCTTTTGATTTACTCCACCAGCGATTAGTTTTGGCTCAAGAATCACAAAATTTGCGAGAAGAGTTGAAATCTTTTGAGTCCTATGCTCGATTGTACGAGCAACAAGGCAATTACCCGACAGCCCGCAATTTTTATGAAAGGTCTATTTTAATAGCACGGATGCTAGAAGATAGCAAGCAGGAAGTGCGATTGCTGGATAGACTCAATCAAATGATGCGCAAGGCTTCTTTAATTAAAAGGGAATAGGGAATAGAACCCCACCCCTAACCCCTCCCCGCTTGCGGGGAGGGGAACTTTGGCGTTAGCCAAAAGCGGGGTGGGGTTTCGATTGCTGTATAAACTCAATCAAATAATAGAACCCCACCCCTAACCCCTCCCCGCTTGCGGGGAGGGGAACTTTGGCGTTAGCCAAAAGCGGGGTGGGGTTTCGATTGCTGTATAAACTCAATCAAATAATAGAACCCCACCCCTAACCCCTCCCCGCTTGCGGGGAGGGGAACTTTGGCGTTAGCCAAAAGCGGGGTGGGGTTTCGATATATTTACTCGGGAAAATATTTCTGCTGTTCTGGTTCTTTGTTAAATAACCCTAGCACAGGGCCAAGTACTGCCCCAACTACAAAACCTCCTGCGTGCGCCCAGTAAGCGATACCTCCTCCTTCCATTCCAATATTAGTAGGTGGTTCCAAGCTGGCTAGTCCATAGAAAGCTTGCTGGAGAAACCAAAAACCGAGAAAGAAGTATGCTGGAACGCGGAAGGTAGGAAAGAAAAACCCTAGGGGAATTACACCTAAAACTTCTGCTTGCGGAAAGCGGATAATATATGCTCCCATAACACCCGCGATCGCGCCACTCGCCCCTAAGGAAGGAATGGGAGATGTTTGTGCAAAGTACCATTGAGCCAGTGTTGCCAAAACACCGCAACCTAAATAGAAAAACAAATATTTAACGTGACCAAGCTTGTCTTCTACATTATTACCAAAAATCCACAAAAATAGCATATTACCCACTAGGTGCAACAAACCACCGTGTAGGAATTGGGCAGTAAATAAAGTTACCCATTCTGGCACTGGTTGATTTATTGTGATACCAGCAAAACTTGCTGTTAGTTCTCGTGGCACTACCGCGAAAAGTTGGAAAAATCCATCTAAATATTGGGGAGGAAGACTTGCTTCGTAGATAAAAGCAAGGACGTTAGCAGCAATCAACCCATAAGTTACATAAGGGGTGATTGTCGTAGGATTATTATCTCTGATTGGAACCACAGTAGTTTTTCTTAATTTTTCATAACTAGACTCACACTACCTAATTTCTCGAATAGTTTCTTCTAACCTGTGGATAGATTTAGTACGACTCACCATCATGCAAAGCGCCCTATACTAAAGTTTGGGCTGTGTAGAGACGAGATCGTGCAACGTCTGGGACAAACCCATTAAAATGAGTTGAAATCCGGACTTATCCGGATTGAGATGACTTAAGCTATTAGGAGGACACTTCTGTGCTTTGATTTCCAAACTTGAAGAAAGTATCCGTCCCAAAATTTATTTCTGGGCGGGTTGTTGGGTAAATGCAAGATATGAAACGACTATCTTCAGATTATTCTCGACAGGGCAAACTTTACCTAACCTAATGAGTATGTTATTTTTTATGATAAGGTATATGGCAGTCCGCCCATCACTTGTGAAAACAAAAAATCCAGTATCTCGCAGATACCGGGTTTCACAATAAGTCTGAATTTTCAGAAATCAAATAGGATTGCTATAGTTTTAGATATATTTTCAACAAAATATGCTATAAAATCCGAGTGCTGGCAGCAAGGGTTTAGGTGTAATTCAGATGTGATTTCATTCGTATCTTCATTTACTAAATAAAGTTTTTTGGATATACTAAAATTATCCTAACTTGGTTTATTTTTCAGGGAAAATTTAAATTTTTACTTACAAACCTTTGCTTGCCTTATCCATTGGTAGAAGAGATAGCAATCTAGATAATAAAGGGATAAAGCTAGATAAAATAACACTTACCTTGTGATTATGATTAAATCTTACAAAGATATCTTAATTAGTCAAGTAAATTATGCGTATATGCCTTAGAAAGAATTGCCATTTATGTTTTATATATAACGATGGAGGTACATCTATATAGTACATTGTTTCTTTGTTCAAGTTTTTGGGTTATTCTCGGCTATATGTATATGTATAGTTCAGATATATTTGAGCAATAACTTTATAGCCGTTAATTGTTAAGAATTATAAACAGAACCATGTAGTTAGACACAAATAGTTGTGTGTGAGTTTAAGTTTGTTAAAGCATCACAGTAATGCTCCTGACGGATGGAAAATCAATTTGGTAATTCAACCCTTAGAGAGTTATTTACTGGTACTCCTGTCATAGTATGAAACATAAGAGTAATATTATTGTCAGTGTTTCCTGATAGTGATTATAGAAGCAAAATTCTTAGTAAAAAATGCAAGGGGTGTACTGTCCATGCCCTTGACAATCCTTGTAGTAGATGACGACCTGGGCACTCGTCTATCTATTAGCGATTACCTTGAACTGTCTGGCTACTCGGTGATTACTGCCAATGATGGTCAAGAAGCTTTAACGATGGTAGAAGAATACCATCCTGATTTAATGGTTACTGATATAGTTATGCCACGGATGAACGGCTATGAACTGGTACGCCAAGTACGTCAAAAAGCTGCGTTCCGTTTGTTACCTGTTATTTTGTTAACAGCGCGAACAAAAACTCAAGAACGAATTCTGGGCTACCAGTCAGGGTGCGACTTATACTTACCCAAGCCTTTTGAATTAGACGAGTTAGGAGCAGCTATTCGTAATTTATTGGCGCGATCGCAAATCATTCAATCTGCTTACCGTCTTTCTCATCCAGAAACTTTCGGTACATCCACCGCAATAGCGCCGGTTCAAGAGCAAAATTCACAGTTAAATCATCACATTCAACAATCAGATTTTATTTCAGAACTGACCCGCAGAGAACAAGAAGTTCTTGAACTTCTAACTCATGGTCTTTCTAATGCTGAAATGGGTCACAAGCTGCATTTGAGTCCTCGAACAGTGGAAAAGTATGTTAGCAGTCTATTGAGAAAAACATCCACCAGCAACCGAGCTGAATTGGTGCGTTTCGCTATTACACATGGTTTGGTTGAGTGAAAATAGGGAGTGGGGAGTGGGGAATTGGGCATTGGGAATTGGGCATTGGGAATTGGGAATTGGGAATTGGGAATTGAAGTAATGATTTTTTCCTTGCCCGATGCCCAATGCCCCTTGCCCGATGCCCTTTGCCCGATGCCCAATGCCCCATTCCCCACTCCCCACTCCCTTTTTCAAGCTAGGAGAGTATCAACCACAGTCAACTACCTACACTGACTGAGTACAGTACAGTGTAGGCTTGCAAAAATCCGG
>JBHYDF010000135.1:0-23631 GCA_051861145.1 Nostocaceae cyanobacterium
CATTAGTCATTAGTCATTAGTCATTAGTCATTAGTCATTAGTCATTAGTCAATAGCTCCCCATTTTCCATTTTCCATTTCCCATTGCCAATGCCCCATGCCCAATGCCCAATCCCCAATGCCCAATGCCCCATGCCCAATGCCCAATGCCCCATGCCCAATGCCCAATGCCCTTCCTAAAAGACTGGAACCCCTATATAAATTTCTCATAAAAATGCCCTAGAGTCGCCAGCAAGGCTTTTGTGTTAGAATTTTGGAGTGATTTTAACTTTTTCGCCTTTTGGCGACTTCACCCCCACATATCAGGAGAGTTTTCATGACGAGCAGTTACAGCGCCGAACAGATTCAAGTTCTGGAAGGTCTGGAAGCCGTCCGCAAGCGACCGGGGATGTACATTGGTTCCACTGGTCCGCGAGGACTCCACCACTTAGTTTACGAGGTGGTGGACAATTCGATTGATGAGGCTTTAGCAGGTTACTGCACCCATGTGGAGGTGGATCTCAATGCCGATGGTTCTGTTACTGTAACAGATGATGGTCGCGGTATTCCTACTGGAATTCATCCGAAAACAGGAAAATCGGCTTTAGAAACTGTATTGACTGTACTGCACGCCGGGGGAAAATTTGGCGGCGGCGGTTACAAAGTTTCTGGAGGACTACACGGGGTCGGTGTTTCTGTTGTTAATGCCTTATCTGAGTGGGTGGAAGTGACGGTTTGGCGAGATAAAAAGGTTCATACCCAGCGTTATGAACGGGGTATTCCCGCCACTGAACTGATTGTAAAGCCTGACAAAGATAATCGCACCGGCACTTCTGTCAGCTTTCAGCCAGATTCACAAATTTTCACTACTGGTACAGAGTTTGACTACACTACTTTAGCTAGTCGCCTGCGAGAGTTAGCGTATCTGAATGCGGGCGTAAAAATTACTTTTACCGACAACCGCCTGGAATTACTTAAAAGCGATCGCCCTAAAGTAGAAACTTACGAGTATAAGGGTGGTATTCGCGAATATGTTGCTTACATGAACGCTGACAAGCAGCCACTGCATGAAGAAATTATCTATGTGCAGGGAGAACGTAACAACGTCCAAGTGGAAGTAGCATTACAGTGGTGTACTGATGCCTATACAGATAATATTTTAGGCTTTGCCAATAATATTCGGACTGTTGATGGCGGTACACACTTGGAAGGTTTAAAGGCGGTACTAACGCGGACTTTGAATGCGATCGCCCGCAAGCGAAACAAAATCAAAGAGAATGAATCTAATCTCAGTGGTGAACACGTCCGCGAAGGTTTAACAGGCGTTATTTCTGTCAAAGTTCCCGATCCGGAATTTGAAGGACAAACTAAAACCAAACTTGGCAATACGGAAGTACGGGGAATTGTAGATTCTTTCGTAGGAGAAACTCTGACTGAGTACCTGGAATTTCACCCCAGTATAGCTGATTCGGTTTTAGATAAAGCCATCCAAGCCTTTAAAGCCGCAGAAGCTGCACGTCACGCACGGGAGTTGGTACGCCGTAAGTCGGTATTGGAATCTTCACCATTACCCGGTAAATTAGCAGATTGCAGTACCAGAGATCCCAAAGAATCGGAAATTTTTCTGGTAGAAGGGGATTCCGCAGGTGGAAGCGCTAAACAAGGACGCGATCGCCGTTTCCAAGCTATCCTTCCCTTACGCGGTAAAATCCTCAATATTGAAAAAACCGACGACACCAAAATCTATAAAAATAATGAGATTCAGTCATTAATCACCGCCCTAGGTTTAGGTGTCAAGGGCGAAGAATTCGACGCTTCCCAGTTGCGTTATCACCGTATTGTCATCATGACTGACGCTGATGTTGATGGCGCACATATTCGCACGCTGTTGTTAACTTTCTTCTATCGTTATCAAAGGGCGCTAATTGAACAGGGCTACGTCTACATTGCTTGCCCGCCATTATATAAAATCGAACGGGGACGCAATCATTACTACTGCTACAGCGATCGCGAAAAAGATAACCTGATTAGGCACGAATTTCCAGAGAATGCTAATTATACCATCCAACGGTTCAAAGGTTTGGGTGAAATGATGCCCGCACAACTCTGGGAAACCACCATGAACCCAGGTACTCGCACCCTCAAACAGGTAGAAATTGAGGATGCAGCCGAAGCCGATCGCATTTTTACAATTTTGATGGGCGATCGCGTTGCACCCCGTCGTGAATTCATCGAAACTTATGGTTCTAAACTTGACCTCGCAGAGTTAGATATCTAAAAAGTATCTCTCATTACGTTAAATACAGATCATGTAGGGACACGGCAATGCCGTGTCCCTACGTCTTTGTAAAATTTGAAGACTAAAATTCAAAATTACCTGACAAACAGTAGTTTTTGAGTATGTTTACGATTTCTTATAAATCAATTCAGACAGCATCATCACGATAAAAGTATTATAAATAACAATTAATTTATACTTTTTATTCCGTTAATTAACGTAAATTGCTGTTAATTTTGTTTCAACTTACCCGGCTAGATTATTAACCTAGTTCACGTTAAGTACATCTAAAGTTAACTATGTATTATATTTACGTTAATACTTTAACTGAGTGAACCGATGCAATAATAAATACTTCTATGCAGTTGTGTAACTGATGCAAACTTGCGGTAATTGTGTATATAAAAAGTGATTAAATTTAAATTAAGTATCTAAGTAAGCAGCAAACCTCTCTACGGGCAGATGCATACCTAGCATTTATTTGTCAAGTCATTTGCTATTCTTTTTTTGCCTAAGTTGGGGTGAGAGTAAACTCAGATATTGTTGACGAATTACTTGAAAATCTCAAATTGTAGGTGGGGCTATGCCCTACAAATTCTGCTGCATTGTAGGGCATAGCCCCACCTACGTTGGATTCGCCAACACTAACAAACTCAAATCTTGCATCAGTTCCAGTAACCCTCTAAGGTTCAAAACACGCTAGCTAATAGCCTAATTATCTAAAGATGACAAGATTTCAATTTCAGTCCATTTTTAATGGACTTTAGCTATTAGCCCTGCACTTGCAGTGCAGGGCTTTCACAATCCTTGGGTTAATCAGCAAGGACAAACAGAGCGTAGATTATTTAGATTATCACTCTTCTTGCCTGACGAGTGCGGTAAACTTTGTCAAAATTGCCTCAGAAGAGTGCAAATCGCTGCCAAAGCTTGTTATACCTAAATGCTGCTGGGACGTTCATCATCATTATCTGTTTTGGCAGTTTATTATTAAATTTATTTATACAATCCCAGAACCAAGTGATCGTATGTTTTGCATTAATCCTATGCAATTTCGTTCTCAGTAAGCTAATATCAATAATCTTGGCTGTCAAAACCTTTCTGAATTGATTAGAATATCGGTGTATACAATAAGAACAGTTTGTCAAGTTGCAAAGGGTTGAATTTTAAACGATGCGCTAAGCTGTGACTAAGACCGCATTGGTTATATTTATAATTTTCCGGCCTTCTGGCTGATTCTGCCAAAGACTTAACTCCCCAGTTGAGGTAATTGGCTTTCATCAGGTCGAGTGCATTATAAGTAGGGAATTAAATGTCTATACCACGCCTACTCTAAATAATTTGAGAATGGCAAATGTTAATAGACAAACATAAATCCCTGTTAGTAATTTATGAAGGAAATGTGAAAATGGGTGCATTACTGCTTCTCACTTGAGCTAACATGAAAAGCGCTGTTTCCAGTAATTGTTGTCGATAACACCGCCAAACCAAACCCAAGTGAGAGTACCTAATTATTAAGGTAATGAAAATGCTACAAAAATTCCAAAAAGATTTGGGGAAAACATCAGGGTATGAGTACCACTTTTAGTGGCTTTTTGGTACAACAGTCTTTACCTTAGGTAATTAGCTCATGGTTATCACACAAAAACAGTGCAATTTCTGTGAAACAGGCTACAATCGGAACAGTCTTTACAAAAGAATCTTCCGAGAGTCATATTCATTGTTCTATGGAGTGGTAACTTTTTTTAGCAAGACGAGTCTTTAATTAGACAAGTCAACAATTGTGTTGCCCTGCAATATGTATGGCATTTGCTAAGATGAGGAATTTACTTTCAAAAAAACTACTGTGGCAAAGCGAAATAAATAATACATACTCTCGTTGTAACGAGTTACTTAGTTTTGCTAACCTATCCTTCTGGTTTTTAATGAAGGGATACCCAGTGTTTTGCCAAGAAAGGATAAAAGTTCCAAAAAAATCTTAGCTATATCAACTTAAAAACCCTCTTAAAAACAAAGCAAACAGCTAACTTAGATTAAGAGCGGTCAAAACATCTTGAGTAATTGATTCTGCAAGGAGCATGAGGAACGCGGCATGAACCAGGCTAACAACGTACTCGATACCGATATTTATCAGCCTGAACTAGAAATTGGAATAAATCAGCCTGAGGAGTTGGAGTTAGAACTCTTAATAGAGGATGAAGAGGACTTACTGATAGAAGGCGAACTAGATGACGAATTTTTAGAGCCTCAGACTGATGAGGACGACGCAAAGTCTGGAAAAGCCGCTAAATCGCGTCGTCGGGCACAAAGCAAGAAAAAGCACTATACCGAAGATTCGATTCGCCTTTACTTGCAAGAAATCGGTCGGATTCGCTTATTAAGAGCCGATGAAGAAATTGAATTAGCGCGCAAGATTGCAGACTTACTGGAATTAGAGCGAGTGCGCGAAAGACTGTCCCAACAGTTAGAACGTGAACCGCGTGACAGCGAATGGGCTGAAGCTGCACAAATACCATTACCACAATTTCGCCATCGCTTACATCTGGGTCGGCGGGCGAAAGACAAAATGGTACAATCTAACCTGCGTCTTGTAGTGTCAATTGCCAAAAAATACATGAATCGTGGCTTGTCTTTCCAAGACTTGATTCAGGAAGGTAGTCTTGGTTTGATTCGCGCTGCTGAAAAATTTGACCACGAAAAAGGTTATAAGTTCTCTACCTACGCTACATGGTGGATTCGTCAGGCAATTACGCGAGCGATCGCCGATCAATCTCGGACAATTCGTCTACCGGTTCACCTTTACGAAACTATTTCTCGGATTAAGAAGACTACTAAGTTACTTTCTCAGGAAATGGGCCGCAAACCCACTGAGGAAGAAATTGCTACTCGTATGGAAATGACTATCGAGAAGCTGAGATTTATTGCTAAATCTGCCCAACTACCAATTTCTTTGGAAACACCCATAGGGAAAGAAGAAGATTCCCGATTGGGTGATTTTATTGAATCTGACGGCGAAACCCCAGAAGACCAAGTTTCCAAAAATCTACTACGGGAAGACTTAGAAAAAGTCCTCGACAGTCTCAGCCCCCGTGAACGCGATGTTCTCCGGTTGCGCTACGGTTTGGATGATGGTCGAATGAAGACTCTAGAAGAAATTGGACAAATTTTCAACGTCACCCGCGAACGCATCCGCCAAATTGAAGCAAAAGCACTCCGCAAATTACGCCACCCCAACCGTAATAGTGTTTTGAAAGAGTATATCCGTTAATGGTTAATGGTTAATGGTTAATGGTTAATGGTTAATAGCCATGAACTATGAACCATGAACTATTAACCAACGACTAGTGACAAAAATAAAACCTGGGAGTATTTATTTACCCCCAGGTATTTTTATTTATATCTATTTAGTGATGTCTCTAAAAAGCTTCTGGTTTTAAAATTTACATAATGCCCCAGAAGTGTAAAAAGCCTTGACCAGAGAATAGTTCAATTAAAGCAGCAGCCAAAAAGCCGATCATCGCCAAACGACCATTCCAAATTTCAGCTTGAGGAGTAAAACCCCAACGCCAAGCATTGCGATCGTCAACTACGGGAGTTGTAACTTTTGTTGTGTCTTGCATAATTGGCACTCCAAACTGAATTTACAAAAATTTATGTCCCTTTGTTAACTAATATAACAACTATTTTAATAAATGCAAACTTTTTTAGATATTTGTTGTATTAAATTGACTAATAGCAGTCATTGATGTAATTCGAGTAGTTCCTAGTGAGCGCTTAAGCGCTCACTACAAGCCTATGTTTACTTGTTTTGTTTTCTTGGCTGATTTTGCAACTATTGAGATAGATTTTCATTTAATTTAGCATAATTTAGCCAATCTATTGACATTTATTCTAATAATTCTCCTGATGAACTGCATCAAACAAACCAATCCCTGTAGGTAAGGCTATGCCCTACTTACTGGATTATTGGTGGGCAATACCTACGGGGATTTTCGGCACTTCCAAAAGCCAAGGATGTAACTCATACCAAATTGTGTTCAGAAAGAGGCTACCATCTCAATTCCATCTCGTTACTTGTTGAGAGAAAACCAACTTTTTCATAAAGGTGCTTGCCATCTTGGGTAGCATGAAGCCAAATACGCCTTACTTCAGTTTTTCTAATATTATTGATAATTTATTGCAGTAGTTTTGTCGCAATTCCTTGACCGCGCCACGCTGGAACTGTGTAGATATTCATGACATAGGCTTCTAGTCCTGAAAGATTGCCGTGATGGGGCGGACGCCTAAAAATTACCACACCACTACTAGGGCGTGTTTTCAAACTGTGAGATCCCCCCCTACCCCCCCTTAAAAAGGGGGGGAAATCTTCTCAAAGTCCCCCAATTTAGCGGGGGATTTAGGGGGATCGCAACCTCAACTAATAGCGTAAAGAGTAGTTTGAAAACACGCCCTAGCAACAATTTGATTCTCAATCTCAGCTACCCAAGCGAAAAACTCTCCCTTGGGTAGCTTTTCGCTTAGATATTGAGCGATCGCTAACTTCAATGCAGCAGTATCAGTATTTTCTTCAAAATCGCCAACTTCGCGTAGTAAATCGAGGCGCAGTTGGACTAGCACCTCTAAATCATCTAGCGTAGCCAGTCTGAATTTGAACATAAAGTGTTTGTTGCTTTACCTATCAAAATTAATGTGAATTAGTAGTTTATCCCTCAAGGTTGATGTAGAAACTCCAATTCAATTTGAACAATTGTTACAAACCTACAGAAAAAATCTGTGGAAAAGGTTTTTGCTGTTTGACTTGGAATTGGAGAAACAAAAATGAATTCTGAAAAACATTACAATCCGAATACACCAGGTTCTTCACAAGCTGGTAGTGGTGAACTCACTCCAGATGCAGGCCCTGATACCTCTCGTGCTAATTATTCTGATGTTGGTACTCCAGATATTCAACAACCAGATTCAAGTAAGTCTGATGAAAAACCAGATTTGAATGACTCTCGTCACGAATCTAACAATGTTGATCAACCAATTCCTGAACCTTCCACTGGGGTTCAAGACGAGAATATCGGCGATCGCCAAATAGGAATTATTGGCCGTACCGCAGGATAGCACCACCATCACTTATCAGTAACAAACACACAAAAGGAGTCTATTTTCCTCCAGATCAAGTTTTGCATCCGGAAAATAGGCTCCATTTTTATCGGGGACGGGGAAAGGGGACGGGGATTAGGGGCAGGGGCAAAGCGGTGGACATTATAATATAATTTTTGTTCTCTACAAAGTGGTAAACTATTTTACATTTAACTCTTAGTGCGAAAAATCAGATCCCCCTAAACCTCTCTTAACAAAAAAGGCTAGGGAGGATAGTATGTGGTCAATAATTGGATAAAGGGTGTAATATACCTAAACTAACTATTAGGGCAGTGTAAATATATAGCGGTTTTCAATTGAGTAAAGTACATACCTTTGTAGGGGCAATTCATAAATTGCCCCTACCCGTGTACCTCATTCAAGCGAAAAGCGCTATAAGTATTTTTATATGCAAATTTTAATGGTTAGTTTTTGTTGTTTGTGGTAAGGACGATCCAGCAAATACCAATATATAATGACCCTGATTGTTATATTTATTTGTACCCTGTTACTTAAATATCATTTGCTGAAAAAATATCAGCAAACAATATTTAAGGAATATTGTCAATTTAGAGAGGAAAGATTAATAATTTTCGTCAAGTAGCACATGAAACACTTCTTATTAACTTGGTTTGGAACTGCGATCGCGTTACTGATTACAGCTAATATTCTTCAAAGCTTAAACATTGGTTTCAGGCTAGATAATTTAGGTGCAGCCCTTGTTGCTGCCATAATTATCGGAATTGTTAATGCCATTATTCGCCCAATTTTAAAAGTTTTAGCATTTTCAATTACCTTGCTAACCTTTGGTTTATTTACATTTGTTATTAATGGTTTTACCCTTTGGCTAGCAAGCTATTTTACTCCCAGTTATGGTTTTGTGATTGAAGGGCCTATAGCTGCTTTGTTGGGTTCAATTGTACTAGCAATAGTTTCTAGTACAATTAATTATTTTCTCAGAACAGTGGAGTAGAGATTTATTTTTTCATGGTTCATAGTTAATGGTTAATTGTTCATATTTCATAGCTATTAACCATCAACCATTAACCATCAACCATTAACCATTAACCATTAACTATTAACCATTAACGAGGCTTCAAGAAAAATGAAAATTCATAGCCAGTTGTAGATGTGCTACTTGGCTGAATTTGAACTAGGATAATATTATTTTTGATATGGCGATCGCCTGATTGTAAAAATTGAATTTTTCCGGTTGTACCTATAACAGAAAAGTTAGGGCTACGCAAGCTTTTTTGTAATTCTTCACGGGTTTTACTTTGTTGCAAACCGTTAATAATAGCTACAGTTGCATCGTAGCTTGTCGCAGAACGCCAAGTTACATTACTACCCCAAAGTTGGTGGGCATTTTTACCAAAGTCATTGCCAAAATTTGCTTGTGGATGCCAAGGAACAGCTAACACCAAATTGCTTACATCTGCTTGCCCTTGTTGTAGTGTTTGGGATGTATATAATGAGGTACTGCCAAATAATCTCAGCTTGCCTTGATTTGCTTTGGCTAAATCTAAAGCTTTACTAATTCTATCCACGTGAGGAGCTAAAACTAAGCCTTCAGCACCATTGCTAATCGCTTCAGCAATTAGGTTTTTGGGATTAAAATCAGGTGCAGAAAAATCGCACTGAATATTAATAACATTTCCACCACCAGCAATAATAGCAGAGGTAAACGCATCTCGAAAAGATTGATTATCTATGGCTTTTTCATCTACACAAATCGCCAAATTTTTTGTACTAGCAACATTAATAGCGTAGTCAGAAAGAGAATCAGCCAGAAAACTAACATTAGGAGAAGTGCGAAATATATAAGAACCGCATCCTGATGATTTAAGAGAAAAGCTAGTGGGAGAAATATTTACTAATTTACCCTCTTGGTAAATAGGGCAAGCTGCAACAGAAGCGTCAGAGACATTACTACCAATTACTGCTAAAATCTGTTGGTCTACTACGAAATAACTAGCAATTTGTTTAGCAATGTCTGGATCATTATCATCGGAAGCAATTACTACCTGTAATAAATGTCCTTGAATGCCACCTTTTTTATTAACTTCATCTTGAGCTTGAGCTACACCCTGAAGCATTTCTTTGGCAACATTCAAATTACTACCAATGGGAAGACTGACAGCAATTTTTAAGATTTTACCACTACGGGCAGCGATCGCATTTTGTAAGTATATCCGCGCTTCGGGGTCATTGGGCATCTTTTGCAAGGATACTTGAAAAGATGTGATCGCTTTGTTATAGTCATTTGCTGCAAAAGCTTGTACGCCTGATTGTTTCTCGCTATTGGGGTTATCTTTAAATAAAATTTTGTCCCCTAAACTAATACGGTTTTGGAGTGAGTTCTTTGGTACAAAACTGTAGCCGGTGCGAGTTTTGGGATCGGGTTGTACTTCCACTAATACAGCATTGCCAACGCGATCGCCCATGCGATCGCCCCAAGATAAAAATTTAATTGTACCAGTGGCTCCTTGTAGGGAAAAATTATCCCAGAAGTCTTGTTGCACTCCCATTTCAGTGCTACTTTTTTGTTGTCTGAGTGCTGTTGCAATTACTTGAGTTGCATCAAAGGCGGTAGCTGTACGCCAGGTAATTGAATCTGGTTCCCGCCAAAGTTTGGTAGCATTTTCAACAAAGTCTTTGTTAGGCGAGACGGCGGCGTGCCAGGGAACTGCCATTATCATACCATTAACTGCACTGCCAACTTCGAGGGTTTTTTTTGTTTGAAAGCTGGGGTTTCCCAATAACTTCAACTTGCCTTGATTAACTTTGGCAAGTGCGATCGCTTTGTCAAGTCTATCTACTTGAGGATTGAGAAGTATGGCATCTGCACCTTTTTCGGTAGCATTTTTAATAATAGTTTCTGGCTGGAAATTCTTGGCAGCAAAATCACACTGCATGTCGTTAATTTGTTGAAGGCGTTCATTGTTCATTACGGTAACAAACGCTCTTTCAAAAGACTGATCTGTTGCTTTAGAATCATTACATATCAAAACCTTAGTTATACCTGAGCTTTTGGCATATTCAGCAAGACTTTCAGCAATTATCGTAAAGCTGAGAACTGTTCTATAAATATAGTTACCTTCAGTACGATCTGTGCGATCGGTTAATTTTGTAGAACTACTAGTAGGTGAAATCATCATCAATTTTCCCGCCTGATATATATCAGAGGCGGGAACGCTAGCATCACTGCTGTTATGCCCAACTACTGCTAAAATTTCTTCTTCGACAAATCGATGAGCAATCTGTTTGGCAATATCAGGATTGTTATCATCGTTGGCAATTTGAACTTTCAAAAACTTACCATTAATACCACCATGATTATTTATTTCTCGTTGAGCTTGTGCAACTCCTCGGAGAATTTCTTGAGCAACATTCGGGTTACTGCCTATGGGTACGGCAACCCCAATTGTCAATGTTGCTTGATTGGCAATCTTGGCGTTCTGTAAATATATCGAAGTTTCTGGATCGTTGGGATTTTGCTGTAAAGAACTTTCAAATTTGCTAATTGCCTGATTATAATTCTTCCACCAAAATGCTTGTACTCCTCCTTTTTTATCTAAAGTAGCTACTGAATTAACTAATATTTTTTCGCCAGAACTAAAACGATTACGGAAGCGAATTTCATCAACACCACGCCAGAAAATAGCACCGAGACTTCCTGTAATAACAGTGATAATTGCTATCCGTAATAATATCTTGAGCCAATTTTGTGGCTGAGGATATTTAAGTGCTGCTGCGGCTGGGTTCTGAAAAATAACAGGTAGCCAAGAAGCACAAGGATATTCATCTTCCAATTCTTCGTGCAAGCGGGCGCGGGCTTGTTGTACGGATGCATATAAAGATTCACCAGCAGCAAATGCAGTGAGAAAGCATTCTAAAAAATGTTGTGCTACTACATCAGGGACAGGCTCCCGCATTACAATTGTGTAAGGAATTCGTAAATTAGCCAAATTGCGTGCTAATCCCAGCCCATCACAAGAATTAAAAATTGCTAGTTTTAATCCTTTTTGAACAGCATGTTTCAGGGCATGACGCAACCGCAACAGTGATAAAGTCTCACCGTCATTAAGTTCAATTTCTCCCCAGCTATCATCTTGGTGGCTGCAACTATGTCCAGCAAAAAATAAAATATCCCAAGATTGAGTCCATAATTTTTCTATGAGTTCTCGGCGTGATGGTTCTCTCAATGGTTCAATTTTTGCACCTGGTAATTTTTCTTCCAAAGCAATCAAATCTTGTTCAATATTAATGCCTTTACTATTGCCCAGAACTGCAAGGATTTTAACGGGAGATTTTAACTTAGTTTTGGCTGGTTCGTACTCTGAACTGACAATAATTTCTGGTTGAGTTTGGCTACTTTGGAAAACATCCCATAAATGCCAAGGAAGTCGCCGCAACAGTGAATCTTGGGTTTGCAAAAGAAAGCGTACATTCTGCCAATCACCAATTTTTGGTAAAAATTGCCGTTCTAATTGTCGTACTGATGGGTGATTTAACCATTCGTTGAAACTTGTTTGGAATTTTTGAGCAGCATCATTACAAGCTTCTATAGTAGATACATTTGTTATTTGGGTTTCAGGGACGGTAATTAACCAATTTGCTGGTAAATTCTGATAAATTGATTGCCATTCATAGTAGTTTTCAGGAATTACCGTTGCAGGCGGCAACCTGCCAGCAATTTCCGCAGAATGGGGTTTACCTTCTTCACCAATTCTTACCTTGACAGGAAATCCCCCCTCAAAACTGCCTTCTCCAATCTCGAAGATGACCAGTTTACCCACTTTTCTTACCCTGTACTAATTTATCTATTAAATAACAAAGTTCTCTGTAATACTTGCATTATTTAAACTAACCCGAACTCCGAATCTTTCGCCAAATTCAGCACAAAATTTTAACTGAATGTAATCATCTTTATTTTCTCTCGCTTTAACTTCTAAAAACGGTTGTCCGTTTTCATACAAACCTGCTAATTGTAATCCTGGTGGTAAGTATGGCTGATTTCCCATTGGATATACCCGTAACAGAACAGCAACTGTTCTATTTGGTTTGGATAAAATTGCTACCATTAAAGCCACAGGATTACCAACTAGCTGCATTCCTAAATCCATAATGCGTCTAGCAGTGATGGTGGGATGGTTAGGTTCCAATGTCCACAACATTTCTGCCAGAGTCCAGCGAATTTCTTCATCTTGGGTAGTTTTGAGAAGCTGGGCTATAACGCCAGTAAATACATGAGAATTTTTAGTAATTTCTGATGCTTTTAAATCTGTAATATTTACTTGACCAATATTTTCTAATAATTCACTGGGTAAATTTTTTTTCCAACTGCGATGCGGATATAATTGCTCAATCACTTGCCAAACTTTTTCTGGAGTATCTAACTCAAATCCTCTAATGCGGGTGTGCCTAGAACCACTTCTTTGAAAAGATAATTCTTCTACGCTTTGCCATTCGGTTTTATAAATACCTTCTAGCCATTGTCGCAACTGTACAAGATGGGTATATTCTATTAATTTTTCCAATGGTTGCAGTTGTTCGATGTTAATTTCTGATGTTGTAACATTGGGTAAAAATCCCGTGATTTTTCCTTCTGTGCAGGTTTTATTTATTTCTACAACGACATAACCTATACGATTATCCCAAACTTCAGAGGGAACATGACAAACGCGATCGCCTGTTCTAATCGGTCGGCATTCTAAGTGTCCCACTCCAGTTAACAGTAAATCTGCTACATCTGCACCCAAGCGCCCGTAGGGGTTCCAACTATGGCTAGCTTCTAGTTTAGTCGGAATATCCAACATTTCTAAATAGCTATTAACTACTTGTACAGCTAAAGTATTTAAATATACTTGCTTTGTTTTTGCTTGCGTTGGTTGTTTTTGAGCAAATTTCAAGGCGGTGTCTCGAAATTTTGCTGGAATGGGGATAGAGATAATTTGCTTTTCGGTTGAGTAATTCATAGTTATTGATTCAAAAGTCAGAACTCGCCATCAAAATAGCCTTGAGATTCACCGAAATCGAGAAGCCGGGGAAAGCATTGACGTTGGTAGAAACCACTAAGGCTGGGAACAGGTACGCCAAACTCTTGAGATAAATCTTCCCAAGAAGTTGCGGGGGGTAAACGACGTTCAATCAAAACCTGACAGTTAATATCTGGGCGATCGCGTAGATGGATGCGACGTAAATTCTTGGCTTCTTTTTGTAACCAGTCCCGAATGTCTTCCAGTATGGATGATGGTTCTGTTGGCGCTGGAATTAAATCAACAGGATCTATTTCTTCACCATTTTCATTTTTGATAGGATAAACTCTAATGTTATTTTCTTCATAAATTTTGATGTTGATATCTTTGAATCTGTGCATCAAATATCCATTGAGCCAGGTAATAACACAACTTTTTTCCTCATTGTAGGGTTCTTTGGTAGTGGTTGCTTCACAAAGATTCCGACAAAAGAACAGCCAAGTTTTCTGAATAGCTTCTTCCGCATCAGGTACGCCTGTACCACGTAATAATTGACCTGATTGCTGAATCAACAAGATAATTTTATGCAGTCCTTTTTGGCGGGCAATGCTTTTTTTTGGATGCTGACAGGTTTCTTTTACAAGTTGGAGGATTTGTGCTTTTAATTCATCCATACTGTCGGTTTGATTTGATTATTAAGGGTTAACCGTGAACAGTTTTGGCACAAATTATTCCTACAATTTCTATTGGCGTTTTTCCAGATTTGATATGACTTCATACTTAACATTTTTTCCTTCAGACTTCATTTGACTGAGTAACTGAACAACATCGACACCAGTACTTTGTCGCAACTGCTCTAAGAAAGACGCCATTTTGGTTACATTGCTGCCATTAGTCGCATCGATAACGGTTAAATTTTCTACTTCTACCACCGGAACTCCCGCAGCCATCATTTTTAACAGAGGTTCTAGTTTTTGGAAGATAAAGATTTCTCGCGCCGACGCACCAGCACTTTGCCAAGATTCAGCTAAGCGCTGCGTTCCCGCCGCTTGGGCTTTACCCTCTTCCACAATCCGTGCTGCATCTCCCTTCGCTTTGGCGATCGCCCTTTGACAATCTGCTTCTGCTGGTGCAACTACATCGGCTTGTAACTGATTTTCTACCTGTTTGATGCGTTCAGTTTGCACAGCAACTTCCGCCTGTACCTTTGCTACCTGTGCAGTTACCACCGCTTCTACTTCTGCTACCATAGCCGTTCGTTTTGTCAGCGCATCTCTAACTCTGCGTTCCGCCTCAGCTTTAGCAATTTCCAAATCCCGTTCAATTTGTCTAAGTTTAGTAATGCGGTTATTTTCTGAAGTTTTAACTATCGCCTCAGCTTTAGCGTGCGCTTCTGCTATGCGTGCATCTCGCAACAATTCTGCTTGTTGCTTACGTCCAATCGAATCTAAGTAACGCACCTCATCAAAAATATTCTTAATTTGCAGGTTATCCAATACCAATCCCAGCTTTTCCAAATCATCCTCAGCTTCTTCCAGCAGAGTTTTGGCAAAAGCAATTTTATCTTCATTCACCTGTTCAGGCGTCAAATTTGCCAATACCCCCCGAAGATTTCCCTCCAACGTCTCCTTCGCCAACTGTTCGATATCCTTGCGACTTTTACCTAACAATCGCTCGATCGCATTGTAAATAGTCGGTTCTTCCCCAGCAATTTTGATATTCGCCACCCCTTCCACTGTCAGAGGAATTCCGCCTTTCGAGTAACCATTTGATACCCGCAACTCAATAATCATATTTGTCAAATCCATGCGGAAAACCTTCTCTAACAGTGGGGTTTGAATACCACTACCGCCCTTAACTAAGCGGTATCCCACCGAACGCCCATCACTGATAGGAGTGCGATTACCAGCAAAAATTAGCACTTCACTGGGTTGACAAATGTAATACAAATTACGAATGACCCACCAACCAGCGGTAGTTCCAACACCAAAAATTCCTAGTAGTAAAGCGATGATTTCCATTTTGATTTCTCCTTAAATAGTTGTGGGGGAGTGGGGAGTGGGGAGTAGGGATTAGGGGTTAGGGGTTAGGGGCTAGGGCGTGTTTTCAAACTACTCTTTACGCTATTAGTTGAGGTTGCGATCCCCCTAAATCCCCCTTTTTAAGGGGGACTTTGAAAAGATTTCCCCCCCTTTTTTAAGAGGGATAGGGGGGGATCTCACAGTTTGAAAACACGCCCTATTCCCTACTCCCTACTCCTACTCCCTACTCCCTACTCCCTACTCCCTAACCTCTTTCTGATTCAAAGTTCCAGCAACATCAATACCAAGAGTGCGATTGACGTTTTCTAGGAACTGAAGCACAATTTCGGGATAAACGTTCACCAAACTGGCTACAGATTTACCGTCGCCGTTGTCGATTACATTCACTTTCTCCAGTTGAATGCGTTTAGGAATTTGCACTGCTTCTTGGAGTACAGTTTCTATTTGTTGGATTAAGAATAATTTGCCTGCATCTGTTCCGGTTTGCTGCCAAACTTGGGAAAGAATATCGTTAACTAAAGCTGCTGCTTTCGCATTTTCTTCTAAAGCTGCGGCTTGTCCTCTGGCGCGGAGTTCTTGCGCTTGACGTTGTGCATCCGCTGGTAGGACTTCATCAGCTTGCAAGCGCAGACGTTCCAATTCTGAACGCAATGCTTGCAGAACTTGTTCGGCTTTGGCTTTCTTTTCTTGGGCAGCAGCTGTGGTAATTTCTTCTTCAGAACGAGCTTTTTGTTCTAGTTTTGCCTTAATTTTGCGGAGTTCGTTTTCTTTCTCCAACACAATAATTTTGTCTTGGGTTTTGGCAACTTGGGCTTGTTCCTCACATTGGGCTTCTACTTGTTCCGCTTGGGCGATCGCATTTGATTCGGCAATTTCTGCATCTCGAATTACAAGAGCAATTTGTTTACGTCCCCAAGATTTGAGATAATCTACATCATCGGAAACGCTTTGAATTTTCAGAGTATCTAGTTGCAATCCTAGTTTGGCAAGGTCACGGCTAACATCCGAAGCGATGCGATGAGCAAAACTCAAACGGTCTTCATTGAGTTCTTCAGGTGTGAGAGTAGCGACAACACCCCGCAAATAGCCTTCTAGAGTTTCGCGGGAAACACGAGTAAGTTCGGAGCGATCGCGATCTAGAAAGCGTTCAATTGCATTACCTACAACCGTCGGATCTGTGGAAATTTTCACATTAGCGATCGCTTGAATATTTAAAGGCGTTCCCCCTTTAGCATAAGCATTCCGCACCTCTACCCGTACCGGCATTGTAGTTACATCCATGCGCTTAACAGTTTCCACAATGGGAATACGGATAGCGCGTCCACCTAATAACACTCGATAGCCTATTTCTTGTCCATCCTTAGTACGCCATTTCCGTCCAGAAAGAATCAAAATTTCATTTGGTTTGCAGATACACAGAAAGGACTTGATAAACCATACAAATACAAAAGCGCTAAAGATAGAAATAGCAATAGGAATGCTAGTAAAAACTAGTCCTTCAAGACCATTATTATCTTTATTAGTAGGTGCGCTGACATTAATTTGTGCTACTGGCACAGTCGCTAAATTGTGTTGATATTTCATAGTTCTTTATTATTTATTGATTGTTGCTTGTTGTTTGTTGTTTGTTGTTTGTTGTCCTCTAACTAATGACTAATGACTAATGACTAATGACTAATGACTAACTCTCACATAGACACTACCCATACCTTATTGCCCTTCGTAGCGACAATAACAACGCGATCGCCTTGATTAAATTGTTGAGTTTCGTTAGTGAAGGCAACAAAATCTACCAGAGAACCTTTGAGGTTAACACGTACCTTTCCCGGACTATTGTGATTAAAAGGAACTTCTACAGTTCCGAAACAACCGACTATATTATTAATGCGTACCAAGCTATCTACTACTTGACGTCGCCGTTTGAGATAAATTAATCCAACTATTAATGCGCCAGTCAAAATACCCAAAGCAACTACAATACCAGTAATTATTAGGATTGAGTTCTTCATTACCTGCTGCCCAAATCATAAATATCTTTGTTCCACTCATGTTGCTACTTTGTTTGTAAGGATGAAATTCAGAAGCTACTACGTAACAATTGAGTCACCTCATCTCTTGCACCGGTGTAATTATTAGCCCGAAACTTTAGTTTCGGGCTAAAAGCTTAAGTTAGCTAAAGCTAACTACTAGAACATTTAACCTGTTTTAAGTAACATCTTGCACCCTTCGGGTTCGCCAGAGCCGGCACGAGGGAAACCCTCCTATGTCCCAAGGGGACACGCTACGCGAACAGCGCTGGACTCACCATTCTCAATAACCCAAAAATTTTGGAATTTGGACAATATGACAATGGTTTTAACCCGTTTTTAACGGGTTTTAGCTAAAGTGTGGAAATTTATTTCACGGCTTATTGCAATTGGTGAGCCAGCGCGGTCTTGGGGGTTTCCCCCATGAGCGACTGGTGAGACCAGTCCTGTTCGCGTAGCGTGTCCCCTTGGGACATAGGCGGGTTTCCCGCCGTAGGGAACTGGCGAACCCGAAGGGCGAACCCGGAGGGTGCAAGATGTCAGTTTTAACGGGTTTGTCCCAGACGCGAAATTCTCGCTGTGTGCATTACTCTGGTTCCCAGAGTTGTAGCACCTGGCGTCGCGTCTCTACACATCCGGAAATTTATTTCACGGCTTAATGCTCCGACGCTCATATACATTCCTGATTGTCTTTCACTACAAACGGCGACAAAATATCTAAATCTTTACAAATCTTCATTGAGCAAGATTTTTGCTTATTAGACTCATCCGCAAATTACCACTTATATTACCACTTATATAAATAAATACTTGCGTTACTGGATTTGGGTATAAATTTTCAAAAAATCGGTAGCCCTAAACTCATCTTCTCTGCGCCTTTGCGTCTGTGCGTGAGACAAATTAACACTTTCTAGCAACGCCGAATGAGATGGAAATAGCCATTTCCACCTACTGCTAATCTGGAAACATACACCCAAAAGCAGCAGTACACACCATGAACAGAGAAGTTTTTAACTATTCTCCCAGTGTGGAAATCTTAAAATTGTTAACGCCAGGTTCCTTAAAACAAAACTTAGCGAAAGCGGTAAGATTATGGGTTATTTTACGTTCTATCTATGGAGATGATACTGATGAAGTGAAATTAGAATTAGGAGAAGAATTTACTTTTGTGCAATGGCGTGATTTATTTTTTCTAGATGCAACAAAGCAACATTCACGCGATAAAACCCCAATTGTACATGATGAAAAATGTCGCTGTGCCAGAAAATTAACTGAGTGGTTATTTGGATTAAATCTAAGTGTTGAGCAAAAGAAATGGTCTCAGTCATTCCGACAATATTATTCTATTCAACCAGATGAATTAGAAAATTTACTATTGACTGGAATGATTAATAACTCGACAATAAATAATCAAACTAGCAATAACCAAAAATCTCACCGTTTCTCTAAATATTTACCTGATGGGCGTTTATTTGCTGTAACCAGTCAAAACTTAAAATCACATGATTTTCAATCATTAGTAAATTTCGGATGGTTAAAAAAAGTAAATAATGATGACAAACAAAATAAATACACGAAAGTAGATAAATTTCCTGAATCTTTCTTGACTCGTATTCAAGAAGTAGAAAATCCTAGCGAACAGTTTACCAATGAAGAATTATCTGCTTTTAATAATACATTCTCTCAACCAATCAACGGTATTCAAAGATTTTTTATTCACGCAGAATACATAGTTCATCCCAAGCTATATAATCGCGTGGAATTATTGCAAAAGCAATTAAAATATATTTGGGCGCAAGATAAAATACCGTTGGTAAAGTTAACCTATCAAAGTGCCAAACTATATCAAGATACTGTCGATTGTATAGTTTATCCAGTTTGTATTTACTACTACCAACGCGCCCCCTATCTGTTTGCTTACGGTCAAACTCCCAAGCAGGATGCCGAAGATAGTTGGAGTAAAATCGATTGGTACGATTATCGACTTGACCGAATTATCAAATTAGATGAATTGCAAAAAGATATAGATGATGCCAATATTCCCAAAAAGTTTGTAGATAAATGTCAGAGTAAATATCCACCAAGTCCTGATGATATTAAATCAAAAATGTCAGAAGTTTGGGGATTTGATATCTACAAACCGCAGGAATTACTTGTGTTGAGATTTGACCAATATTTTTACGGCAATTATATCAAAGGGACTGAACGAGATGAAATGTTTAAAAAAATCTCCCGCCGACAAGTTGAAAAATTGGTAAAATCTGACACGACCACAGCAACAGTATCACAAAAAAATCTGCTTTTAACAGTACAATCTCGTTCGGAAAACGATATTTACTGCAAAGTCGATTATCGCGTCAATGATAACAATATTGTCATGCGTTTGCGGGCTTGGGGACCAAGTGTTGAGGTAATTTTACCCTGGCATTTTCGACAACGCATGGCGAAAGAAATGGAAGCTACTTACAAGCTTTATAAATAGAACTTACGCTTCAGTTTCGATTCGTATTGTGAATGAGTGGGAGAAGGGAAAAGATGACTGATATTGCGAGCAAATTTCTCGATATCAATAATTTTCAACGTGCTTGGTCAAAGGTCGCCGAAAATCGCGGTTGTGCGGGGGTAGATGGAGAAACAATTGATAGCTTTGCTCGCAATCAAACTGTTAATATTTATCAATTACTAAATGCTGTAGCTAATAGTAATTATCAACCTCTCCCTTGCAAACAGGTAATTATTCCCAAAAAAAACGGCACTCAAAGAGAGTTAAAAATACCAACAGTCAGGGATAGAATTGTTCAGCAAGCTTTATTAAATGTGCTAAATCCATTAATGGAGGAGAAATTTTCACCTGTCAGTTTTGCTTATCGCCCAAATTTATCTTATATTAATGCGGTGGAAAAAATCGCTGATTGGCGAGATATAGGTTATGTATGGGTTTTAGATGCAGATATCGTCAAATTTTTTGATAATATCGACCATTACAGGTTATTAAAAGAAGTGAGGTTACATATAGACAATCCGGGAATTTTATGTTTGATAAAATCTTGGATATCGGTTGGAGTGTTAACACAAGAAGGATTAATTTTACCACAAAAAGGGATACCTCAAGGTGCGGTAATTTCTCCCCTGTTAGCAAATATTTATCTACATGAGTTTGATGAATTAGTGAGTGCAACTGATTTAAAACTCGTGCGTTATGCTGATGATTTCCTGGTTTTATCGCGTAGTGAAGAAAGAATATTATCAGCTAAATTAGAAATTATCAATCTGTTGGACTCTATGGGATTGACGATAAATACCGAGAAAACCCAGATTACTAATTTTGAGCGTGGTTTTCGGTTTTTAGGTCATGGTTTTTTAGAAAATGCGATTTTCCCAGTAGATGCGAATAAAGTTAAGTTGAAGTCGGGGATAGAAGATAAGCAAGCAAAAAAACAATCTAAAAACTCTAGTAAAAAAAAAGTCCAGAAGAACTTTTCTTATCTAATCAAAGAAGCTTAGAAAGTTCTCATTACGATGCTCAGCATGGGAACGAATTCAGTTTAATTCTACCTCCAGATAGCGACGAGAGACCGAGCCTGTGTGAAGTCGTTCCCAGGCTGGAGACTGAGAACGAGGATGAAGGAGATACAAGAAATATTGCTTATTTACATCAACCCTTTCTTGCTGAAGTAGAGACAGAATTACCTCTAGGAAGCGAAGAGGATAACAGTCCTTTTCAAAAAAATATTTGGAATCGAGAAATGGCAGCTATTTACTTAATTGAACAAGGAACATCAATTTATAAAGACTACCAACGTTTTATTATTCATGTCTCAGAAAAGCCCAAACTTGAAGTCCCAATTCGGGAAGTGCAACAAATTATAGTATTTGGCAATATTCAACTATCAACTCCTGTAATTAATGCTTGTTTGCAAGATAAAATCCCTGTGTTATTTCTCAGCCAATCGGGGCAATATCACGGTCATTTATGGAGCGAAGAGTCAACTAATTTAGATAATCAGCTAATTCAAATCTCCAGACGCAATGATGATTATTTTCAATTTAACGTATCCAAGGCTGTTGTTTTAGGTAAGTTAATGAATTCCAAGCAATTATTAATGCGATTTAATCGTAAACGCAAAATATCAGATGTGGAAAAGGCTATTTATGGCATTAATCAAGATATTGATGCCTTAGAATATGTAGATAATTTGGATTCATTGCGCGGTTATGAAGGAATTGCTGCTGCTAGATATTTTCCAGCTTTTGGGAAGTTGATTACTAATTCGGCTTTTAGTTTTTCCCAGAGATTTCGTCAACCTCCTAGTGATGAAGTGAATTCTTTATTGAGTTTTGGCTATACGCTTTTATTTAATAATGTGTTGAGTTTTATTATTGCGGAAGGACTTTCTCCATATATGGGTAATTTTCATTATGGTGAAAAGCAAAAACCATATCTAGCTTTCGATTTGATGGAAGAATTTCGCTCTCCCATTGTTGATAGTTTGGTTTTAAAAGTGATTAATAAATCTTTATTTAAGCCACAGGATTTTGATGTAGTTGCTAGTACAGGAGGAGTGTATTTAAGTCAATCGGCGCGAAAAGTTTTTCTCAATCAGTTTGAAACTCGCATGAATGAAGAAGTTTCTCATCCAGATTTAATATCTCAAGTTACATACAGACATGCGATTCAGTTACAGGTAAGAAGATATAAACGTTGTTTATTATCTGGGGTTCCCTATGAATCTTTTTTAAGGGCAGCTTAGCGATTTCTGGATTTCAACCTTTTTTTGCATTTTTCTCCAAACCTCTCTCCTGCAAGGAGAGAGGTTTGAGTTAATTATTTCTATTCTTTTGCTGCAAAGGGTTGGGTTTCATGTGGTAGTTACATCTTGTAACTTACCAATCAAAAAGCTTATATTTTCGTGAAGTATTAATTTTTAATGCTTTCATATGTTAGTGCTTGTTGTGTATGATATTCCTGATGATAAAAGGCGCACTAAGTTATCTAACTTTCTGGAGGGTTACGGGCGAAGAGTACAGTTTTCTGTGTTTGAATGTTTTTTAAGTTTGGAGGAAATGCGGCAACTTTTTGAGAAAACGAAAAAACTGGTGAAACCATCCGAGGATAATGTGCGATTTTATTGGATCTCGCAAGAGGCAGTTTCGAGAGTGTTAACTATTGGTAGTGAAGAACCAGCAGCACCGCCAAAGTATTACGTTATCTAGCTTTGAGACAATTTTTGTCCGTACTTTTCAGATGTTAATCGACGCATCTCGCCCAATCGCCAAAACCCTATATTTTTCGTTGAGATGCGTCGATGCTTTACAGGGCAAGGGTTTGAGGTATGTGTTTTGTTCAATTTTGTCCAACATATATAATGTTTTTCAGAGATGCGTCGATTTGGCGGCTCAAACCCTTACTGGGTAAAGGCTCCTAGACGAACCCTACCGATTGGGTTAAATCGGATTAGTTGGAAACGCGAAAGTTTTGAAGGCCGCTTCCGGGACATGCTTCTACCGATTGGGTTAAATCGGATTAGTTGGAAACGTTGACACCGCAGCCGAGAGCTCCGCCAATACTTTCCGCTACCGATTGGGTTAAATCGGATTAGTTGGAAACGCCTGTGGCAGGCTGCGTCTCCTTACGCTAATCCTGCTACCGATTGGGTTAAATCGGATTAGTTGGAAACGTAATTAAAGCCCCCAAACCCCGTTTGGGGGCTTACTTAGACTACCGATTGGGTTAAATCGGATTAGTTGGAAACAGTAAGGTAGATTCAGCCAGAGGTGTTAGACCAGCACTACCGATTGGGTTAAATCGGATTAGTTGGAAACAAGACGGCCGATGAAAGCACGGATATCTTTGCCAACCTACCGATTGGGTTAAATCGGATTAGTTGGAAACTAATAGATTGTCTTCTGCTAGATCCCAAAGGCGGTTGACCCTACCGATTGGGTTAAATCGGATTAGTTGGAAACCTTTCGAGATGCAATAGCCTTCGATATCGCCGTAAAACCCTACCGATTGGGTTAAATCGGATTAGTTGGAAACGTTGTAATTATACTCTTTCAACCACCCCCGGCCAAAAGAGGCCCCTACCGATTGGGTTAAATCGGATTAGTTGGAAACCGGCAGGTTGCCACCCTTAGAAGGTTAGTGTTACTTTACCCATAAATTTGCACAGACTAGAAGGATAAATTTGCACAACGTCG
>JBHYDF010000136.1:0-23573 GCA_051861145.1 Nostocaceae cyanobacterium
AATGACTAATGACTAATGACTAATGACTAATGACTAATGACCAATGACTAATGACAAAAGGGTTAATAAACGTATGTGGTGCGACCGACGGCAAAGTAGAAAGTAATTTGGCATTGCTATCGAGGCATTTGTTTCGCTTGCTAATTAGAAACAATCAGCCCCTCAAAAAAAGATTGAGTGATTGACAAATAAACAGCTACATAGCCAGACAGCATTAACACTTTAGTTTTTGCTTTACATTCGGCGTCAGCACAAACGTTTATTGACCTTTGTATATTAGAACTAGACGTCCACGACCTTCAACCGTTCTGATGGAGGGTTTCGCCTCCCGTTGGTCACGGCTAAGTAGAGGAAGCGACAAAAACTCTACAACCGTCTAATTCTGTTTATTATCAGCACTGTCTGCTTCTGTGACGTCGCTCTCCTTCGAGAAGCAGTTAAGGATCACAACGGTAAAACATCCTGCCAGTGCGTTTTGCTATAGTCTATACGATACTATCGACTCCTAAGAAAAAGTGCCTATCTAGAGTCTGATACACTCTATAACGAAAGATAGAAAATCAACAAATAATTACCAATTTGTGTAATATTACTATATTACACAAATTGGTAACGCATTAAAATTACAAAAACTCTGCGTTCCTCCGCGTTCCTCTGCGTTCAAAAACATTACGATATTACGCAAATTTATACTTCATCTTTTACAATCCAAAATCCAAAATCCTGTTAGGGTATCACCTAGAGTTAGATCCAAAACTAATTCGCTCAGACAGATACTCTGGTGGTTCAACGTGAATTAAAATCCGAACGGGACGGAAGCGTTCTTCCAGTCGCCTTTCTACTTCCTCGGTGATACTGTGGGCGGTTTCTACATCTTGGGCGTCCACTATTAAATGCATTTCAATGAAGACCTGACGACCAAGAAGACCGCGAGAGGCGATGTCATGACAATTTATAACACCGGGAACAGAAACAGCGATCGCATAAATTATTTCGGGTGCGATCGCCATTTGGTCTATAAGCCAAGGCAAATTTTCTTTTAAAACAGTCCAACCACTCCAAAAAACCAACAAAGCGACAGGAAAAGCTAAAACCACATCCAACCACTGATAACCCAACAACCATACACCAATCAAACCACCAATCACAGAAATTGTTACCCAAACATCACTCATGGTATGCTTGGCATCAGCAATCAAAATTGGGCTACCTACCTGTTGACCCACACGGCGTTCGTAAAAAGCGACGAAAATATTTACACCTAATACAATTAGTAATAACCACAATTCCGGTGGTGAAATTCTCACAGGTTTACTACCATTGAGAATGCGCTCAATTGCTCCTTGGAGAATTTCAAAACAAGCTATTCCTAAAAAGGCAGAAATTCCCAATGCTCCCACCGCTTCAAATTTTAGATGTCCATAGGGATGTTCGCGATCGGGATATGGTGAAGAAAATCGACTAGCAATCAATCCTAAAATATTGTTCGCACTATCAGTTACACTGTGCAAAGCATCAGCAAGCAAACTGAGAGAACCAGTCCAAGTTCCTACCAGCGCTTTTAGTGCCATTACGAATAAATTCAGCAGTAGAGTGATAATTAAAACCTTTCTCACTACGGCACGATTATCTAAAGTCATAAAGTATTTTTAATATCATGTTCTATGACTTCTCAGTGTAGAACTCAAAACACTGATGAAATGTATCAAACTCTTACGGAAAAAAGATTTTATCTCTCTATAACTTCAAATAATTATCCTAGTTTGTTGAGAAAAGTTTTAATTAACAGTAGCTAAGAACCTCAAATAAATAAGCTATATCTTTACTTATGCAACTATATTTATTAGCGTTACTCAAAGTAGTGAATTTTGTGGAGAAAATTTTTGCCTTCTTAAGCCTCTTGTGTCACTCCCAAACAAAATGCTTATAGGGGTGGGTTTAGCATTCTAATTTTCGGTTTGCCGACAAATCATCAACAAAGCCCGCACGGCAGTCGCTACAACGGGGGACAATACGGTTAGGTTAAAGGTTAAAGGTTAAAGGTTAAAGGGGAAAATATGGGGTTTTATCCGAATGGCACGCTTGTTAAGACACAGCCCTTGCCCTGACTGGTTAAGCGCCTCCAGGCTGGGAACCAATCCTGGGAGGCTCCGCCGACCGAGGCTTGACGAGAGGCAAAGCCTCTCGAAATACATTCCCAGCCTCCAGGCTGGGAACGAGGCAACACAAGACTTTGGGCTAAACTCCGCGTGCCATTCGGTTTTATCCCTTTCCCCTTTTCCCCTTGCCCCTTAACCGAACTGTATTGCAACGGGGGAAACCCCAACGCCAGTTCACGCTTGTCCGGAAACCCTCCGTTTGTCCTAAGAGGACACGCTACGCGAACTTTAAGAGGCTCTGCAACGCGCTGCCTCCCCTACCAAACGCCTGGATTGTGTCTTGATAACCAAGCATAAAATTAAATTGTTCGGAGAGTGACAAAAGCGCCCAAGGAAAGCGATAAACGAAGCGATTACCGAAACAATTAAAAATTAAAAATTAAAAATTAAAAATTGAAGATTAAGAAATAACCAATTTTGAATTAATAAATTTAGGTTTAAAGCACCATTATTTATTTATGGAAAAGGGACTCATATTTTTGACAAGACCAAAATGCTGTGGAAAAAAGCGCCCCTTACTCTACGCCCCGCTCATTAATTTATGGGGATTGTAATTTTTAATTTTTAATTTTTAATTTTTAATTTCCCCGAAGGGGTTGACGCCTAAACACATATCTTGCACCTTTAAGTATAAGCCGCGAAACAATAGATAAAGTATGATAAATATTACAAGCTTCAAACTTGTTTAATCAGTCCTCTTAGAGAGGACTTTTGCTATAAGACTGGGACTTATAGTCCCAGGCGGATCACAACGAAGGCGAAAAATCTGTAAATACGTAGTGATTTTTGTGATGCGATGTTTTTCAGGTGCAAAATGTAAGTTAAGAAAATTGCCGCAAAAGTCAACAATAATTAGTCATTAGTCATTAGTCATTAGTCATTAGTCATTAGTAAGGGTTTCAGGTATTGTTCCTGTCTTAACTCACCACACTATAAGCTGACGTTACAACACTATAAGCTGACGTTACAACACTATAAGCTGACGTTACGACACAACAAGCTGACGTTACAACACTATAAGCTGACGTTACGACACAACAAGCTGACGTTACAACACAACAAGCTGACGTTACAACACAACAAGCTGACGTTACGACACGATAATTTACATCTTTTACCTACCCGACAAACCGCCCGGAAATAAATTTCGGGCTAATAGCTAAAGTCAGCTAAAAGCTGACTGGGTAAGAGTTTGTAGAAACACGAAATTTCGCGTCTCTACACAACCGGAAATTTATTTCACGGCTTCTTGCGATTGATACAAGATGTCAGATAAGCTGTCGTTACGACAGCAAAATTTTTGCCTTCTTAATTCTTAATTAGTCAACCGCACCGCTACACTACCTGCATGGGCTGGTAAACCTTCTGCTTCTGCTAGGGAAATCGCCGCTTTACCTATCGCCTGCAACGCCGCCTCATCACATTCTAAATAGGTAATCCGCTTGACAAAATCATACACACTTAACCCAGAAGCAAAACGGGCAGTACGTGCGGTAGGTAATACATGATTAGGCCCGCCAACATAATCACCAATTGCTTCTGGAGTGTGGCGTCCTAAAAACATGCTACCTGCACACTTAATCTGGTTGGCAAGCTGTTGTGGTTCATCTACGCATAATTCCACATGTTCTGGTGCTAACTGATTCAGTAAAGGGATACTTTCTTCTAGATTACTGACAATAATTACTGCACCATGCTTGTCCCAACTTGTACTCGCTACTTCTTTAGTAGGCAAGGTTTTCAGAATTTCTCCCACCGCTGCAATCACTTTTTCTGCAAATATTTCCGAATCAGTAATTAAAATTGACTGGGCGCTAGGATCGTGTTCTGCTTGTGATAGCAAATCCCAAGCAATCCAATCTGGATTATTTTTGCTATCAGCTACAACCAAAATTTCTGATGGTCCAGCAATACTATCAATACCAACTCTACCAAATACCTGTCTTTTGGCTTCCGCAACATAAGCATTACCAGGCCCGACAATTTTATCAACAGGAGCAATACTTTCTGTACCATAAGCTAACGCTGCGATCGCTTGCGCCCCACCAATACTATATATCTCCGTAATTCCTGCTACTTGAGCAGCAGCCAATACTACAGGATTAATCTCACCGCGAGGCATGGGCACTGTCATCACAATTCGCTCTACCCCAGCAATTTTAGCTGGTAAAGCATTCATCAACAAAGAGCTGGGATAGCTTGCCCGTCCTCCTGGTACGTAAATTCCTACAGTTGCTAAAGCTACCCAATTTAATCCCAGATTTACTCCCACCGCATCGGTGTAAGCTATATTTTGTGGTAACTGTTTTTGATGAAAAGCAGTAATTCGCTCAGCAGCTACTTCCAACGCCGCCTTGACATCAGGCGGACATTGTGCTGCTTGTTCAGCAAGAGTGCGATCGCTCAAACGCAAAGATTCTGGATTGTAATGGTCAAAGCGGCTAGTATATTTTTTTACTGCAATATCACCGCGCACTTTCACATCAGCGATTATATCTCGTACTGTGTCACTGACATCAACCGTTGCTTCCCTTCGCTCATTTACAAATAGTTGGAATTTGGTAGAAAAATCTTTATCGGTTATTTTCAGTAGCTGCATGGAAAGTCTCCCGGAAGTAGTGCGCAATATATAGTTTAAAGCGGCTAGGGGCTAACCCCTAACCCCTAACCCCTAACCCAAGCGCCCCTTCAAAGTTTAGCTGCAAGTTCTTGCAAAACTAGGCTACCATTACGAAATACTGACCAACCATCACCGACTAACACAACTTCAATGCCATTCATCTGTGCTAAGCGCTTGACCGAAGCTGTTGCTTGTTCTCGATTAGAAAGCTTGGCATCGGGTAAAATCATTAAACTGCCTGCTTTGTGCGCTCTTACCAAGTCACCAGTAATCAGGGTAGATTTTTCTAATAGTAGCGCTAACTCACCTGGGGTTTTTGAGCCGTGCAATTCGATCACGGACAATCCCGGTACTAACTCATCACCATCACTCAACCAGCGATCGCATTTGAACGGAAAATTTTCTTTCTCAGCAACTGGCCCTGCTATCTTAGCACCAGCAGTATGAGCTATTTCTTTGGCTGCGCGTACGTGATCTGAGTTCGTGACAACTATCCAACTTACCCCTCCTAGAGAGTTAAGGTGGTTCCAATCGTGGCTTGATAAAGGTAAGGGATCGATGAGAACATTGCCTTGGGGACGAATCCAAGCGATGCTGTTAAAATCTACATTGCGTTCTTTGTCGAAAGCTGACCATCCATATAAGTCTGAACGGTGTAGTGATTTCATAAAAATAGGTTTGGTAAATGCTATCCTCTCACTTCAATTATTTATACATAATCTGCTATGAGAGAGATTTATAAATAATTAGGACTACTTTTAACTAAGGATGAATAACTATGAACTTTGAAAAGCCAAAGCCTCGAAAACCAGAACAAGAACCAGAACCACAACCGTGTCAACACGTGAGAATTCTTGATTGCGATAAACCAGTCAGGCGTATTTTCTACGAGTGTTACAAATGTTATCAAGGTTTGCTTACCGAATGTAGTGATGTTGACGGTCAAGAACAAGATTTGGATGTTCAGTGTCCCAATTGTGGCAGGATAGCTATAAAACTAACCACAGGTAAGGTGCTTTCAACAACGGCAATTCCTTCACCTTGGAGTAAGTAAGGATGAAAAAATCCCTTGATAGGGATTTGAATAAATGAATCTAAGCAGTCTGAAATTATCACGATACTCTAAGTGATTGTTGCGATCGCCATCACCAGTTGGCGTGTTTTACATCAAATGCGCTTCTGTGGCGATCGCTCAAAAATTACCGCGTTTTTTAACTTATCATTACCCAAGAACCCCACCCCGGTAAAGCTACGCTTCACCTCCCCTCCCCGCAAGCGGGGAGGGGCGGCGCGGGGTGGGGTGCAGGTTGCGTGAGAATTATAACTAATGAACCGGACGTTATATCACTCAATCACAGGAAAATCCCACAAACCTTGCCATTAATAAAGATTTCTTCCCCTACTCCCTACTCCCCAACGCCACTTGCTACAACTTTGGTCACATGAGCAACGCAGTGGCTCCTCCCCACTCCCTTTGTCAATCTAAATTTATTTCCCCGCATACACTACTAATGCATGTGGTATTGGACGATTTGTAGAAATCAACGCCTTACCATCTACAATTAATCCAGTGCTACCACCACCATCCAACATTGCTTGTGCGATCGCACCAAAACCTTTAAGTACCAGAGATGCATCTATTTGTCGAGCGTAATTACTTGAATATAAAATCACCGTTTCTTGAATGCGATCGCCATTATCATCGCGCACACCTACAAAGGTTCGCGGTAAATATTTTTCAGCAGATTTATTTGCATTTGCATCCAATGCACCAACTACTTCCGGGAAACGGTCGAATGTTTGCTTGGCATATGCCTGGATGTTAGCACTTCCAGCTAAAGGATCAAAGGCAAATGTGCGAATCTGACCAGGGTATTCTTTGCCTATCGCATAACCGTAGGTTACAACATTTCCACGCGCTTTCAAACCAAAAGCGATCCCCGTTGGATTGTCATTCGTAGAAAAGAATGCACCATTCACAACAACTTTCGCTTTTTGTGAGTGTGTATTTTTAATCACAGCATCTTGCCAAAAATTGCTGAGCAACTTTTTTATGATTTTTTCGTTAGGAGTGCTAACTTTTGCACCTATTAAGTTTTCTACCGTCGCTTTGGCAGTATTGACAACGGTAACATATTCTCGCCTTCCATTTGCGTAGACTTTTTGATAGACTTGCACACCTGTATCTTCAAGAATCGGTTGAAAGCCATTAGGAATGGGTAGCGCTTGTGCCGCATCTATGGAAGAAATGGGGATCGTAGCTATCGCCAAGCTAAATCCTAATAAAACTGTGTAATTGTAAAGTTTGTTCATGCTTTATAAACAACCAAAAAGCAGATTTTAACAATATCATTAAGTCGAATTACTGAAAATTACCGTATGCGGAAGATAATTTAAATACTTTTTATCACAAAAAACAACGGCGAAAAAAAAAGATGAAATTGCCTTTGATTCAAGCACATAAATATATACGCTGTTTTCATAATTGCTAAAGACAAAGGTAAAAAATAATTTTTGAATAGATATGAAGAATGTGAATAATATTTATTTACAGCCAATAAAGCCTCTTATTGTATAGCAATTTTATTTGATTTGCTCTCACTCAAAGCCTCAGAAACCCGGTTTATTGGCTCTTACGAAAGATTTTAAGGCTATCTTACACATCTACGAGTAAACCACTAATATTTGTATTAGCATAGTGACTAAAATAACTCAAAAACTAGTTATAGTTTTAGTCCATTTTAATGGACTTCTGCTATCAGCCTGGGATTTAAATCCCAGGCGGACTAAATTATCGCATGTAAACATTATTTACATAATTTTATTAAAAAAATATTCATCTTTGTGCATTTAACGATTAAATGTGTAGAATCATATATTTTTTCTCATCTTTAGATTTTTTTAACAAAAAAGATTAGAAAATCTATCAGTAGAAGGATGAAAACGGGAACGCCACTTTTGCATTGCACGTCACGTTGACTGTTTATCTAGATGCATAGAAGCTTGAGCAGTTGGGGAAGGTAGTGAAGAGCTAATTAGACCCCCTAGCTATTCCTAACTATTTTAGTGCATCTGTGTCCGAAACAGAGCCATCAAACTATAAGGTTATTGAGTCATGCAAGAATTTTCTATGAGCAATTCTGAACAAAACTTGCAACTGGTAGATTCTAATGGTTGGAATATTATTGAAACGGAGTTCGATCCCAGTAAACAACATCATAAAGAAACAGTCTTTACCCTTAGCAACGGCTATTTAGGAACGCGAGGTGCATTCGAGGAAGGGTATCCCAATGATCATGCAGCAACAATAATCAACGGCATTTATGATGATGTTGCCATTGCAACTACAGAATTAGTTAATTGCCCCAATTGGCTACCCTTTGTTGTGAAAGTAGCAGGGGAACGCTTCCGCATGGATAGTGGCGAAATTCTCAGCTACGAACGTCGGCTGGATATGCGTTTGGGTATAGTCAGCCGTGAAGTGCTGTGGCGCAGTCCGGCGGGACACACTTTGGAATTCCATTTTGAGCGGTTTGTCAGTTTAGCCAATCAACATTTTTTGGCAGTCCGGTGTCAAATTACATCCGTAGATTTTGCAGGCGACATCGAAATTGAAGCTGGGTTTCATCCCGAACCCCACACTCAAAGTGTCAAACACTGGCAGACTTTAAAGCAAGGTGGCTTAGATAATATTCTCTGGCTTTCCCATCAGACTATCCATTCAAACATTGAATTGGGTATGGCAGCTAAGCTAGTGATAGAAGGTGAAGATGCTGCACCCGTGCGCGTACATCAAGTTGAACATCACAGCCCAACATTAACGACACACTTCCAAATTGAACCCGGAAAAAGTGTCGCCCTCGAAAAGATTGTTACTGTGTACACCTCACGGGAAATAGCAACACCTGGTGAAGCAGCTTTAATTAAGTTAGTTACAGCGCCCAGCTATTCCACCTTGCTAGCAACACATATTGCAGTTTGGGATCAGCTGTGGGAAAACAATGATGTAATTATTGAAGGCGATGAACAAGCACAGTTGAGCATCCGCTACAACATCTTCCAATTACTCGCCGTCGCACCACGTCACGACAACCGCGTTAGCATTCCTCCCAAATCACTTTCCGGTTTTGGCTATAGCGGACATATCTTTTGGGACACGGAAGTTTTTATCCTACCCTTGTTAGCCCATACTCAACCAGCATTAGCGCGAAACTTGCTCACCTACCGCTACCATACTTTACTTGGGGCGCGGCGCAAAGCTGAAGAAATGGGATACAAAGGAGCAATGTATGCTTGGGAAAGTGCCAATACTGGTGATGAAGTAACTCCCCGTTGGGTACCTGGCCCCAAAGGTGAAATGGTTCGCATCTGGTGCGGTGACATTGAAGTGCATATCAATAGTGATATAGCTTACGCCGTTTGGCACTACTGGCAAACCACAGGTGATGATGAATGGATACGCGACTATGGGGCGGAAATCATTTTAGATACGGCTGTTTTCTGGGAAAGCCGCGTAGAGTGGAATCAACAACGCCACAGTTACGATATTCGTGATGTCATCGGCCCAGATGAAAATCACGATCGCGTAGATAACAACGCCTTCACTAATTTACTAGTCCAATGGCACTTACAAACCGGTGTCAAGATATGGAATTGGTTGGTGAAGCACCACCCCGATAGCTTTGTCACACTGGCACAAAAACTCAACTTGCAGCCACAACAATTGGAATTATGGGCAGACATTGCCAATCATCTATATCTCAATCATGACCAGGAAACTGGTTTAATTGAACAGTTTGAAGGCTTCTTCAACTTAGAAGATGTCAATTTAGATGACTACGAACCGCGCACCAAATCAATGCAAGGTTTGTTGGGAGTGGAAGCTACTAACCAGAAACAGATTCTCAAGCAGCCAGATGTATTGATGTTGATGTATTTACTGCGCGATCGCTTCGACTCCAAAACCCTACAAACCAACTGGGATTATTACACTCCCCGCACCGATCACAGCTATGGTTCCTCTCTCGGTCCCGCAATTCACGCTATCCTAGCTTGTGATCTCAATAACTCAGCAGAAGCTTACACCCACTTCATGCGTGCAGCATTGGTTGACTTAGAAGACGTACGACTTAACGCCCATGAAGGTATTCACGCTGCTAGTGCTGGGTCAGTATGGCAAGCTGTTATCTTTGGGTTTGGCGGTATCCGCATGACTCAATTTGGTCCCATCGCTTGTCCAAATCTCCCCAATCACTGGACGCGCTTAAAATTCCGCCTCAAATGGCGTAACGAATGGCACGAATTTGACCTAACTAACGAACAGAACAAAGTCACACACAAACAAACAAACAAACAAAATCTCTTCTCCATCTCCCCCTGCCAAATTCAGGGCGTCATCTTCGACTTAGACGGCGTAATAACTGATACTGCGGAGCTTCACTATCAAGCTTGGAAGCGAATGGCAGATGAAGAAGGTATCCCCTTTAATAGAGAGGCGAATGATGGGATGCGTGGCTTACCACGTCGTGAATCTTTGCTGCAAATTTTAGGCGATCGCCCCGCCACCGAAGCGCAAATGCAAGACATGATGGAGCGTAAAAACGACTACTACGTTGCATTGATGCAAGAGATTTCACCAGAAGATTTACTACCTGGAGTAGTGAATTTACTGCAAGAATTGCAAAATTCGGGAATTAAAATCGCTTTGGGATCATCCAGCAAAAATGCTCGTACCGTCATCGAACGTTTAGGTATTGCCGAATATTTTGACGCAATATCAGACGGTTACAGCGTATCTCAACCCAAACCAGCACCAGACCTGTTTTTACATGCAGCACAACAACTAGGTCTTTCTCCTTCGCAATGCGTTGTCGTAGAAGACGCCGCCGCCGGAGTAGAAGGTGCGATCGCTGCGGGGATGCGATCTGTAGGACTAGGCCCAGTTGAAAGAGTGGGTAAAGCACACGTTGTTTTACCAAGTTTGAAAAACGTTCGCTGGCAAGATTTGCAACAGCAAATTGTTAGTAGCGATAAAGTTGAACTCGTAGAAGCGACTGCTTGAAGGGAATAAAAGGTATAAGGGTAAATTTCCCTTATACCTTTTTTATTTTTGTATGTAGTGTATGTTTTAGTTTTCGTCCTCTTGCGGGGAATAGCTAATAGACTTGTTGCAAAAATCATACCCTAACAGGATTTTAGATTTTAGATTTTGAAGCCACTGCGCCCTTGCGGGTTAAGCGCGCTATCTGCAAGTGGCGTGATTGATAAACCCTCTGTGGGTATGGGTTATGTAAATCCATCTGTCGCAATCATTTTTCAAATTGGTATCAGGTTTTAGGTTTTGCGAACACAGATAGACACAGATGGACACAGATAATTTATCATCTGTGTTCATCTGTGTTCATCTGTGGTTGAATTTTCTGAAAATCTACTTTTGCAAGTGATTGAATACAAAGGAAGAATTGCTGCGTAGAACAAGCCAACACAGCTTGTCAAGATAGACGCCCTGATACTTTTAACCCGAACAACTACAGACATCATAGACATCTTAGCAATCCTGAGTATAACAACATCCAACGAATTGAATGCAGGCGTATCCAGCAACGCCTCAAAGCAAGCTTCAAGGCTCTAATTTTTTAATTTCAGACACCGGGCTTCCAGTAACAACTCGCCGTAGCATATGTTTGTATCCCGTGCAAGCAATTTATAACTTTCGTAGTTAAAGTCTGCTTGTGTCAAAGACGGAGCAAAAGCTTCACATCTTTATTTATCGTCGCACAAATGTATGGAAAAGTTCCAAAATGTTCCTAAAAAGATGCTCCTAGTAACTACTCTTTCCCTAGCCCAAGCGCCCAAGCGCCCAAGCGCCCCTAGCCAAAAAAACCCCGGCTGGTAAACCGAGGTAAATACGAGGAATCCAAATGTCGATGGGAGATACCGATGCAAAAATTTAAAATCTTAGCTAATCACTAAGGAAACCACAACCAAAGCAGTGACAAATAATGTTGCGATCGCTCCTTGAACAATATAGCGGCGTTGCTGCTCATTTGAAGGGAAAGCAGCATAGTACATCTCTGGTTCCTTTGCGTAGTTATTGAGAATGCCGTTTTCGTTAACTGTTGTATACATAGTCTTTTTTCTCTTTTTATTAACTTATGTAAATAAATATAACAATCTTGTTACAAAGCGTCAAGAAGACTTGACAGAAAAAGTAAATATTAGTAATAAGATTTTCTTATAGTAAAGTTACCGAAGCGATCGCAGCTAGTATAAAAATCTGATTGCAAACACAATCACTCCAAGAGGATAAGTAAGTCGGCGTAAAAAATTAAAGGTTTGTAGTAAGCGCTTAAGCGCTCACTACGAACTGGTTGGTTTAACATGGTAGCGAGTACTGTTACAGTTTGAAATAATTAACTTCAATGCTGAATCTAGCGTTGTGCGATCGCCCTGTTAGCCAGTGGCTTGTTGCAAAGTCAATGCTTTCTAACTGGCTGATGACACCAATCTTAGTTGTTTTGCCACTCCTTTTGTTAGTGTTCTTACCTTGGATGATCCCACGATTACGATGGAAACGTTTATGGAGTGGATTTGCAACAGTTGTATTAGTGATTTACTTTAGTGCAACTTTTCCACTGACAATCGCCGTAGCAAACAAAGGATTAGAAGCTTTTATTCCCGCCGATCCCGGTATAACAGCAGATGCAATAGTCATCTTAGGTCGTGGAAAACCATTTAGAGAATCTCGTGTGAAGGTTGCAGCTGAACTTTGGAAATCTCATCGCGCACCTTTGATTTTTGCCAGTGGTGCGGGAGATGGAACAGAAATTCTTGAGGGATTAAAAGCAGAAGGTATTCCTAATCAAGCATTAGACGAAGAACATTGTTCGCAAACAACTCAAGAAAACGCACTATTCACCGCCTCAGCATTACAACCACGAGGAGTCAAGCAAATTCTGCTAGTAACCGACCCTCCACATATGTTACGTTCGCTACTGACTTTTCGCGGTTTAGGATTTGAAGTTATTCCTCATCCAAGTCCCATCCCAAATGAGTTAGCTAATACTAAAAAAGCAATGCTTGTGTTTTATGAGTACATGGGCTTATTTAGCTATGGTTTGCGAGGAAGATTTCTTCCTCAAAACTTGACCGCTCAATATCAAAATTTACCAGTAGCAAAACTAGAAGATTTGTCAAAAAATTACCAGCCAAAGCAGAAATTGCACTCATAACGCAGATATCATCAGTCACGCAATTTCTCGCTAATTTGATTTCTCAATAATCCTAAAATTTAGCCCTGAATTAAAATTCGGGCTTTGTAGAGACGCGAAATTTCGCGTCTCTACATAGGTTAAAAACCGACTGGTTAAGAGTTTTAACCCATTTTAATGGGTTTAAGCTAAAGTGTGGAACTTTAGTTCACGGCTTTTTTTCTTTACATCTGTTTACACAGCTTTTCCTGAATTGATAAGATTCTATATTTTTTCTCAAAAATTGTATTTGTTTAAGACTGACACCTCTATGTGTTCATATACTTGATCCTAATTCCCATCGTTGTGTATAAAGCACATTCGGAGGTCCCAAAATGGTTCATACTTACGAGGTAATGGTCGATATTAAAGAATTTGCTGACCAAAATACCTGTCAAAGCGGGACAACACGATACGAAATCGACGCAGAATCAAAACAAAAAGCTGATGGTATGGCACTCATCCAAGCTAGAAGTGAGCATCCAAAAGGTACTGAATATGATGTTAGGGTAACAAGGCTACTCAGGTAACACTCCGCCATCATCGCGACGGCGGATTCTTTGTTCAAAAAACTCACACCCCCAGGCTAAAAGCATGGGGGTTATTTATTTATTGATTAGTTGACATTTAAGCAATCACTTATCTATTATAGAAACAGTTAAGTAAATGCTTAAATATATGGTTTACCCGAATGAGTAGACCTGCGGCTAGTGCCGATGTCTTTGTTGCGATCGCAGATCCAACCAGGCGGGCACTATTAGATCGGTTGCGTCTTGGAGAGCAACCAGTTAAAGAGTTGGCAGAGCCATTTGCCATGAGCTTGCCAGCTATATCTCAGCACTTGCAGGTTCTTTGTGAAGCGGGCTTAGTACAAATGCGCAAAGCCGGGCGGCAGCGCCTGTATCGGCTAAACCCGGAACCACTGAAGCAGGTATCTGACTGGGTTGCTCATTATGAACAGTTCTGGCAAGAAAAACTGGATGCCCTTGGCAACTATTTGGAGGAAAATCCATGCTCCGAGACTTAAAAAAGGAAATTTTTTATCCGCATCCCCCGCAACGGGTTTGGCAAGTACTCACCAACCGCCATGCACTTGCCGCGTGGTTGATGGAAAATGACTTTGAGCCGCGTGTCGGGCATAAATTTCGGTTTTTGTACTCATCAATGCCAGGACTAGGCGAAAGTATTGATTGTGAAGTGATTGAACTGGATGAACCAAAGCGGCTTTCCTTCACCTGGCAAGATAGTATGATGTACCAGCCTTCGATTGTGACTTGGACGCTCAAACCTGTTGATGGTGGGACTCAACTTCAACTAGAACATAAAGGTTTGAGGCATAAAGCTACCAAGTTGGTTGAACCTTTACATTCTACTAAAACTTGCCAAGGTCAATTCAGACAAGAGCCAAAAGCAGTGACTCAGACATTAGTACCGCCTGCTCAAATCAGAGTTTTCCCTTCCATACCTGCTGGTAGATATGAGGAGTTAGATAGCATTATTCTCAGTTCCTATATCAATGGTGGATGGGAGTATAAGTTGAGTGAGAAACTATCACAAATTTTAGAAACATTTGTCAATAAAAATTATGACTGAACAGAAAGCCGTGAAATAAATTTCCGGCTTAAAGCTTAAACCCATTAAAATGGGTTAAAACTCTAAACCATTCGATTTTTAACCTTTGAGCGCACTTGTAGTTAGTAGGGTGGGCACTGCCCACCGAGGTGAAATCAAGATTTTTTGAGCATGTAGTACATAGCCCCACCTATTGTATAAAGATTTCAACCTGTTTTTAACAGGTTTAAGCTTTAAGCCGGAAATTTATTTCACGGCAAAATGCAACATTTTTACAAATCCACTTCCAAACTTTTTATATAAAAATGCCCTTCATAACTTGGGCAGATAATTTGCTGTGAAATTTCCATCATTAGGAGATAGCAGATATGAATTCTCCCGTTCCACAAAGCATTCCCTTTGTTATTATACCATCAGATAAAGGAGAACGAGCATTAGATATTTATTCTCGCTTACTTTCAGAGCGAATTGTCTTTTTGAGAGGTGAGGTAACAGAAGAAACAGCTAACCTGGTTGTTGCACAAATGCTTTTTCTTGACGCTGAAGAACCAGAGAAAGATATTACATTATATATCAATAGTCCTGGTGGTTCAGTCACAGCAGGAATGGCTATTTACGATGCTATGAATCAAATTCGCTCAGAAGTTTGTACAGTATGTATCGGCACTGCTGCTTCAATGGGAGCATTTTTGCTTTCTTCTGGAACCAAAGGCAAAAGATATGCTCTCCCTAATGCTCGAATTATGATTCACCAACCATCAGGAGGCGCTCAAGGAAAAGCGAGTGATATTGAGATTGCAGCTAAAGAAATTTTGTATTTCCGAACAGTAATAAACAGGATACTTGCTGCTAATACTGGTCAATCAATCGAAAAAATTGAAATGGACTCGGAACGCGATTTTTTCATGAGTGCTGAAGAAGCAAAAGCTTACGGGTTAATTGACAGTATCATCCAAAAAACACCTGCGTCTTTTTAAGAAATTTATTTTGGTGTTCAAACGCACCAGGTAGCAGAGTTAAACGCACCAGGTAGCAGAGTTTTGTAATTTGGCACTCTGGCATTAAGATTTTTTAACCTCACGCAAAGGCGCAAAGGCGCAAAGAAGAAGATAAAGGTGTTCTTTGTGTCTTTGGTTTAACTGGTAAGTAATAAGATTTAAAAAAAGGATGGGAAACATGAAAGTTCTAGTGATTGGTGGTACTAATTTTATTGGTCCTCCTGTAGTTCGTCACCTGATAAAAATGGGTCATGAAGTAACTATATTTCATCGGGGACAAACCACGGCAGAATTACCGGCAAATGTGCAGGAAGTTTTAGGCGATCGCTCCCAATTATTCAACCTAAAAAGCAATTTTGAGCAGCTTTCTCCTGAAGTCGTGTTAGATATGGTTGCATACAGTGAGCAAGATGCACACACGCTGATGAAGACATTTCAAGGTATTGCTAAGCGTGTAGTTGCGGTTAGCAGTATGGATGTATACCGCGCCTATGATGTGCTTTGGGGTAAGGAATCTGATGTTGTGCCAGTACCATTGACTGAAGATTCGCCTTTGCGTTCGTCACTTTATCCATTTCGGGAAATGCTCGAAAGACCTTTAAAAGCACCAGTTGATTACGAAAAAATTCTGGTCGAAAAGATAGTGATGGCAAACCCCAATTTACCTGGGACAATTGTAAGATTGCCGATGGTTTACGGTGCAAATGACCCATTACATCGTCTGTTTTGTTACTTGCAACGTATGGATGATAATCGTCCAGTTATTGTTTTGGAAGAAAGTATAGCTAATTGGCGGGGTTGTTATGGATATGTAGAAAATGTAGCATATGCGATCGCTTTAACAGTCACAAATGAACAAGCCACAGGTCGCATTTATCACGTTGCTGAAGCAGAAACACAAACCGAAGCGGAACGCATTACCAATATAGGGAAACTTGCAGGATGGCGGGGTAGGGTTGTTGTTGTGCCTAAAGACAAGTTACCGCCAGAGTGGAAGTTGTCGGTTAATACACAACAAGATTGGTGTGTAGATTCAACTCGTATTCGCCAAGAGTTGGGATACAGGGAAATTGTACCGTCAGATGAAGCACTGCGGCAAACCATCGACTGGCAAAGAACTCATCCACCTGAAGAACCAGGAAAATTTGCAGAACCTTGGTTGTTGGACTATGTAACGGAAGATGCAATTTTGACGCAGTTTGTATGAGTTTTTCCGGGAAATTTATTTCCACAATTCGGCGTTTTTTGTTACTAGTCATGCTGACTTTGACAATAGTAGTCATTGTTTTGGTTGGTAACAAAATTCACTCTCAAACCCAATCTACTCAGGTAAATCAATTAGTAGTTGGTGTTGCTGGTGAACCCAACACTTTTAACGCTGCTTTCAATGAAAATCCGATAGTTAATATTTTTGGCTTAACCTATGAAGGGTTAGTTCAGGAAAATCCATTAACAGGAAAAATTGAACCGGCTTTAGCTCAATCGTGGCAAATTTCTGATGACAAATTACGGGTTATTTTTACCTTACGTTCAGGATTAAAATGGTCTGATGGCGAACCTCTAACAGCAGATGATGTGGTATTTAGTTACAACGATGTTTATCTCAACAAAGAGATTCCCACAGGTATGAGAGATATGCTCCAAATTGGAGAGAGTGGGGCATTACCCAAGGTACGAAAACTTGACCAAAATCGGGTTGAGTTTAGCTTATCAGAACCTTTTGCTCCTTTCTTACGGATTACAAATATTCCAGTTTTACCAGCCCATGTTCTTGAAGCATCGGTAAGAACAAAAGATAAAGAAGGAAAGCCGATGTTTTTAACAAAATGGGGTACTGATACTCCTCCAAATCAAGTTATAGTCAATGGAGCTTACAAACTAGAACGCTACGATACCAGTCAGTGTGTGGTGTTTCGGCGTAATCCTTACTATTGGCGCAAAGATGCTCAAGGTAATCCCCAGCCTTATATTGAACGAATAGTTTGGCAATTAGTGCCATCTATGGATACTTTATTACTACAATTTCGTTCTGGTGGGCTGGATGCTGTGAACGTGGAACCACAATACTTTTCTTTGTTAAAGCGGCAAGAAAGGCAAGGAAATTACAAAATTTATAATGGTGGTTCTAGTGCAATAGAGTCATTTATAGTATTCAATCTAAACAAAGGGAAAAGAGACGGAAAACCTTTGGTAGATCCAGTCAAATCACGTTGGTTTAATACATTAGAATTTCGACAAGCAATAGCCTATGCTATTGACCGTAAAACAATGCTGAATAACACTTTTCACGGATTGGGTAAATTAGAAAATTCTCCAATTGTTGTGCAAAGTCCCTATTATCTTTCGCCTGAAGAAGGGTTAAAAGTATATAACTATAATCCACAAAAGGCAAAGGAACTGTTACTAAAAGCCGGATTTAAATATAACGAAAAAAATCAACTTGTAGATGCATTTGGTAACAGCGTCCGCTTTACTTTAATTGCTGGTTCTGAAAGTAAAACTCTGGAGGCAATGGGAGCGCAAATTAAACAAGATTTAAGCAAAATCGGTATCAGCGTCGATTTTGCCCTAATGGCAAATAACACTGCGGTAGATAAGCTGGGTAACACTTTAGATTGGGAAGCCGCTTTGGCAGGTTTTGTTGGTAGTTTAGAACCGAATGATATAGCTAGTGTTTGGAATCCCGAAAGTGGAGTCCATATGTTTAATCAGAAACCTCAAGCTGGACAAAAGCCAATTCAAGGTAGGGAAGTAGCTGATTGGGAAGCAGAAATTCACAGGCTGTACATCCAAGCTGCAAGAGAACCTGATGAAGAGAAGCGTAAAGCAATTTATGCAGAAACTCAACAGTTAGCTCAGGAATATTTACCGTTTATTTACTTAGTGAACAGATTAGAAATGGTGGCGGTGCGCGATCGCATTCAAGGCATCAAATATTCCGCCCTTGCGTTTGCTAACACATTCTGGAACATTCACGAAATCAAAGTTACCAATCCAAAATCCAAAATCCAAAATCCAAAATCAATATGAGTGTTTTCTGTTTAGTTCACGCCGCTTGGCTAGGTGCATGGTCTTGGGATCTGCTAATTCCTTATTTGCAAGCGCAAGGTCACAAGGCGGTAGCAATGGATTTACCAATTGAAAATCCTTCCGCCAGTTTATCAGATTTTGCAGAAGCTGTAATTAAGTCGCTTCCACCAGATGAAGACGATGTGATACTTGTTGGAACTTCAATGGGTGGTACTATTATCCCCCTTGTCGCCAATCAGCGTCCTGTCCGCAAGCTTGTGTTTCTTGCTGCACTTATCCCCTACCCAGGAATGAATGTAATAGAACAATGTTATGAAGATATGGCTCCTGATATGCTGAAAGCAGCAGGCTACGAACAGCCAGAAGCAAGTAAACTTGAGCAAGTGCGTGATGAGCCTGATATATTTACTCCAGCTTCGTTAGGGAAAAACTGTTTTGAAGATGAAGCGGTGGCGATGGAATTTTTCTTTCACGACTGTAAACCCGATGTAGCGCGTTGGGCAATATCTAAACTGCGAAATCATCTATCACTTGCACATTTAACTGAGGTTTTTCCCTTGCCAGCTTTACCAGATGTGGAGTCTGTTTATATTGTCTGTGCTGAAGATAGAATAATTTCCCCTGCATGGTCTAAGTATGCTGCACGCAAGCGTTTAGGTGTTAATGCAATTGAGTTACCTGGTGGTCATTGCCCTTATCTGTCTCGACCTGCTCACCTTGCTGATATACTGCTAACGGTGTGAAAAACCAAATTTCAAGAGTTTGATGCTGGCGTATTCAAAACACCGCTATTTTCCAATAAAGTTGTAGTTGCATTAATCACAACTTGCGCTGCTCCGGTAAAAAAGGATTGTTCAATAGTAGAGGGAGTATCACTAGGTTGGTGGTAGTGAGGACTACGTAGATTAGCTGTATCAGTTACTAGTACTGCACCTACTCCCTGAAGCCAGAAAGGAGCATGATCGCTGCGTAATACATCGGGTGTGAGCAAGCCTTTGAGAGGAACCGGCAATGGCAATATAGGTGGTAATTGAGATCCCCCCTTGCCCCCCTTAAAAAGGGGGGATAGTTTCTCGCCTTGCTTATTAAGAGAGTTTTGAGTTACTTCTTCGCCTCCCTTTTTAAGGGGATTTTGAGTTACTTCTTCGCCCCCCTTTTTAAGGGGGGTTGGGGGGATCTCTTCGCCCCCTTTTTTTAGGAGGGTTGGGGCGATCGCATTTTGGGCAATTGAGGGATTCGCCTGTAATTTTTGAAATGTATTAAGCAGTGGCAAATGTTCTGTATCGCCTACCACTACCACAAAATCTCCCTTATCGCTAGGTGGGGTAACAGGTAAACTAGCAGGATATTGCTGGCAGCCAGCAGTGTAACAAGCATAACCAATCATATCCATAACAATTACACCGCGTAGGTTTTGTAATAATTGTGCTGACTGGGTAGTAAAAGCTTTACTACCTAGTAGTCCTGCTTCTTCTTTGTCAAAAAATACTAATTGCAACGTGCGTGGTGTCTGACGAGTACCGAGAAGTCGGGCAATTTCCAGGAGTGCAGCAACACCGCTAGCATTATCATCCGCACCAGGAGAGATGGCAACAGTATCATAATGAGCGCCGACGAGAATTTTTCCCGCCTTTTTATCAGTTCCTTGACGTTCGGCGAAGATGTTAACACCTTCAGCAAAGTTTTGCAGTTGGGGTTTCCAGCCTAATTTTTTTAGTTCGGAGGTAATGTAATTGCGAGTGCGCGATCGCTCTTGTGATGTGTAACGCTTATAATTTAAATTCTGAATGTGAGCAAAAAGCCTATCCGCTGACACTTGCGGAGCATTTATAATTTTCCCATTCTCAGTTGCATCTTCTCTGAAAGACTGACCGGGTTGTGATGAAGCGGAGAAATTATTAAACATACTCCCCGCGTCCTCTTTCCCTGGCTGCTGATTTTTCACTCGAATAGTTTCAATTAAGGGCGACTCCTGGCGCTGTCTCAAAAATCCGCTACCACTCACCGCCGCAAATGCTACCAGTAACGCCAGCAGTAGCCAAATCCATTTTTTCATCTGATGCATTGGTGCCTTCCTGAGTTTAAATAGCGCTTTCGTCAAGTTTGACAGATTGTCTTTTGACAGAGGTGAAAACTTACCTTAAAGTTCCCCATAAAAAGAACCAAGCACCTGCAATGCTCAAAAGACTTTTTTGCATCAATTTTACGGTAATAATAACCACAGATGGACACAGATAACTTAACTTATCTGTGTCCATCCGTGTCCATCTGTGGTTGATTTCCACGCACTTGATAATTGCCATAATTTTAATTCACATGGCTGCGTCATTTCTAAAGGTGATAATCAATAAAGACCAATAATTGCTAATTGCATCACTAGCAACTAACCGCCAATATGCTAGATTATTTCCTCATCATCGCCCTAGGATTCTTGGGAAGTTTTGGACATTGCGTTGGGATGTGTGGTCCCTTAACCGTGGCATTTTCTCTGTCTCATCAACAAGAAACTTCTAATTGGCGGCAGCAATTAAAATTTCATACTCTACTCAACTTGGGGCGAATGTTGAGTTATACCCTTGTTGGTGCAGGTATTGGCGCGTTAGGTTCGGTTTTGCTTGCTAGTGGGCAAATGGCAGGAGTTGGTAGTGAATTACGCCAGTGGATTGCAATTATTACTGGTTTAATGTTGATTTGGTTTGGCTTGGGACAAATCAAACCGGACTTTCTACCGCGAATACCTGTGTTACACCCTTTGTTACAGGGAAGTTTACACAACCGCTTAAGTGCAGGAATGGTTAAGCTTTCATCAGGAAATAGATGGTGGACACCAGCAATTTTGGGGATGACTTGGGGGTTAATGCCTTGCGGTTTTTTGTATGCTGCTCAAATTAAAGCGGCGGAAACTGGTAATTTGTGGATGGGTGCAGCGACGATGCTGGCTTTTGGCTTGGGAACTCTACCCACGATGTTAGGTGTAGGTGTGTCTACATCGCTGTTAAGTAAAGACAGGCGCAGTCAGTTGTTTCGCTTGGGTGGTTGGGTGACTCTCACCATTGGTGTATTAACACTGCTGCGGACTGGGGATACAATGGTAGATTATACCGGACACGCGGCGCTGATATTGTTAATTCTGGCGCTTATTGCTCGTCCGATTAGCAATTTGTGGGCAGCACCTTTGCGTTATCGACGTGCGTTAGGAGTAGGCGCGTTTGTTCTATCTGTTGCCCACACTACGCACATGATAGAACATTCACTACAATGGAATTTTGCGGCTTTCTTTTTCTTACCGCCAGAATTTCAATGGGGTATGGCTGCGGGTGTTGTGGCGTTAGTTTTGATGACTCCCGCCGCTTTGACGAGTTTTGATTCTTTGCAGAAGTCTTTGGGCAAGCGTTGGCGACAGATTCATTTATTGAGCTTACCAGCTTTGCTGTTAAGTACTATTCATACAATAATAATTGGCTCGCATTATCTGGGTTCTTTGCCAAGTTGGGGAAATAAGTTAGCAGTAGCGCTACTGGGAATTATTACTCTCTGTGTTTTGCTGGTGAGGGCTCGCTTTTTCTGGTCGATGCTATCTTTAGATAAATTTTACGTGCCTCCAAGCAAGTCACGATAAATACCGGATTGTCCCTAATTACTGAACCCCACCCCGGTTTTGTCTTACGCCAAAACCGCCCCTCCCCGCGCGCGGGGAGGGGATTAAGGGGTGGGGTTTAATATCGTTAAGCGTTAATTTTTTGTGTCTTAACGTCGGCTTATGTTGTCGTAACGTCAGCTTATGTTGTCGTAACGTCGGCTTATGTTGTCGTAACGTCGGCTTATGTTGTCGTAACGTCGGCTTATGTTGTCGTAACGTCGGCTTAAGGATTTACAACAAATAAATTATCTAAACTCCCTACTCCCCACTCCAAACGCAACAAAGGCGCGCGTCTCTACACTCCCTACTCCCTACTCACATACGGGCATTTAAAAGCACCTCACTATAGAAACCATCACAGCGGCAAGAATGGCAAGAATTTTGTAATGATATTCTCAAAGCTCAAAATGCTGTTCGCTAAACGTCACACATGAGTGAGGTGTTGATTTGCCGTTGTTAAAAGCATTCGTATTTTCACGTTTTGGGGAGGCTGCGACCTCCCCAAAACTCAAACATAGTTTCTTACAAGTCGTTTTTCAGCACTACTCTCAAAAATTCAAATATGTATTATTATTGAGTTTAACTGTATTTTTTATTACTATAAATCATACGGCCTTTGCCCATCAGGTGAAAACAACAGGGGATGTTGGTGCCACCCTGCACATAGAACCGAATGACACTCCCCGCGCTGGAGAACCGACAAAAACATGGTTTGCTCTTACCCGTAAAGGTGGGAAGACTATTCCGCTATCGTTGTGTAATTGTGAGTTAGCTGTTTACGCTGAACCTTATGCACCTGAAGAACCAGCACTGCTGGAACCCACCTTACAACCTGTGACAGCTGAGCGCTATCGAGGCATACCCGGAACAGAAATTACTTTCCCCAGGCAAGGAAATTATCAGTTGCTGTTACGCGGTAAACCAAAAGCCGGGGCTGGTTTTAAACCATTTGAGTTAAAGTTTAATGTCACTGTGGCAGCGGGAACAGCGTCACAAGATTTACAAGATAGCCAAGAAATAAACCGCAAGATTACAGAGGGGCAAACTTCGGGCGTGCCATTTTGGGCGATCGCTGCTTTTGTTTTGATGACGGTAGGGATGTTGTTATTCTTGGTGCAAAGAGTGAGGAGTTAGGAGTGAGGAGTGAGGAGTGAGGAGTTATGAATTAAGAGTTAAAAGTGAGGAGTGAGGAATTAGGAGTAAGGGGTTACAAAGAAATATTTAATTCACAACTCTTAACTCCTAACTCTTAACTCCTAACTCCTCACTCCTAACTCCTAACTCCTCACTCCTAACTCCTAACTC
>JBHYDF010000137.1:0-23548 GCA_051861145.1 Nostocaceae cyanobacterium
GCTCTACCAATACCTTCAATCGTTTGCCGTAAATCAATCAATTCTTTGTAAATATTGTTGTGTTCCGATTCCAATTCGTCCGATTCTAAATACTCCAAATACATCAATGCACAGTTATCAGTTATCAGTAAAAAGCAAGTCAGTGATAACTGATAACTGATAACTGATAACTGTTAAAAACGATTCCTTAATCAATTTGTGAACCTATCAATGCCCGATAGCCTAGATAAACCTCGTCCAACTCAAAAAGGACATCTTCATACTTTTTCTGCAATTCATCAGTTACTAGTTCATCCCAAGATTTCTGATTCTGAATGAGTAAAAAGTTGTCAACAAGCTGTCTAAGTTCCTGTTTAATAGTTTCGGGAGACTTTTGATTAATCATTGTTAACGTACTCCAACTGTGGATAATTATCGTCGCTTCGGTCCTGGGTGTGGGGTATGGGGTGTTGGGTGTAGGGAATAAAAGTCAATCAATTCTTCACTCTACACCCCACACCCTACCCCCTACACCCTGTTCAATCAGCAAGTGTTATCGCCTCTAATTCTTCCAAAAGCGCTATCAAGCCAGCCTGCTTATCTTGATAATTTTTGATGGTATGTTGTGATGCAGGTGATATAGACAGCAAGCTTTCGTTGTGCAAGGGTAATTTGTGCTTCGACAAGCTCTAATTCTTGGGTAATCAAGTGAATTTCAAAGATGCTGTTCATCATAATCCATGCATCCTTTTTCCTCTCATTCATGCGCTTATTTTTGGTTGATAATCACGACAATCTGCCCGTAATTCTGTCGGATGAACTGCACACGGGAGATACGGATTATTGCTAAAATAGACACATTTTTTACAATTGTGTGGAGCTCCCTATGAGTTTTTTCTTCTCTTCCTCTTCTTCATAATCTATCTGTTGCGTACAGTACAAGGCACTGCCTGCAAGACACATGCTTGTTCCCACAAAGATTATGCCAAGGTGTATTGCAAGTGGTTGTTTTTCTTTTTGTAGAATCCCATAAGGATTAAACAGTCCTAAACCAATGCCGTGAATACCAACGATTCCACCTGCAACACACATCATCTGAATAAATGAGAATATATCTCTTGTGAGCATAAAAGCTTACCTCGTCGTATTGCGGGGGACGCATTAATCTACACAAAACGCGCTCCCCTCAGGGGCACACGTCAACCCTGAATGGATACACCACGCCAATCTGAATGTGCCCTCCCACCATTCGTAGCTAGAGGCTTCCCAAGTGCGGTATTGATAAAGCCCTGCAACACACCCCATTCAAATTCTTCTGCACTAATAAATGTTCCTTGTGGTGAGACAAAGCCATCGCCTTTGGCTTTGTGATGAGTGAATTCCCAAATAGTTCCGTCCCTGTGTTGAATACCTCTTCTTCTGTTCATAGTCATTACTATTCCTTTACTTTTATCTGTTTTTTGTCCCCTGGGGCTTGCGCAAAGCGCTACTTTCAAAGCAAAATCAACAATTTCAAATTTTGTTGTTGTCCTTTGCCTATTTGATGCTCCCTTTACACACCAAAAGTAGATAAAAATCGAACCACGTAGCCGCATTCTTCTCGAACAACTTTTACTACTTCTTCATTAATGAGACACTGCAACGCTGGCCTGTAAAAGATATTCAAAGAGGGGCACAGCACCGCCACAGTATTTCAATTGCTGGACAATAACTGCTGTTTGGCTCGGATACCGAAAGAAGATTGTTTGTAGTCATACCGCTCTCCATATACCGATGAATCAAGTGAATCCGCCCTGTAAAAGGGAACTCTTAACTCTTAACGGGGAACTCTTACTGCGTATGGTGGGGGCTTTCATCCGAAAAATTTACAACTCTAAGACGTCTATAACCGTGTGACTTCGGTATCACAAAAATCGCCACCCCTCATGGTCAGAACGTATCTACCAGCATTTAACTTCTGAGCTATTACCTCGTAATTCCCCTCTTTCACAAAAAGAGAATCTATCTGTCTTGCTGCCCATTCACGAGAGCAACGGTTGTCACGTTTTTGACACAACAGGTCTATTACTTGTTCTCTGTCCATCTCTGTTTTTTTTAATTACTAAAACTGCTCTAACGACCGTACAAATTCATCAAGTTGAGCCAACGATACGTGCTGTTCTTCACCAGGGGAGCGTTGTAGACGGATGAAGAAGTTTTCACCGCTTGCATATAAGGCAATACGGTTCAGTTAGGGAGATCCTCAGTTTCGGCAAGCAGGGGGAGCAGGGGGAGAAGAGAAGCAGGGGGGGAGAAAAGAACTAATTTTTCTTCCCCTGCCTCAAGAGCCTCAAGAGCCTCCCCTGCTTATCCGAACCGTATTGGCATATAAGGTAAAATCAACAATCAATCCTTGTTTTTTGAGGCGGGACAGCTTTTGTATCGGTGAGGGCATTAATTCAGTTATCAGTTATCAGTTAACAGTCAGTAGCGCTTTGGAGTGAAGAGTTTACGAATTGATAACTGATAACTGTTAACTGTTAACTGTTAAATAATCCCTTCCACCCGGAATAAACATTAATACGTTTTCCGACTCCATCGCAAGAGTATCAATCCAGACCTTATAGTGCCAACACATTGCCAGTAGTTCTTTCAGACTGCTTTGAGCGCCGAGAGCATTGACATTCCACATCGCCACGTAGCTCTTTGCTCTGTAAAAAATCTGACTTATTGGGCTTGCATGGTCAGTGAATGCCTTCTCAATTAACTCAGGGGTTATCTTCGATAGTTGCGGATAAGCAATTGGTACAGGTTCAGTGAAACCACAGTCAACCAACGCATAATCAGCAGTGACGTCATATATCTGCCCTGCCATCATTAGTGATCGCTCTATATCCGCCCACTGGACCACATCCCCAAGAGATAATCCCCACTCCTCTAACACAATTTGTTCAACGTTTGATTCAGAATCACCACTGTTGTTGACAGTAGCGTGATTGTCAACAACAGCAGTCGCTGATGTTGTATCAATGGGTACTAAAAACTCATGTTTAATGCTCGTCCAGCAACTGGCATCATCAACAGCACTCACTCGATGGTATGTTCTGCCAATTGAATCGATTTTGACTACTTTTCCTGACCACTCTCTATCACCACCACTCACTTGACACAATGGTGCTTCTTCAATCCAGTTCCCGTAAGTTGAGTATTGTTGGAAATTGCTGTTAATGACGGTGATGCGCTGGATACTCCCAACCGGCCCACTGACATCAATAATCTGTAACAGTTCTCCTTTTACCCATCGAGGTAATGTTGGTATGGTCGAATTGGTTACAACAACCGAACCCTTTTTCCAGCCCTCTCTCCAACGCTCAGTAGGCGCAGGGGAAGTGTGGTCCGTGTGGTCCGTGTGGTCCGTGTGGGGAGATGGAGATTGGTTACTCTCCCCACACTCCCCTCTCTCCCCACACTCCCCATACTCTCCCCTAGGGGTTGGAAAAAGGAGCGTCGGAGCGTTGTGTTGTTCTGAATCTGTCTTGAGGGCACAACTAGTTTCTGAATCAGCCGAGACTGTACCAGTCGTTTCTAACATATCGGTACTTTTGCTTTGTTCTTCTGGCTCAACAGCTTGAGCTAATTGAGCTTCTGACTGTACAACGGACTCTTGTGATTCGACATCTGGGTAAAACTTAAAGCGAACCACCCAAACTTCATTATCAGCATTGCCGTCAAAAAACTGGTTTATGAACTCTTGTGTTGTTGCCACCATCCCTCCTTCTGCCTGAAGGTCAGAGTCGGGCATATCTGACAGTTTTTCCTTGTACGGTTCACAAACAAGCTCTAGATAACCAATTCGTTTGCCGCCCTTACGAGCATCTTTATCCAGTGCTTCTACAAGTTGATTATTCTCGTAAGCTCGAATAAATTTTGCAGCGTGGCTGTCCTTCCACACCCGGCGTGTGACACTCTTATGTGGTAGATAATCCAAAGTCTTGCCAAAGCTGATTTTTAAGCCACTTACTCTTGATGCTGACGGTAATGCCACTGTTTGAGGGGCGAACAAGAGGGCTTGCTCTATGATTAATTCGTCTAATTCTGTTTGGGCTGTTTCTTTAGAGCTTGTTGGCTTCGGGACTGACAACTGAGCTGGTTTTGTTTCCTCAACAACGATCACACTTTCTGTCTCAACAGCGTAAGCTCCATTCGTACCACCAGCCCCGACTGTACCACCAGCTAAATCTGTACCACTAGCCAAATCTGTATCAGCAACCCCAACTGTACCAGGAGCTATCGCCTGCTCTACATCTTCTACCCACCGAAGCTTACCTTCTTTGAGCGCCTGGTAGCATTCGAGCGCAAGGGTTACAACTTTTTGAGGAGTGACACCTGATTCTAATACTATTCTTTCGAGCTTAACCCCCGTTTCTTGGTCGTGTATTGGTGGTATCTGGCAATACCTCATTCCGCCCCCTGGAGGTTGTTTCCAAACCGAAACCGGCTCGTTCTTTTCTCGTTTTTTGGTGGGAAACCGTTCTTTTTTGAGTGCGTCTACAAAATCTTGGGTGAGTTCCCCGTAAGAGTACATTTCCTCCCACAATGCCTCATATTTCGGCGCAACAAGTGAAAACACCATTGTCCCTAACTTGGCTAAATCGGATGCTTCATAGCTTGCGGTAGCTTTCGCCGCCTTGATGAATTTCGTTGCCTCGCGCCGAAGCATTCCGTACCCTTTGAGTAATTCGCGAAACGCTTTCTTACTCAGAGATTCCTCTTGCTGTTTGAGCCACCGCCCAAATTCGATATACAAAATGGTTGCTCTTTCAAACAGGTCAAATCCCTCAAAAAGTGGGAATTCCTGCGAATATGTGGGGGAAATTGCCAGTACCATACTTCGACTCCTCAAAATTTCAGCCGCCCGACGGATTTATATCAACGTTTCTGTACAGAACCCATATAACCCTGCTCCAAATAACCCACTCCCAAGTGTCAATCCCAAGGTTGCTGGTGCAAACGAAAGGATACAAAATCCAATAAATAGGGCAGTTGCTACTGTGCTTAATAACCGCATACATCACCTCATTTTTTTGTGCATTTTTACACTTGCGTATACACCAGCGCCGACTAATCCACTGCCTACCATCAATGCTGCAATTCGTTGGTTTGTGCGCTCTGCACTATAGCCAATCAGGATGAAACAGAGAACGCCTAATAGGACAATAGTTGCTTGCAATAATCTATGTGTTGACTGCTCACTTAGTCTCTGTTGCATCTGAACCCCCGCTTCAAACCCGGTTACAAAATCCGAAAATTCTCGCTCTGTTTCGGGGCACTCTCCTTCACTAGGCGGTTGACCAACTCCAAAGGGGACTCCTCTAAATCCTCTGCTTTGACCGTTTTGTTAAGTTGTGTTAATGACTCCTCCACTTCAGACTGCGCTTTTTGGTCTGTGTGCTGACGCAAGGCTTGTAGCTGTTCTCCCAATTCGCGGGTATCGGTTTGTTTCGCTTGGGTTAGTCCTTTGAGCAAGCCCAATTGATAACCTTTGCGGATATCTTTAGCGTCTTCTAAGCCTTCGCGTACACCAATTTGTACCCGCTCTTGCAATGCTTGACTATTGGCATCCACTAGCTCTTTGGCAGCGTCACTAGTCGCTTGCTGTAGCTCACTGCTGACTGTTTTCTCAATCGCTCCTGATGACTGCGGTGCTTCGCTTGAGGATGGCTCTGATGAGGGAGATTCTGTTGCTTGTTCTTGCGCTTTTTGAGATGCCGCTTTGGCTGCCCGAAGCACCTCTTCTGCGCTTGGTGAGGCAGCTTGTGCCTCTTGTTGTGAGTCTTCTGTTGCAGGCGACTCTGTTGCAACAGGAGTTGGCTGCTCTACTGGATGAGCGATCGCCCCATTATTCGACTCCAAACCGCTTGCCTCATCTTGAGACGCTTGTGCATCAGGAGAATCACCCGGTGGTTGTTCTTCTGGGTGGGCGATCGCTTCTGTGTCTTGTTGCAAACTCTGGGCTGACTCAAAAGAATCTGCTACCTGGTTCTGTCTGAGTTCGGACTGATTTTCTTCTGCTTGTTTTGAGTTCTCAATTAGTTGATTCAATGCTGTTCTTTTACGCCGTCCATTGCCGTTGGTAGTAGCCATCCTGCACCTCCTGAAATTCTTTCTCAACGTCTATGTTCAAATACTCAAATATTTTTTCGAGTTGCCCTGCTGCTTTTAATACACGATACATCTTGCGTGTGTGGTAGCCAATTCGAGCGTACAGAAATAGTTTTAGCTTGAGTAGCTCTTTGACAGCTTCCCAAGTGAGTTTTGCGCGGGGAAGTTCAAGAGCATCTAAATACCCATTGATGGTTCTGCGGTGTCGTATGCCTAGTATTTGCTGAACCTGTTTCTTGCTGAAAAATTCCTGTCCATCAACGTAATAACTGTGGACGTAATAAATTCGCGTGGATATTTTCACCCCCTCAAGTGTTCACCCTTGAACACACCCCCTTGCCAATAGGTGTGTGTACCCCTGAACGCTTTTCCTTATCTCAGTATAGGACACTATAGGATATAAATCAAGTACACTACAGGACAAAAGATAATTTTTTTGGATAGATTAGTGGAAAACCTAATGGGACAATTTAGGATAAGTGGTGTAATTTAGTTACGCGATCGCCATCTTTAATGGTTCCAAAGCAACCTAGAGTAAATGTTTATCTAACTTCTGATGATTATGAGTTTTTTAAAGAATGGGCAGAATCCGAAAGGAGATCGATGGGGAATTTAGCTGCATACATCATTACTGAAGCGATCACACAAAAGCGAGAACAAAAAGGTTTGACTAAACAACCGACTTTATTTAAAGAAGAGGAAACAATCTTCAGTCTGGTTCAAGCCAACTTAACAAAACTAAAAAAAGCAGGACTAAAAAACCTTGAGGCAATAGCTCGTGGTGAAGTACTACCAACACGACCTGATTTTTGGCGAATCGCAGCAGAATTGGGATTAGATGAAGAACAGCAAAAAATATTGTGGCGCAAGACTTTCGGCAACCACTCAAGCCAGGAGGTAGCAAATGGAGAGCCTACTTAAAATTCTCAACCACAAACCAGGGTGGGACTACAAGCTTAGTATTCAGGGAGTAATCATCCAAGCTCCTAACCAGCAAGAGGCAAGCCAAATAGCTCAAATTTATGCAGATTGTTTGTTGGAAACAGCCCACAAATTGAAGGGCAGAGTCCGGATAGCCTGGAAAAAATGCAAACAACCAATCGAGATTTTCGGATGGATGGCGTCTGAACAACCACCAACTCCTGCCGAAACAGCAGAACAGATGTTAAGTTTTAGCGACACGGTTTTTACTTCTCAACCTCGATTGCCCGTACCGTTACTTAAGAGGATGGTTGCTGCTGGGGAAAGCGATCGCGAAGCGCGCCCTATGCCCCAACCAAGCTCCGCTTGGTTGCCTCGAATCTCCGATTCGAGGAGAGGGTTCCTTCAGGAACCCTCTGGGCATCAACGGGCGATCGCCCCATGTCCATCACCAGGCACAGTGACAATCGCTTAATCATTATTAATAACCCGATGGAGCAGATGTTACAAATGCCTGCGACTGAAGCTACACAGCGAACAGTGTCTGACTATTGGCGACCAGAAGACTTTGAAGAACTGCATCGACGCTACCGTGAGTACGGACATTTTCGCTATTAGCTACGATGCAGGCATTAACCGCAGTGTCTGGGCAATCTTGGATACAGAATTTGAGAAGTTTGAGGCTGACGGACAATGGTACAGGCAAAACATTATACTAACTGAGCCTGAGCCTATTCCCTTCCCTGAAGATGTAGCTATTCGAGTGTAACTATTATGACCCAAGACCAACCAAGCAGACTTGACAGACTAGAAGCAACCGTCTCATCCCACAACGAAATACTCAACCAGATTGCTGCTACCCACAGGCAATTAACCGAATTTTCTCTTAACGAAGCTCAACGCCGTAACCAACTTGAACGGAGGCTTGACCGCCACGACGAAACACTCACTCGTATTGAAGCGAACCTAGACCGACTGGAAGAACAAACTACCAGAAATGTCGAAACTATGGGCAGACTGGAGTTACAGATGGGACAATTGCGAGAAATCGTAATTACTTCTACCACTGAAACCATGAGGCTTTTGGCAAATCAGGCACGACAAGCTGAAGCAGATCGCCAAGCTTGGCAATCTGAAATACGCGAAATCTGGCAATATCTCAGATACGAGCCTCGCAATGGCAATGGGAGGAGTGAATAATGATAACTGGGCGTGCGCGAATTATTAATAAAAATAAATGAACTGCCTCAAACTCAAACTGTAGAGAACGGGTGGCAGCAATTTCAAGTTGACTGCGATGGACGGATTATCACAGTCACCATCAAACCCAAAGTTTGGAAGAAACTCACCGACTCGGCTGCCACCTACCCGCAGTGGGTAGCAGCCATTGCTGGAAAAATGGGAGACCCAACAGAAAAAGGTTTTGTATTGCTAGAGCCAAACATTCAAGTTTTCGAGAAAAAATCTCGCCCAAAAGAAGCAGAACCCGCTGCTAACTAAGGGCTTCAACGCTCTTAAATCTTCTTGAGTAGAGTCGCAAACTATGATGATTTTGAGAAGCTTTGGCGATCGCTGCCTCGCGCCCGATCCTGATTGCTTATCGCCTACATATATTTGTAGAGTTGAGCAACTGTTCGGTTTACACCTACCAAGCTGCCCAACTCAGTTTGATTTTCGGATATCGTCACCGACATCTCAGGAACAGGTCTGGACTGCTCTTAACACGCTCGACGCATTCCCATACGCCAACTCTGGCACAAAGCAGCTCTCGCGGCGGAAACTACAACCCGAAACCCGATGTTGTTGTTCCTATTGTCCGGCTTGTTCCTATTACGACACGCAGAGCGGCAATTCCTTGGATTGTTGTTCCAGGAGCCACCGCGCAGCATCCGGAAGTGCCTGCCCCTTCTTCACCCTCTCGTAAAAACAAGAGATGCGAATATCTTTTGACGTAGCTGCCAAGTATCTCCATGAGCAAGGTGAGCTTGCCAACTTTGGATTGAGCAATGCACGTCTTGAAACTCAATTTTACCTTGAGCATAGTCCCTTTGTAACTGCTGTAATCTCCGCCGCCCCCTTCGCAAGTTCTCAGATCGTACTCGGATTGTATCTGGCAGAATGCGAAAACCAAGAAAACTTGCCCCGTGTCGGGTTTCAAATAGTTGGCTTTTCACAGAATGAAGCTTTAGCCTCAGACTGACTAAATGTTCTTCTATTGCTAATCTTGCTTCACTTAGAAATCCATAGTCATCTGAAAATAAAGCAAAATCATCAACGTAGCGGATATATTTTTTCGCTTTCAGTTCCTCTTTCACAAAATGGTCTAAACTGTCAAGAAGCACATTCGCCAGAAATTGACTACTAAGGTTGCCTATCGGTAAACCTTTTCGGCGTTGCAAGGGGAAAAGTAAATCATCACTAGGAAAATAGTCAACTACAGGCTCTTGGGGGTTACTGCTATCAATAATTTTGTCTAGCAACCAAAGAGTATCTTGGCATTTTACTTTACGACGTAGAAGAGATTTAAGAATTTCGTGATCAATGCTGGGAAAATATTTTTTAATATCACACTGCAAAATATAGCGACTAGAACGAGCAAAGCTAGTAAAGCGACGCAATGCTTTATGAGTACCAAAACCTAAACGATTAGCATAGGAATCAGCAATAAAAGTTCTCTCAAAAATTGGGACTATGATATTGCACAAAGCATGATGTACTACCCTATCCCGGTACGGTGCAGCAGAAATCATCCGAGGTTTTGGTTCACGAATTTCAAAAGTTTTATAACATCCTGGCTGATAAGTTTTTGATTCTAATTCACTCTTTATTTTTGCCAGTTCTGCTTCTAGGTTATAGTTGAATTTTAAAATCTTCTCTCGAAACCGCTTTCCCCGTTGTGCCTGATGTGCTGCTAATACTAAATTGGCAAAATCTGTAATTTGAGGATAAAGATTACCGTATCGTTTCATCTTTTACCCTTTTGGCGTTGTTGTCTAATCCAACCACCCAGTTCATTACCAATTTCATTGATGAGTTGACCAGCATATTCATATCGTCGCTCGTCAAACTGCTGAAAATCAAATAATAATCTAGTTTGATGACGCAGGATGTCTAATTTAGCATTTAATAGTTCTAACTGGGCTAGCTTTTCTTGAGCGTATCGTGCTAAAATCAATCCTTCTAGCAGGTCGTAAAGTCCCGCTATCATCCTGTCTCCTAAGCCAAATTTATGTTTGATGGGCAAACGATTTAAAATCGGCACGTACCATTTAATCAGGTCATAAGTTTTTTGAATAATCGGTAAATCTTGCATTTGGTCAAAAACAAATTTTTAATCTGCACAATCAGCCACTTGACAAAATCTACCACTTCTTGGATACTATTGATAGTCGTGTCAAATCTCAAAAAAAATATCGACCGCCTTCGGCGGAGGGTAAGGGAAAAAGAAAAAGCGTAGAGGACTAAAGGGTAAAAGTGTAAAGAATTATGTCCTCGCGGCGGAAACTACAACCCGAAACCCGACGTTGTAGTTCCTATCGTCCGGCTTGCTCCTATGACGACACGCAGAGCGGCAATACCTTGGATCGCTGTCCCAGGAGCCACCGCGCAGCATCCGCATTTGAGGATGATTATCATTTTCGTTTAGAATTTTAATATTGTCTATCCAGGCACTGCCATCCGTTGGAGCGCCTTCGTAGTCTTCGTGCCAGTGATCATAGCACCATTCCCAGACATTGCCGTGCATATCATACAACCCAAAGGCATTCGCTACTTCAAAACTGCCTACTGGTGTTGTCTGCTCCCTGGGCTTACCTTTAGGACTATCAGCATAGGTGTATTCAGCATCGTAGTTTGCTAAATCCGATGTGATAGTTTCGCCAAAGTGGAACGGAGTTGTCGTGCCTGCTCTACAAGCATACTCCCACTCGGCTTCGCTAGGGAGTCGGTAGTGTTTTCCTGTATATTTGGATAGTCTATCACAAAACTCTATCGCTTGATCCCAAGAAATTTGCTCTACTGGTAAATTATCGCCTTTAAAATACGATGGGTCTGTTTCAAGGGAGCGGTTTACTTGTTCTAAAGCTGCCACAGCCCGCCATTGTGCCTGAGTGATGGGGTACTTGCCCATAAAGAAGGGGGGAACAGTTACTTCGTGTTGGGGGCTTTCTTCGTCGTAACGTTCGGCTTCATCTTCTGGTGAACCCATCATGAATTTGCCACCTGGGATGGCGACCATTTCTAGGGTGATGTTGTTGCCAAGGTTTTCGGTGAAGTATTGGGCAAGTTTTGTTTCTCGTTTGATGATTTTGCCGCGACGGTTGACGGTAACAACCTCGAATTTAAAAGTCCGCTCGTTATCTGCTGGCGGAATTTCAAACCTGACTCCCCCAACTTCAATTTGCTCCCCAGGTTGACCCAACTGGCTAAACTCGGTGGCGGCTGCTTCCTCTTGCCCTCGTACCAAGGCATACCAACCACGAGCTAACACTAACAAGGGTTCAAAACCGGACTTCATTAATGGGTCAATATTAGCATAGCTTTCTACTAACGAGGTTAACCGCACCCATTCCGCAGGATTTTCCCGTTCTAAAACCTCTTTTAGTGCCTCAGCAATATCACGAACAGCTTGTTTGGGTCTGATGTAAGCTAACGCTGTCCAGTGAGGGGCTAGACCTAAATCCTGGTCGGCGCGATCATTGGTCTTTAATTGTTGTCGGATATAAGCGACCATAAAATCAGACAAGTTATGATCCGATTCGCACAATCGCGTTTGACCAAAACGTTCTGTTAGGTAAACAAGCAACTCGTTGCGTATTTCTCCTTCCAGTTCGTAAAGTTGAAAGCCTACAGGGTCACATAAAAAAAGCAAAATATCAGCTACAGCTATCCAGGGAGCCTCAGGTAAGAAATTTTCCCGCAGGCAGTACAAAAGTTCTGGAGTCAGTGCTAAAGGAAAAGCTGCATGGCAAGCTAAATCAACGTGTGCCTCACCAAAGCGTTTGGCAAAGGCGACTAGACGTGGATGTTTAAATGTCTTCTCGCTAATTTTAAAGTTAGTGAGAGGGGTCATGAGTTTCAAACTTTACTCAAACGGATAGCAGTTTTAAGTCCTTGGTCATTGAGTTCAAACATTGGTACTAATTGAGAAATCGCTTGAGCGGTAGTGCCTTGCCAGCGTTCGGGTGGTATGGGATTTAACCAAGCAATATGACGGACAAAAGGAGCAAATTCTTCTAGAAACATAGCTGTAAGTTTAATCCGCTCTCGACTAATGCCTCCACGCGCAGCGCCTCCATCACTTATAATTAAACCAACTGTACGCCTACTATGCAATTTTGGCAGCAGATCCTGAATAAGTTTTGCATCAGGACGCTCTTGATATAAGTATAAATAATCTTTGGGACAGTTGCGAAAGTAGTAGGTATCAGCTTTACCCAAACGCCCACCTTGTAAGTTCTCAACCAATTTCTGAGAAAAGAGATGAAAGGGAACCATTGAATTAGAAACATCTATTAAAAGGAGCAATTCCGCCCGATTAATACGATTGGGAATCACAACTGGTTCTAGAAAAACTCCATCAAGACTAATTTTTTCAACAGTGGCTTCTATATCTACCTCAGTTAAGGTTCCCTCTCGGATTGGACGGCGTAGGTAACGCCAATTTTGCTGAATTTGTCGTTCCGTGATTGGAAAATCTTTTACACTTAATTGATAATTACCTTGTTTGAAAGATTTTTGATTCAGAAATTCTCCCCGCATCGCTGTGGGGATAAATGAGGAGCTTTCTGAGGAGCTATAAGTCGTTACTGAAGTTTTCGAGTCGGTTTCATTTACAGAAGTTTTGGATTTTGTTGCATCTGAGTCGGTTTTATTTGAGGTGCGGCTTGACTTGTGGTTTGGGGTTTGTGGTTTTAATGACTCATCATATTGTTTAAAATATTGCTCAAAATATTGCTCAAATTTCTCTGCTTGAGGTGAAGATTCAGATTTTAGCCACAACAGCCGACAGATTTGCTTTAACTCTTCACGATTAGCAATGCCAAATCCTCCCGACAACGCTTGCAGTAGCAAGTGATATTGGTCAATAGTTAAAGGTAAGCCTGCTGACTCTCGCAGTCCGATAAAAAAGTCAAATAGAGGTGGTTTCTGCTTACTCACTTTAACTATTTTTTGTAGTATTCTTGGTCTTCTTTAGTTTTGAGTAAAACCCCCAGTAGCGGAAGATTATTGGCTAGATCGGCAATAATCTTGAAAGCTTCTTCTGGAGGATAACGCTGGAGCCAGCGTATCCAATCAAGCAACTCACTAGTACTAGCTTTTTTACTGTCCCTCCTGCTGGCTCCAGTTTCACGTAATTCGATAAACTGTTTTACTGCTGCATCTACTAGTTCTGTTGATAATTGCTTAGGAAAGTGAGCATTAACAATCCTGATTAAATCATCTTCACTCGGAAATTTCAGGTAGTAGAAAATACAGCGTCTTAGAAAAGCATCAGGTAATTCTTTCTCACTATTACTGGTAATGATGACGATGGGTGGTTGCTGCGTTTTAATTGATTTTCCAGTTTCTGTAATTGTAAAACTTTGTTCGTCCAGTTCGCGCAAAAGGTCGTTGGGAAAGTCTATATCAGCTTTATCTATCTCATCAATCAGAAGGATGGGACGATATTTTTCCACTTGAAAAGCATTACCTAAAGCTCCCCAGGTAATATAGGCATCAGGATTTTTGAGTCGCTCAAAAAGTTCTTTGATTTCTTGTTCACTCAAGTAATGCTTATAAGTTTCTGTTCCGACAAGTTGAGCATCTCGCAGACGTGCAACCGCATCATAAGTATATAAACCTTCTTTAGCACGGGTCGTAGATTTGATGTACCAGGGAAAGTAGGGATAGTCTTTAATTCGCTTGCGCTTACCAAATTCATCAGCAATAGCACGAGCCAGTAATGTTTTCCCGCATCCCGGCTCTCCTTGGAGTAACAGGGGACGTTGGAGATAAATTGCTAGGTTAACCGCTTTAACAAGGTCTTGGCTAGGGAGATAAGGAAACAATCTTCGTTCTTTAAGGTTGGTAGTTGCAGCATCTGGTTTGGGTTGGTATTTTAGCTCACCTGTATACTCTAGTGGCTCGTTTGTCATAGTGCTAATCCTCTTTCAATTTCATACCATTCAAACTCAAAGCACTGACAAATGTCTCTGAAAACAGAGATGGGCTGATTATCCCGTTCTACTATCTCACACATAACTTGTTCTATAGATTCTGAACTTTTCCAAGGGAGTTGCGAGAGTAATTGATATTGGACACCAACCCAAGTTTCTATCAAATCTTTGTTAAAAGGTTCTAATGCTTGCAATGCAAGAGGAATATGAGGTTGATTTATATCTGGTTTTGTGATTAAAGATAGAGATGTTTCTAACTTCAACTTTGAATTTTTATTATCAACTAAAAATAACAACAGTCGATAGGAACGTTGTAACTCCCTAGTTTTGTTCACTCTTTCAACCAAAGGCTGCCAAAGCTCATCCATAAATTGTTTCAAGCAACTTCCAGCAATTAGGTCTACGTCATGAATAGCTAAAATTACCGTGCTTGTTTGCCAATGCTGGTAAAGTTCCTCAGCAACTTTTTGCGGCATAGGAGAAGTCTTCAATTCCTGAGCTAAACTTTGCCAAAGAGCCTGGATATCTCTGCGATGAGGCTTAATGTAAATTGACTTCTGCCAAGCATTTATATGATGGTAGGGAATTTTATACCTGAGTAGATTTACTAACCAACGTTGTCCATAGCTCGGTTGACCGTGAATGAAAAAAGTGGCTGCTGGTTTAACTTCGGTAATAGCTTGCTCGAATGAATTTCGCTGGTTAGAATAGTCTAGCTCATAAAGAGCGTTTATAAATTTTTCAGTCTGTGTTTGATCAATGATAGGTTGACCATTAGGCTCAGGTGCTTTGTGGCGAGATGATGCTGGAGGCTTTTCCAGATTCTGATAATCCCCAGGTTCTAAATCAAGATTGAGACTGGAAAATAAACCCTCTAGGGAACTAAAGGTAACTGCTTTCTGAGCTTCTCTGATTTTTGTGACTGTTCCACGGTTTAACCTTGCGTCGCGTGCCAATTCGGAATCATTCTTATCTTGGATCACATTTAATAATTTCTGACGACCTTCGGAGGTTAATATACAACGCTTATTGCTAGTTTTTCCCTGAGTTTTAGACTCTGACACGCTGTACACCAATTTGCCGATCATCAGCACTTAGACTAAGTTGATTTAATTGCCTTGGTTTAAAAGGCTTATTTTTGCTGGCTTTTAGCTATTGTATAAAAAATTTAGCTTTCTTGCGGATCATCATCACAGATCATCAGCAATGACTGATTTTGTTTGCTCCACAATAATCAGCACAAGGAAATTCAAGGCGTTGCTCTCATTGCAGAATGAATTGGCGGCTCTTGGCTGCGACAATTGTTTCTTAATTGAGCCAAATCATCCCATGATTCAGCAACGCCGGTAATTCAATTACTTCTACTGCTGAAAACTACCATGAAACCACAAAATAACGACTTTGACCAAGAACGCAGTTTTTTGCAAGAACGCATCCGTCAAGCAAAGTTAAGCTTTAATGTACTTTTAGGAGCAACAGTATTAAGTGGTGTTGTTAGCTTTGCTGGTGTATACTTTTTGCTCTCAGGTCAGGTTTCTGAGGGTAGTATCACCACCACAGGTGGCTTACTCTCCAATGTGGCTTTTGCAAAGCTGGCGAAAGATGCGAATGATCGTTTAGACCGAGCTATGAAAGAAGCTATGGAGGAAGACTCACAAGGCAAAGCAGCATAAGGGGAGCTACCTTTGCAGCATAAGGGGAGCGATCGCAACCGCAAAACACTCTGTTATTTTTCAAAACCATTAAATCCGGTCGAAACCTATGCCAGATAAGCTTTTTGTGGTTGCGAACGCTCTGCTTGTGAGAAATCCGGGACCAACAACGACTCCAAAGCTGTTTACTGATAACTGTTAAGCCGTGTGGAGAAGGAAGGTGTGGGCAAGGGCGGAGACATCCGTATTACCACAGGTTCCTTTTCACTTACCAATGGCGCTCAACTCACTGCAAGCACTCTTGGACGGGGAGATGCAGGAAATATTCAAATAGTCTAAGTTATGCGTCCGAGCAAAGCGATACGCATGACGGCGTTAAGCTTCGCTTATCGCGCCACCACGAAGTGCCAACTTTTAATCAACAGCTATAAGCAGACAAAACAAAGTTCAGCTCAGTTGTCGTCGAGCGATCGCCGCAAAACACAGCGCATTGCGCGCTCATTGTGGGTCAAATCTCAATCGACTTGCTTTTTGTGTTGTTCATCAAAAAAGCGATCGCCCCTTTCCCCCAAAACCCTTACTGTATTGGGAGCGGGGTCTGGTTAACATCCACGGCTTTTCTCGCGCAGGCCCTCTAGGAGGTCTGATTCCTGCTGATTTTTATCTAGAGATGCAATGTTGCTGGGCGTTTTTCTATGTACTTAGTCTTATATTTGACAAATAATCAGATGGCGATCGCGATTCCAAATTGAATGCAGCCAGAGCGATAAGCAAGACTGCAAGGACGCTTCATAGCGTATCGCACGCCTCAAAAGAAGGGCGCGTCGGCGGTCGCTACCGCTTCATCCACAAGCTACTGCAAGACCACTTCGCCCAAATGGAGTTTAAGCGAGATTAGTAAAGAGAGTCTGGGACTATACCACACCAAAATGCTCCCGGCGATCAAGAATTGTAATGCTATAACTCTCTCATGCCTTTTTAGCACAGAAATTCAAATAGTCTTTAATTATACCACAAAATATTTATGCAAGAGTTCTATTGGAAATTGTGATTTCGGACAATCAAGTATGTGATGAATGGTCTAATCATTGCTATAAATCCCTGTGTTAGGGAGCGATACGCGCTATGCAGGCTGCTCGGAGTCAGACAGCCGTATCGCCCAATCTTTACCTCTAATCGCTTGTCAACTTCGTCACCTTGCAGTACAGATGACATTCACTGTTGATCAAAATTCATCATAAACTAGAACTCTTGAGTAACATCAAAAACTTCGCGAGCCAAAACACCCGTGTCTAAAGTTATCGCCATTTTCAACCAAGCAGGTGGTGTAATGAAAACAAGCCTTTGCATGAACTTGGGCTATCATTTACACTTGAACAAACATAAAGTTCTCCTGATTGACATGGACCCGCAGGGTTCGCTCACCACATTCATGGGTGAGCGAACCCCACGAACTAGAAGCAATAGTTGGTGGCTCGATTCTTAACGAAGAAACAAAATTGCCAATTCATCACAGTCTTCATGGCATGGATTTTATTCCAGCCAATATTACCCTTAGTGCCGTCGAGCTACAACTTGCTTCTGTCATGGCAAGAGAAGTAAGACTCAAGCAAGCTATAGAACCTGTTGTCAATCAATATAATTTTATACTCATTGACTGTCCTCCATCTTTGGGAGTTCTCAGTATTTTGAGCCTGAGTGCGGCAACTCACGTCCTCATTCCCATTCAAACCCACTTCAAAGCGTTTAAAGGCACAGAGCTATTACTCGATACAATTAAACAAGTAAAAAAACACGTTAATCCCAAACTAGCAATTGCTGGAATTGTCCCCACCCTCTACAGCAATGCTAGCCAAGACAAAGTTATTCTAGAAGCACTGCAACAGCAGCTATCATCGCTTGCCCCTGTTTTTGATGCTATTGGTCGCGCTACCGCGTTTGCTGATGCGGCTATGAATCGCCAACCACTAGCTGTTTATGCCCCCAAACATCCAGCAGTCGCAGTGTTAAATAAGATTGCTCAAGGCATAGAGAAGCTGTAATGTCTAAAAAACGCCTAGAAGCGCCAAAGATGCGTGGTGTTGAAGATTTGCTGACGATGGATGTTGAGCCAAACCAAGCCACTGCTGCTCCCATCAACAAAATCCAAACCTCAAGCAACCAACCGCGCCGCTACTTTGATCCTGGCAAAATGGCGCAATTGGTTCAATCTGTGAAAGAACATGGCATTTTAGAACCACTGCTTGTTCGTCCACTTAATAGTAATGAATACGAACTCATTGCTGGAGAAAGAAGACTTAGAGCAGCAGTGTCAGCCGGACTAACTGAAGTCCCCATTATTATTAAAAACTTCACTGATAAACAAGCCCTGCAAGTAGCCCTACTGGAAAACTTGCAGCGCGAAGACCTCAACCCAGTTGAAGAAACCGAAGGAATACTAGAATTACTTTCTATCGAACTGGATGTCACCACCGACCAAGTAGTGTCAATCCTCAACCAAGCAGCCAATGCCAAAAAACGAAAATTGGAGTTGACGGAAAACGTTTCCCGTCAGCTAGTATTAGTTGAATCTCTGTTGGCTGGTATCGGTAGATTTAATGCGGAAAGCTTTCGTACTAGCCGCCTACCACTGCTTAATCTTCCTGCTGATGTTTTAGAAGCATTAGGCTCTGGGACAATCGAATACACCAAAGCACGAGCCTTAGCACGAGTTGGTGATGAGGAAACTAGAAAGCAGCTTCTAGAGGATGCGCGAGCCTACAATCTCTCGTTGAATGAGATTAAGCGCAAGATAAAGGAAATTGAGCAGCAATCTCAGCCAGAAACCCCATCAATAAAAGACCAGGTTGATAGTACTTTTCGCAAGTTGAAACAATCCAAGGTGTTGGATGACCCGAAGAAAAAAGCCAAGGTAGAAAAGTTATTGGCTCAGTTGCAAGCACTGATGAAAGATGACAACACCAACTGATGAGAGTAAGCAAATCGTGCTAATTTGTCTTTTTATAAGTGAAGAGACTAGAAAAATCTTGTAAAATTTCCGACATGTAATACATATTACTTGAAGTATCAGAAAATACTATTTTATTACTCTAAATAGCTAAGTCTATTTGGAGCTTACTCGCGCAATGAGGGATTTAGATGGGGCAGACCTGAAAAATGCATACCTCATCGATGCCAATTTCACCCGTGCTAACCTCAAAAATGCCGATTTGCGAGGTACTCAAGACCTCAGTGTTGAGCAAATTCAAGCAGCTTATAACTGGACACAAGCAGGCGTACGATCGCTACTTTTGTATCCAACGCCGGTTTACCTGTAGAACCAGAAAAATCAGTACAGCAGAATTATATCGATACACCAGACACCAAAAGGCTTTTGTAAATCAGTTGGGCATATACGCTCAAAGGGCCATTCGGTTGCGTTGCTTATTCCAAGCTCTGGAGTCAGAGGGGCGAAGAGCGCAGTTGGTGCATCGTTCTCCCTCTTCAAATAACTATTTCGGGACAGGGCAAGCAGATGCAGTGGGACGAGTGTTGGGGTCAAATGGGAAGAGCGATCGCTACCACCGCCCCCGCAATCGTTTCATAAATACTGGCAGCCCTAATTACAACGAACGCATCGACGGCAACTATATCCGGCGGTAATTACACACAGCCGCAGGACAACCGCAAAGCCTCGCTGAGGCTGCCGTAGAAATTCAAAAACTACTCGAACAATTAGAAAAGTCATACCCCACTGACACTACAGCAGGCACTCAGGGCGTACGCAAAAGAAACCATCAACCAAATGTTCCTTAAATTATCAAAGAGCGTTATATTAGTTTGGTTTTGAGTTAAATAAACAGCCTTGTTTTTTTGCTAATTTCTACATCGAGTGAAATCACTATGAAAACAAAATTAATCAAAATCATTGAAAAACCTGTTTTCAAAAAATCAGAAATAAAAGAGGAATTAGAACAGCAAGATTTTCCCGACGATAGTATTAATACTCAACAGCTAGAATTTGACACAAAGCAAGTGCTAAATGTACAGCTAACTGAACCATTATATAATCCAGTACGTGATTATCCTTTAGTCCAATCTGTTGGTAACTCAGGATGGCAGGTTTCTCAAATTTGGCGAGACCTTAGAGTTGATAATTTTTGTAATGGATAGGGAATGCCTAGATTTCAGCCTGATGGGTATATTTTCTAACTCCGAAACACTCAATACTTTTTCTGATTCACTGTTTGTAGAGTATGTAGTAGGCGTTGCAGCATCGCTTGGGGTGAAAACTTCACTCCGCGATCGCACTCTCGCTCGTGCGGTTGGGGCATCCGGGGCGCACAGTTCGCGATCGCTACTCTGCCCATTTCTAAACAGAATCGAATTTTTGCAACATCTCCAATCTTTCCACCATTAATACAAATCATCTTTTTGGAGATATCATCAATGAGAATTTCTACGCCTATGGGATAGGGAGTGTGAACTTCTCGCTAAAGAGTGGTTGTAGCGATCGCCCAATCTTTACGCAACTGGCAAGCGTGCGATTGCATGGGCAAGCGAAGCGTGCCCTTGGGTAACACCCTTAATCTTTCTTTTTGTGTTGATTAAAAAGAAGAATAGCGCCAACCTAAATAATTGCTGACGCTATTGCTTTATTTAAATTCAGGTCGAAAATATAATGAAATGAGTTAAGCGAAGTTTACTATTAATAAGCGTGCAATTTAATTGCTTACCGTCCTCCTACTTTCTCAACCTCAAGCGCACCGGCATTCCGTCGGACGGATAAATCAAAAGGTTCTGCTGTAATTGTTCTACAGATGAACGACCGTTAACTAACTCAAAGCAGAAGTAGCGCAGCAGTAGTGCCAGCATCACCGTTGCTTCCAGCATTGACAGATGCTCTCCCAAACAACGATGAGAACCTGAGCCAAAGTCTATCATTGGAAGTGAACTACTGTCCTTACTTTTGTCTAACCAACGCTCCGGCAGAAATTCTTCGCTGTGAGAATATACTTGTGGATCTCGTCCAGCAGCAAGCATTGACCAGAATACTTTCGTACCACGAGGAATAAGCTTACCTTCAATCACAATGTCACGTTGGACTTCTAATGAAGTCGAGCCAGAGGCGACTGAATAAAGACGCAAAGTCTCCTTGATAATAGCGCGGATGTAAGTCAATTCCTTTAAGGTTTCTGTATTAATGCCGCCTTGACTTGGCCAAGCTTGGTCAACCACAGCCTGTGCCTGCTGAAAAACCCTTTGATTTAAGCTCAATTGTGCGACTGCAAAGGATAAAGTATGAGCTGTGGTGTCAGTTCCAGCTATTAACAGTTCAATAGTTTCTGCTATCAGTGTTTGCCGATTATATTTTGGTTCTTTGGCAGCTATTTTTACTAACATTGATTCTTGGAACAAAGGACTTACCTGTGCTAGGTCGGTCTTGTTTTGTTCTCTCATCTGTAAAGCTAAATCTACTCTGGGAGTAATAAACTCCTCTAAATAACGCCTTGCTGCCCAATAGTCGAATGAATTTTTAGTTGGCAGATATTTCATCCATCTCTTCTCGCCAGTAGCTACCCGTAGGAACCGATAGCCGACAATAGACATTGCCTCGTACACCTTGAGAACTTCCAGGGGTGGCCCTTCATGACTAGCGCTCTTTTTATCTACACTAATCCCCAGTACTAAACAGCAAATCACCCTCATCGTTAGTTCTACAAACAGAGGATCTACCTGAACTTCTTTTGGTAGAGGGGTTTGTTTCAGTTTCTCGATTACTTGTTCGCAAGCTTGGTTAATAATCTCAACATATTTGCAGAGACTGCTAGAACTAAATTCGGGGTTCCAAGCCTTGCGTCGCCACTGCCACTGTGCCCCGTTTTCACCTAAAAGAATCGGCCCACTGATATCGTTCCAAGCATTGCTCGCTCGCTTTGACCGAACTAGGCTACCGTCTCTCATCCCATTTACAATCGTATCTTCAATCACTTTTGGCTGACTCAAAATTACAACTGGATAGCCAGTCCAGTAAACATACATTGGTCCTAGCTGCTGGCTCCAATCAAACAATAATTGGAAGTATTTCTTCTGTTTTACTGCTGCTAATACTTGAGGAACATTTCCTAATAGCCAGTGTCTGGGTGGAGAGGGGAGTGAGTATAAAGATTTGTAAGTATTCAATCGTTTCCACCAGCGTAAACCAAGTATTGCCCCGATACTAGCAACGCCTAAAACTGTAACTAAATATGGAAATGAGTCAGAAAAAGCAATCACAGCAGCAATCGAGAGCAACATAAATCCGCCTGAGTTCATCCGTGACTCCTTAAGATAATTGCACACTAGTCTACAAATAAAGCGATGGCAATTCGCCAACAAAGTCATAAATAATAAGGTATTGGGGATTGTTCTAGCTTTGATAGTCGGGATTTGTGTATACGCCTTCTCTTGAGGCGGTCAAAGTGCGGGAGATGATGAGGCGGTTTCCACGCTCAGAGCCAGGAAAACCAGAACCAGCTAAAGGATGGCGTATCACTGCTGTAAAACGCCGTCCTTGGGGAGATGCAATGATCGGTTTACTCTCGGAAATTTCTGATGAAATTGAACCAGACTTTGAAGAGGAGGAAATTACCCTTAACTTCCACATCGCCTTTGAAAAATTAAAACCATCACTCCAAAGCTACTTTCCTGAATGGGAACAAACATTAGTCATTGCCAAAGGAGAGTTTACCGAGGCAATTTATACTTTTAAAGTCACCCTGCTGGATGCTTGGCGACGCATAGCCATTCCTAGTAACTTCAATCTCGATCAAGTCGCCGCCGCAGTTGTTCAAGCATTTGATTTTGACTTTGAACACCTCTACCGATTCATTTACAAAGACCATTTAGGACGTACTTTTGAATTTTCCCATCCCTTTGTTGATATTCCCCGTGGAAAAAACCTGCACGCTTGGACGCAAGCCTGCGGCTTAAGCCGCCAAAGAGCGATTTTGGGTCGGGGTCAAGACGCGCGAGCGCTCTTGAGCGAGCAGTAATACGCAAAGAATACTCGCAGCTTTGCCCGCTCGCGCGTGAGAAGGCTTGCGCGTTTTGTGTAGAAAGCGTGCGTCTGTTCCTGCTCCTTGCTGAGCAACAATGTCAAGGGTGCGTGCTGAATCATATTTTGGTTCGAGATGATAATCCCTGATTCAGTAGTCTGACTCTAATTCCAGCTGACTACATCCGGGGTTTGTAGTGAGCGATCGCTACTCCTTTCTTGGATGCAACCAGAGCAATCGCACCGGAGGGCGTGTTCTAACAGTGAAGCAGAATCGCTAGTTATTGCAAATATTGATGGTGATTTTGAGTGCTATCGAGCCTCAGAACGCGATCACGCTGGTGCATCAGGTCGCGGTAAAACCCAAACTCAAGCAAGCGATCGCTCTACTCCAATCCCAAGTCCAAACACTACTACCACCCAAGCGCTGACTTCATACCACCACCTCCCTGGATGCTCCCCGTATGGCAAAAGCTACCCCCTGAAAAAGCGATCGCACCCAACATCACCCCCACATCTAGGGATGAGCGATCGCGGGGGAGCGAGCAAGTTAACGCAAAGAATCGGGAGCAAACAACGCAACGCAGTGGAGACGGAATTCGTGAGTTTATGTGTTTTGCGTGCCTCCCCAACATCACCCCCACATCTAGGGATGGGCGATCGCGTTAGACAATTACATGTCA
>JBHYDF010000138.1:0-23317 GCA_051861145.1 Nostocaceae cyanobacterium
TGGTTAATGGTTAATGGTTAATGGTTAATGGTTAATGGTTAATGGTTAATGGTTAGAGGATATTTTAAAAGTATGGGGCGAATATAATTTACTACGCAAACAAAGCCCACTGATCTAGGCTAACAGAAAATAAAGGTTTTGAAACCTGCAAAAGCAGGTAAAGTCACGTGTAGGCGCGATTTATAATCACCATGAACCATCAACCATTAACCATCAACCATTAACCATCAACCATTAACAAATCTTTCTTACAAAACAATTTCTTCGCCTTTTTCTGTAAAGCGCACATCTTTAATTCCCCATTGCGGGTTACTTGTTAAAGTCTTACGCAAACTACCAAACAAAGCAAACTGTTCGCAACTAGATAAAGAAGTAATTTGTCGTTGGGATTGAGGAGATAACCGTAAATCGACTGTCGCAACTCCATTGTTGACGTTTACACGATATCCAGAAAAATTAAAATCGCCGTTATCCTGTTGCTTTAATATTTTACCTACCGCAGCTGCTACCGGCTCTTGTGCTGGTAGTTCAACTTTTTGTGGAACTAGTTCTTGACATTGGGTGTCACTTGTGTATACGGTAACATCTGTTGTTTTACCAGCAGCACTTGTAGTTGAGGAAGTTTTGTTTTGGGTGGGGGTTTCTTGGGATGAGGGTGTCTCTTCACCAGGTGTAGCCGTGAAGGGAACTTGGCTCTTAGTTGGTGTGGGTGTAGCTGGTGCAGGTGTTTCACTGCTTGGGGTTGGCGTCACGTTGGCTGTTGTGCTGTCAGGATTGTTTGAAGTCGGGTTAGAACCACAACTGCTCACACTGGCTGCGATCGCCATTACCATGAAAGTAAAAATATATCTTTTACTGGTGCTGAGAATTTTATTCATATTATTGACGCCCCAAATTCTTCTATTCAATTCTCTTTTACCACTCTCAAATCAGTATAATTTTGCAGTTTTCTAGAAATCTGTCAATCTTTACAACCAATATACGATTTACTTCTAAAAAAGAAAGTACGCTGAGGCTACATCATCTAGTTAAGAAATAATAAATAAAAGAAGAAGCAAGAAGAGACACGAACTAATTTTTTAACCTCACGCAAAGCCGCAAAGACGCAGAGAATACTTGGCGTCTTTGCGACTTTGCGTGAGTTTTTCTAATATCCGTATTTTCACTATTATTAAAATAACTTCGACTTATCGCAAATTTTCTTAAAAAAATGTTACTTATGATTCAGAATGGGGAACTATATGAGACAGAAGTCAACATCATACCTTCTGCTGCCACCGGGCGATACTATGGCTTGTAATTTCATCTGTATAGATATAAATTCTTATGAATCCCTTCAACAAGAATTGGTAGAATTGCGTCAGGTGGCTGCGATCGCTCAGCTAGTTAATGAAGAACTGGAAACGAGGGTAAAAGAGCGTACCACAAAACTGCTGGAAACTGAATTTCGCTTGCAGCAACTAACTGAAAACGTACCAGGGATGATTTATGAGTTTCGTCGAGATCCCGATGGTACAACGTCGTTTCCTTATATTTCTTCTGGGTGTCGAGATGTTTATGAAATAGAACCAGAACAAGCCCAGCAAAATCCACAATTATTATATGAAATTGTTCATCCTGATGACCTTCCCGGCTTGCTGGAATCAACGATATCCTCAAGTCAAAGTCTGCAAAATTGGGAATATGAGTGGCGTATTACCACTTCTTCTGGTCAACTGAAGTGGTTAAAAGGATATTCTAAACCACAAGTGCAGGCGGATGGCTCGATTTTTTGGTACGGTTTTATAATTGATATTAGCGAACGGCAAGCCGCGCTTCACGAACGCAAGCAAGTTGAAGAAGCTTTGCGACAAGTAAATGAAGAACTAGAAGCGAAAGTTGAAATACGCACCGAACAATTACGCCAGAGTCAGGCAAGGTTGAAACGACTAACCGACAACGTACCAGGGATGATGTATGAATTTCACCTCGCTTGTGATGGTACGACGTCTTTACCTTACGTTTCTTCTGGATGTCGAGAACTGCTCGAATTAGAACCGGAACAATTATATCAGGATGCATCCTTAGCATTTACCTGCATTCACCCCGAAGATTTTGGAAAGATGCTGGAAACAACTAGCCGTTCTGCCCAAACCATGCAAAACTGGGAATGTGAATGGCGGATCACTGTTCCTTCTAGTCAACAAAAATGGCTGCAAGGATTTTCCCGACCAGAGTTACAATCAGATGGTTCGATTTTGTGGTATAGTTGCGCGATTATTGAATAAATTTTTAATTTTACATTTTTCATTTTTAATTCCGAAGGTGGGGAGTAGGGAGTGGGGAGTGGGCATGGGGCATTGGGCCGAAGGGAATTGGGAATTGGTAGTTAGGAATTAGGAATTCAAAATTGGTTTTCTTACCAATGCCCATTGCCCGATGCCCAATGCCCAATGCCCTATTCCCTAACGCCACTTGCTACAACGCGGGAAACCCGACGCCAGGTACTACAACGGGGGGAACCCCCGCAACGTACTGGCTCCGCAACGCAGTGGCTCCTCCCCACTCCCTACTCCCCGTGTTTCTTCAGAGTTTAAAATCGTTACCTAATGAGAAAATTAGATGATACGACCGCGCAAAACATTTGCTCAACATTGGCTCAAAAGTGAAAAAGCACTCGATAATATTATTCACGCAGCAAAATTAAAATCAGAAGACCGCATTCTGGAAATAGGTCCCGGTACTGGGATTCTCACTCGTCGTTTGTTACCTCTGGTACAATCATTAGTCGCAGTGGAAATTGACCGGGATTTATGCGAACACTTGGTTAAAGAATTTAGGAAGGCTGAAAATTTTCTGCTTTTGCAAGGAGATTTTCTCGAGTTGGATGTACCATCTTTATTAGAAGGATATCCAGCTTTCCAAAATTTTAATAAAGTTGTCGCCAATATTCCCTACAATATCACCGGACCGATAATAGAAAAACTGCTGGGTACAATTGCTAATCCAAATCCCAAACAGTATGATTTAATCGTACTGTTGGTACAAAAAGAAGTAGCAGAAAGACTGGTAGCAAAACCAAGTTCAAAAGCATTTGGCGCGTTGACAGTGCGGGTGCAGTATTTGGCTGAATGTGAGTATATTTGTACAGTACCCGCAAAAGCATTTTACCCACCACCAAAAGTAGATTCTGCGGTGGTACGGTTAACACCTCGTCCGATAGAACCAAAAGCACAGGAGCCGCGAAAATTAGAGACTCTGGTAAAATTGGGATTTGGAGCCAAGCGTAAAATGTTGCGAAATAACTTGCAATCTTTTGTAGAACGCGATCGCTTGACCCAATTACTGGAACAATTAGAAATAAACCCCCAAGCACGTGCTGAAGACCTCAGCATCTCCCAATGGGTAACATTAAGTAATGAGTTAATGGTTAATAGTTAATGGTTAATAGTTAATGGCTATGAACCATGAACCATGAACCATTAACTCCCCACTCCCCACTCCCCACTCCCCCTTTTTGAGATGCTTTCCTACACCCTAATCGCCCCTGCTAAAATCAACCTATATTTGGAAATCATTGGCGATCGCCCTGATGGTTATCACGCGTTAGCAATGATACTCCAAAGTATTGACCTCGCTGACCAAATTGAAGTCCAAGCAGGCATTACAAATGCCATTCGCCTTCGCTGCAACCATCCGCAATTACCTGTAGATAAAGGTAATATTGCATACCGAGCAGCCGAACTGATGGCGAGAGAATTTCCCGACGCCTACGCCAAGTACGGCGGTGTCGATATCACCATCAATAAACGCATTCCCATCGCTGCGGGGTTAGCAGGCGGTTCGACAAATGCAGCAGCTGTTTTGGTAGGGATAGATTTGTTGTGGAACTTGGGATTAACTCAGTCAGAATTAGAGGAATTGGGAGCTAGTTTAGGTTCAGATGTACCGTTTTGTGTCGCTGGTGGAACTGCGATCGCTACAGGTAGAGGTGAACAACTTTCTCCTTTACCCAGTTTGGATAACAATATATATATAGTATTGGCGAAATATCGCAGCTTGGAAGTATCCACCGCTTGGGCTTACAAAACTTATCGCTCTTTATTTGGCAGTGAGTATATAAAAGATAAAGATAGTTTAGCAGCTCGTGCGAGTGCAGTGCATTCCGGAGCGATGGTGAAAGCTATCTTGCACAAAGACGCGAAGGAAATCGCCCAAAAACTGCACAATGATTTAGAGAAAGTGGTATTGCCAGCTTATCCGCAAGTGTTACAGTTACGGGAGACTTTTGCTAACATCGAAGGCGTTTTAGGAACGATGATGTCTGGTTCCGGGCCGAGTGTGTTTGCTGTGTGCGAGTCGAAAGAGCAAGCTGAAGAAGTTATGCTACGTGTGAGAATGGCTATTCCTGATGAAGATTTAGAATTGTTTGTGACTAAGTTGATTTCACACGGGGTGAAAGTAGTGTTATCTGAATAGGGGTTAATCTCACGCAAAGTCGCACCAGGCGCAGAGAGTAATTAGATTTGGAATTTCATATCCAAATTCAGTAACGCCGAAAAGTTTATGCGTTAATCCAAAATCCAAAATCCAAAATCCAAAATCCTATGAGTGATCCAAATCTAACCCAACAACCAGATACTCAAGCGCAAGCTCAAACAACTCCCTTACGCTGTTTAACAGGGGCGATAATTTCTGGAGGGTTGGCATATTTATCTTACTCTCTCATGGTTTCCATAGCCACCACCTTTGCTAGAAAGCCAATTCATTCTGATAATCAATTTGTGCTGAATATTTCCTCTGCTGTGCGGACTTTGGTTGTAGGTATCATCGCTTTGGGAACTGGAGTATTTGGGTTAGTCGCGATCGGTTTGTTAGCTTTGGGAGTTCAACTCCTATTTCAGCAATTAACAAAGCGTCAGTCATAACCCTTTTTTGTCACTCTCCGAACAAATTAATTTTATGCTTGGTTATCAAGACACAACCCAGGCATTTGGTAGGGGCGGGTTTTGTTGATGATTTGTTGGCTTGCCGAAAATTCTGATTCTAAACCCGCCCCTACAAGCATTTTGTCGGAGAGTGACAAAAGAGGGATAACTACACTAACCCTAGCTCCATGACCATATAACCATTGAGCTATGGTTGCTTATCATTAATCTGAATTAATCGAATTACGCAGCCATGTGAATTAAAATTATGGCAATTATCAAGTGCGTGGAAATTAACCACAGATGGACACAGATAAACACAGATAACTTAACCTATCTGTGTCCACCCCCCTCATTCCCCCCTCTTGAGGGACGGCAGTTGCTACAACGCGGGAAACCCGCGCAACGCACTGCCTCGGGAAGACAGAGGAAAAACTTTTATTCATTGTCCATCTGTGGTTTTTATTACCGTAAAACTGAATTTTTGTAATCAATCTATTAGTAGGTAGGCTAATTTACATTAGCTAATAATAGATTTGTGACACTCCTACACCGATTGCAAGCAATACGGTCTAGGCTTCTGAGTCCTGTCAAGGATATCAAGAACTTACGAGCGTAGTACTCCAATTTTTCCTACTACAGCATTTTATAGTGAAGTACGTGTCCTGCTCCACTTGAGATAATTTTATCAAAGACTTTGTTAAAAACTCAACTACCTCAGTTGATTGTTTTTACTTTGCATGCAATACATAAACTGAGGTGTTTCGTTTTTAACTGCCTTATATCCCGGCACCATACACTTCGTGTATGGTGCGGGGCTTACGGCAAAATAGCTAATCAAAATCCAGTGTGATGATAAAAACGACTGCGCCTTTGCGTGAACATTATAGCCGTTTGATTCTTTGTGAGGTATAGCCTGTCGTAGGCGCACAGCAATTAGCAAAGCGTCAATCATCACTACACAAGCCATAGCTCAATGGCTATATAACCATTGAGCTATGGCTAAAATATTTTAGGCGCTGTTTTCAGTTTTGGCTAAAGTTGGTATAGACTCGGTGACAGCATCTGGTAATTCATTCTCAACCAACCGTAGGCGCGGATATAAATATCCTAAAATTGCTGTCAATACGGTGAGTAGTCCGATCGCAATAAATAGCAAGGCTATACCATATCCTTCCCCTACACCAATAATTCGTCCGACGGTGTTGGCTAACGGTCCTTTGGGAGTAAGTAGCGGTTTGAAGATATAATCAGTTAATGGTCCAGCAATCAGATGAGCTAAGGGTATAGATGCCCAGGTAATCATTCGCCGCACTGCAAAGACACGTCCTTGGACACTAGGCGCTACTTTGGTTTGCCAAATAGCCTGGCTAGAACCTTTGGTAATCGGTAAGCCGAAGAAGTAGAGGAAGCCAGCGAAAAAGAAGACGGGGACAGAGGGTTGTAATCCGGTAAAGAGAACACACAGCCCACGCAAAAGTAAGAAATTGAGTACGCTGTAGATGTGAGGTTTTCCTCCCCCCCAGAAGCTCATGACGAGACTACCTACCAGCATACCACTTCCGGCAACGGAAAGCACAGTACCGAGTATGGTGACAGGAGCAAAAGCCAGTACTAGGGGAGTCACAAGCACGCTGACGATTCCTGAGAAGAAGTTACTGATAAAGAAGAATGTTAATAATGCAACTAATCCAGGTCGCGTGCGGATATAATGCCAGCCGTAGATAGCATCACGCAGTAGTGAAGTTTTCCCTACTTCACCCTCGGTGATTGTTTCTTCGGGATTGGGGAATCGCACCAACAGCAGTGTAATAAAAGCGAAAATAAAGGTAGCGAAATCAATGAGGATTACGCCTTGAAGTTGGAGTGTGACAAGCAGTATACCCGCCAATGCAGGTGAACTAAGCTGTGCGATCGCTTCTGCTGCTTGTACCATACCACTAGCACGACCTAAGTGTTTTTTCGGTACAAGCAAGGTAGTAGCGGCGGTATAGGCGGGCCATTGGAAGGCGTTGAAGATAGAGCTAATCGCGATCGCTAAGTAAATCTGCCATATTCCTAGCTGATTGGTGAAGAGTAACAATGCAATAATCAGTGTACCCAAACCCGCCCCACAGTCGCTGAGAATCATGCATAAGCGACGATCCCAACGGTCAATCAGCGCACCCGCTAGCGGTGAGATTAAGATACCCGGTAAGGTAGTGAATAAAGCTAGGAGTGTATATAACGTAACTGAACCAGTCCGTTGATACACCCAAATTCCAAGAGCAAAACTAGTAAGACCGGAGCCAACCAGCGAGACAAGTTGCCCAAACCAGATGAGGATAAAGACCCGCAGTCCTTGGGCTACCTTCAGTTTGGCCATATTTATCCTTATAAATAGATATCTTACAAAACTGCCTTGAAATAAATTTCAGCTCTTAGCTTAAACCCGTTAAAACGGGTTGAAAAGTTTATCCAGTCATCTTTAGATGAATGCGTGCTATTAGCCCGAAATTTATTTCTGGGCTGACTTTTGCAAGAGGTCTCATGAATAATCTGCCTGTGCTTCATCAAGACAAACCCTCAGTTGTTCAGCCAACACCTGCACATGAGGATTTCTAATTAAGGTGTAATGATTGCCAGGTACTTGATGAATATCTACTCCAGAAGCCGCTACCTTGTCCCAACCCAATGTTGGATTTTCGACATCTTTAAGAGAGCGATCGCTAGCCTTAAAGAGTGTCACTCGACCGGGATAAGTACGAGGTACGTAGCTCCTCTTGGCATAAGTGTTGGTCTTGAAGACATGGAAAAGACGCCGAATCTGAGGTAATTCCACATCAGGAGCTAGTAGATTTTCCATCCTTAGCTGTTCTAAAATATACGCCAATTGCTCGTCAAATGTGAGTTGCAAGAAGTAATCTAAAGAGAAATCCAGGTCTTCTACATCTAAACCCAAGTCTTGAGCAAAACTCCCTAAAAGTGCTAAATAATCTTCTTCTGTTGGCTCTACACTAGAAGCCATTGCTGTAACATCCATTAAGGCAAGCAAATTTACTTTCTGTCCTTGCGCTACAAGCTGTTGAGCCATCTCGAAGGCGACAACACCCCCCATGGACAAACCTCCCAAAAAGTATGGTCCTTGCGGTTGAACGGTACGCAGCGCTTGAATATAGTAAGTTGCCATGTCCTCAACTCGATAATAAGGCTTTTGTTCCGCGTACAAGCCTGGTGCTTGCAGTCCATAGAAGGGTTGTTCTGAACCAAGATGACGTGCCAAATTCATAAAGCACAAGACATTCCCACCAGCCGGATGAACGCAGAAGAACGTTTGTTTTGAACCATCTGTTTGAATTGCTACTAGAGGAGACTGGGAGCAGGGACGATTTTGCTGGCGGAGAATACTAGCAAGATGTTCAATAGTGGCTCCTTGGAAGAGAGTAGATAGTTGCAGTTCCTGATTAAACTGTTGCTGCATCCGAGTCATTAAACGCACAGCTAAAAGAGAATGACCACCCAAGTCAAAAAAATTATCCGTAACGCCAAGAGGACGAGTATCAAAGATATCTTCCCAAATTCGTGCTATTTGCAACTCTAAAGCATCACGAGGAGCGACAAAAGCTTGATACTCCAGCCTTGCTTCTCTAGGTGCAGGTAGCGCTTGACGGTTCACCTTACCATTAGGTGTCAGTGGTAGAGTGTCGAGCAATACAAAGGCTGAAGGTAACATATATTCGGGTAGTTTCTCCTTCAAAAAGTTACGCAGTTCGCGTATAGAAGCTGTAACTCCCTGCTTGGGGATGATATAAGCCACCAAGCGCTTACCGCCAGGCATATCGTCCCTAGCTATAACTACAACTTGTTGTACACTTGGATACTCAGACAGCACCGCCTCAATTTCTCCCAGTTCAATGCGGAAGCCGCGTATTTTCACCTGATGGTCAATCCGTCCCAGAAACTCAATCGTCCCATCTGGTAGGTAGCGCGCCAAGTCCCCAGTTTTGTATAAGCGATTCGCTTTTGACTTTTGACTTTTGACTTTTGACTTGTTAAACGGGTTGGGGATAAATTTCTCTTCGGTCAATTCTGGTTGGTTGAGGTAGCCCCTAGCTAAGTTATCACCTCCAATGTATAATTCACCCGGTACTCCTAAAGGCACTGGTTGTAAATGCTGATTGAGTAAGTAAATCTGCGTGTTGGGTAAAGGTCGCCCTAGGGGAACCGTTGCAGATTTGGGATTGTAATCTTCAACTGGATAGGTGAGTACGCCGATGGTGGTTTCTGTCGGTCCGTAATGGTTGATGATTCGACAATTGGCGTGTTGGCGAATCTGCTCAATTAACTCCCAAGTTGCAACCTCACCACCTAAAACCAAGCACTGACGAGGTAGAATTTGCTCAGGGTGCGAACCTGTCAGTAAAGCAGCCAGGTGAGAAGGAACAATCTTCAGACAGTCGATGGGATGATGGTGACAGTAATCAGCTAAAGCTGTTGGGTTAGTTGCACACTCTTGGGATATGATGTGGAGACATCCCCCCGTACACAAAGACGGAAAGATAACAGTATTGCCCAAGTCCGCTGCAAAAGTGGAAACAGTAGCGAAGCTAGCACCTGTTGGTAGCTTTAGTTGTTCCAGGATACCATACAGGTAGTTGAAGAGTTGCCGATGCTCAACAGCAACACCTTTAGGTTTACCTGTAGAACCAGAGGTATAAAGCACGTAGATTAAATTTTCTGGCGTCACCAAACTAGTTGGATTCTCTTCCGGTTGCTGAGCGATCGCATCCCCATCTGTATCAAAACAAACCACTTGCGCTTTATGTTCAGAAAGGCTTTCAACAAACCGCGCTTGGGTAAGTAGCACTGCTGCTTGAGAATCCTGTAACCGCAGCGCCAAGCCTTCTGCTGGTATTGCTGGGTCTAATGGTAGGTAAGCACCACCTGCTTTAAGAATACCAAGCAAAGCAACAATCATATCTAAAGAACGTTCAACATAAACACCTACCAGCACTTCCGGTCTTACACCTAACTTTTGCAGGTAATGGGCTAGGCGGTTCGCTTGTTTGTTCAACTCCTGATATGTTAATTGCTGATTTTCAAAGACAACAGCAATATTGTCAGGTGTGTGTGCTATTTGTTGCTCAAAGAGATGGTGAATAAACTTAGGTTGAGGGTAACTGACTTGAGTTTGGTTAAACTCGATCAGAAGTTGATGGCGATCGCTATGGGTAAGAAACTCTAATTGACTAATTACCGCTTCCGGCTTTTCAATTACACTATCTAACAAAGTTTGAAATTGTCCAGCCAAACGCGAGATTTCCTCTATCTGCAATAAATTCGCATCGTAGTGGAACTCTGCAATTAGAGAGTCATCCCAACGCCAGCAGGAAAGTTTCACTTGGAACTTATCAATACAAATATATTCCTTCAAAAGAGAAAATGATATATCTGCGGTATGATATTTGCCAGGGTGTTCCGCAAAATCGAAACAAACAGGAAAGAACGATGATTCATCCTCCCATTTAAAAGACTCCTGCCATTTAGAGACATCTTGTATCGATTCGTTAACCAGGTTCAACACTTGACAAAATTGCAAATCTTCTTCCAGATGGGAAGAAATAGGTAAATATTTAGCAAATAGACCAAACGCATCTTCCAATCCCTCATAATTACGACCATGAAAACAAGTACCAATGACAACATCAGACTGTCCAGTGAGACGAGAGAAAAGAACTTGCCAGCAAGCAAGAAGAAGTGTAGAAAGAGAAGTATTGTATTTTTGAGCGATCGCTTCTAGATTGGTTAGGCGATCGCGATCGAATGTCAAAGTGATAAACTTGGGTTCAAATCCTGCTTGATTAGGATTACGCACAGGCAAATTTACCAAAGCAGGAATATTCTTTTTGCGCCAATACTCCCTTCCGACTATTCCATCATCTCCTTCCAGAATTTCATTTTGCCATTCTGCAATATCAACATATTGTAAAGGTTCATCAGAAATTTCCTTGTCATGCGAATATGCTGCATAACAACGGCTAATTTCGCGCACGAAATTATTGAGAGTAATCCTATCAGCATTCGTAGCAGGTAGGCAAACAAGCAACACATGTAAATCTTCTGAAAGAATCACCAAAGAGCAAGTTAAAACAGAACCATCTTCAAAATCAAAACTCACCTGACTTGCTTCTTGAAAAAGAGCATCAAGCTTAGCTTGTTGCTGTTCAGTATCCAAGCTGCTGAAATTGTAGTAAAAAACTATTGGTTTGTAATCAGTGACAACTTGTAAAGGAATTGTCATTCCCTCTAGAGAACGAAAATTTGTGCGGAGAATCTCATATCTATCAACAACATTTTGTAAAGCAAACTCTAAAATTTTTGTATTCAGATTGCCCTCAATCAGAACAGCACAACAAACACGATAAGATTGCATCGAGGTAGATTGTTGCAACAACCATAAACGCTGTTGTAGAGGAGAAAGTCGAAACCCTTCGATAGAAAGACCCTGCATCAATTTAACTCCATTTTTAAACGTTAAGTTAATAGTTAATAGTTAATAGTTAATGGTTAATAGTTAATAGCTATGAACCATGAACCATTAACCATGAACCATTAACCATGAACCATGAACCATTAACCATGAACCATGAACCATGAACCATGAACCATGAACCATGAACCATTAACCATGAACCATGAACCATGAACCATTAACCATGAACCATGAACCATGAACCATTAACCATGAACTATTGACTAAAAGATTCAGCCATTCCTACAACAACCTTTCGGGAACCGACATATGGCATACGTCCATGAACAGCAAGCATATTATCCAGCATTAATACATCCCCTGCTTGCCAGGAAAAAATAACAGCTTCCTGCTGATAAACTTCTCGAATTTCATCTAACACATCATCTTCAATCACAGAACCATCACCGTAATAAGCATTGCGAGGAATATCTTCTTCTTTGAAATTTGTAAACAATAATTGACGTACTTCCGGTTCTAAACTAGACACATGGAATAAATGAGCCTGATTAAACCACACCATTTCTCCTGTTTTTGGATGTGTAGCAACAGCTTGGCAAACCTGACGAGTTCTGAGATGATTGCTATCTTTCCATTCCCACTCAATACCAGCTTCACGGCAATAATTTTCTACTTCTGATTTATTTGTCGTTTGAAAAACATTTTGCCAAGTCAGGTCTAAATTATCCCTATAATTTCGGACATACATAACCTGCTTTTGCATAAACTTTTCTTTGATTTTAGGATTGATACGTTCAAAAATCTTGCGACTATCAGCGATAGGAGTTTCTCCTCCCTCTTCTGCTGGTTTGATGCAGAAAAACCAAATTTTCATCGGCCAATTGCGAGAATATGACATCTCATTGTGTAAAGGGATAGAATGAGCAGCAGGATATTCGGTTGAAGTATAGATTTTCCCACTCACTTGGCTACGCGGTGTGGAACGATAAGAATAGTCTAGTAATTGCCCAGAAATTCTGTGAATGAACTCCTCAAAATCTGTTACCCCATTAATTTGGAAATTACGGAAAAGTATACCTCCATGCTTTAATAAACCTGTCTCGATAAATTCTCTATTACTGCTAGCCCAATTAAGCAAATTAACCCCATCTACCGTTGGTTTAATAACTAAAGGCAGTGCTATATCAGGATAAATATATCCTGCCTTCACCAATGTCTCTTTTGATATACTAATAGGCTTTCTTTTTCTATCTTTGATATTCATGATTCTTGCATTTCCCTAGCAAATCATTACCTTTGCCTCGTTGCCTCGTTCCCAGCCTGGAGGCTGGGAATGCCTCGTTCCCAGCCTGGAGGCTGGGAATGTATTTCGTTGGGCTGCTGCCTCTCGTTAAGACCCAGTCGGCGGAGCCTCCGGTGGATGGGTTCCCAGCCTGGAGGCTGGGAACCAGTCAACCAGTCAAAAAAATCTCACACCTCAAATAGGATTGCTATATGACCTTTCAACTTTATTAATCGACTTGCGTCTAAGGCTTTGTAATTTTTTACTGTTAGCTTGCTTAAACTCTTCTTCTCTAGTTATTTCTTGTCGCTTATTAGCAGAAGACAGCACTTTTGTCAACGTATTTAACTTGATATCAGGTTGTTCAATAATTATCGATAAAAGACTTTCAAACAGCCTTGCCATTTCAGCGATAGTCGTGGCATCAAACAAATCAATTTTGTACTCAAAGAAACCTTTAATTCCCTCTGGCGTTGCTGTTAAATCTAATTTCAAATCATGCTGCGCCACGCCACTTTCAAGTTCTAAAATATTCAAGTTCAAACCGGAAAACTCTAAAGCTGGCATGGGGGCATTTTGCAGGACAAACCACACCTGAAACAGTGGTGTGTAACCGAGGTTTCGGTCTGGCTGAAGTTTCTCTACCAGCTTCTCGAAGGGTAAATCTTGATGAGCATAGGCTCCTAAAGCTGTCTCGCGCACTTGCTGTAAGATTTCTCGAAAACTGCGATCGCCTGATAAGTTAGCGCGTAGAACCTGGGTATTGACGAAAAAGCCAATCAAATCCTCAGTCTTAGGGTGGTTACGGTTGGCAATGGGACTGCCTATACAGAAATCTTCCTGGCGTGTGTAGTGGTATAGTAAGGTCTGAAACGCTGCTAGTAAGGTCATAAATAATGTAGCTTTTGACTGCTGACCCAGAAGTTTAAGCTTTTGGCTCAAAGGTGCGGAGATAGTCAGGAAATGAGTTGCACCTCGGAAGGTTGGGGTTGCCGATCGCGAACAATCTGTAGGTAGCTTCAGTACTTCCGGAACGCCAGCTAGTTGTTTTTGCCAGTAGGCTAGTTGCTCTGTTAGTACTTCTGTTTGCAACCATTGGCGTTGCCAGTGGGCATAGTCTGCGTATTGGATGGGCAGTTCCGGTAATGGTAACGCTTCGTACAGAGCTGCTAGTTCTCGAATTAATACCCCCATTGACCAACCGTCGCTGATAATATGATGCATGACGAGCAGCAGCACGTGTTCATTAGGACTCAGTTGCAGCAAGGTTACTCGCATCAAGGGACTTTGGTTTAAATTGAAGGGTTGCTGAGCTTCCTGAACAAACAGCCGCTTCACCTCAGTCTCTTGCTCCTTGTCTGGCAACTCACGCAAGTCCACTATTGGTAAAGTTAAGGATAATCTTGGGGCAATAACTTGAACAGGTTCCCCGTTTACTGTTCTGAAAGTGGTACGTAGGGCTTCATGACGCTCAATAATGGTATTGAAGCTCTGCTCTAGCGCCGCCACGTTGAGTATACCTCTAATACGCACAGCAGCGGGAATGTTGTATGTAGGGCTTCCTGGCTGCAATTGCTCAAGGAACCACAACCGAGTTTGAGCAAAGGACAATGGTAAATTTCCATCTCTAGAAATAGGCGATCGCAAAGCGCGCCCGGCGGGGGCAGAAAAATCTCCGATTTTTCTGCTGGTGCTTCGGACGCCGCTGCAAGGCGCTTCGCCTTGCAGCCATCCCCGCTCGGGCGATCGCGCTACTTCTTTACTTGCATTTGCCGTTTTCGCAATATAGTCGGCTAAGGCATCAATGGTTGTTAACTCTTCAAATAGCTGGCGAATTGTACTTTTAATTCCAAAGGTGCTTTCAATCGTTTGCACAACTTCCATCAGGACAATTGAATCAGCCCCCATTTCCAGAAAAGGTGTGTAAATATCAATGTCATCTAAGTCTGTTTTCAACAAACCAGCCACTTCATTCTGCAATTCTGACCGAATCTGATCCGCGTATGGGAGTGATTTTTCCTTCGCCTCTAATCCTTCTATTTGTCTATTACCAGTATCAGACTTACGCAAAAACTCCTTTTTCAAACTCTTATTTCTTTGTGGTTCGTTTTGCCCTGACTCCTGCTTTAGCTGCTGAAAATCGGTGGGAGATTCTGTCCTTCTTCCTTCTTCAGATGACTCAAACCAATAACGTTTGCGCTCAAAGGGATAGGTAGGCAAAACCACCCTACGCCGTTGGTAGTCCCGGTCAAATCCAGACCAGTTCACATTTACGCCCTGAGTTTCCAGTACTGCCAAGCTGTTTAATATAATTCGCCAATCCTCTTGTCCTGGCTGCAAGGAAGGCAACCAAATGCCCATTTGTTTCGGTAGACACCTTTTGCCCATTCCCAACAGAGTAGTACTCGGGCCGAGTTCTAGAAAGATTTCATAATCCTGTTGAGCGATCGCGTTTATTCCCGCCGCAAATTGTACCGGTTCTCGCATATGGCGACGCCAATAATTTGCATCTGGAATTTCCCCTGGCTTGAGCTTTTGACCCGTCAGATTGGAGATGAGGGCAATATCTGGAGCTTTAAACTGTACTTGAGTTGCTACGCGCTCGAACTCATCAACTATCGGCTCTATTAGCGGCGAGTGGAAGGCATGAGAAACCTGCAAACGCTTGACAGAAATCCCTTCCTGTGCTTTCAATTCCTCAACTACGGACTGTACAAGCGATCGCACACCGGAAATGACTGTATTTTGCGATCCGTTCACCGCAGCGATCGCAACCTGTGTTCGATACGGAGCAACCACAGCAGCCACTCGTTCTGCATTAGCCAATACTACTGCCATTTCACCATCTTGCGGTAAGGACTGCATCAAGCGACTACGTTGAGCAACGAGCTTGAGTCCATCTTCTAAGCTGAACACCCCAGCTACACAAGCTGCCACATATTCCCCTAAACTGTGACCCATAACAGCATCTGGTACAATTCCCCAAGAACGCCACAACTCTGCTAAGGCATATTCCAGGGCAAATAACGCAGGCTGGGTATAGGCAGTTTCATGCAACAATGGGGGAGCATCCGGCGCGGGGTAGAGTATAGACAAAAGCGGTTGATCCAGGTAGGGACGAAGCAGTTCTTCGCAGCGTTCCAGCACTCGGCGGAAGGTGGGCTGGGTTTCGTAAATATGGCGTCCCATGTCCGGGTATTGAGAACCCTGGCCCGTGAAGAGAAATACTATTTTCGGACGTTTATTGTTACGCACCTGTCCGCTGATTAGTCCAGATACCGACTTGCCAAAAGGGAACGCACCTAGTTTTTGTTGCAACTCTACGGTAGATTCAGCCGTAATTGCTAGGCGGTGATTGAAATGCGATCGCCCGGTATTAGCGGTAAAGCAAATATCGGAAAGCGCCGCCTGTTTTTGAGTTGCCAAGAATTTCTGATAACGGTGCGCTAGGGAACGCAAGGCATTCTCACTTTTTGCTGATAGAGTCAGAATATGTAAGGGACGCTCTATTTGCCTAAGTGTTGTTACGGTTATAGGTGACTCTTGCAATACAACATGGGCATTAGTGCCACCAAAGCCAAAGGAACTGACTCCGGCAAAACGAGATTTGCAATCTGTATGCCAAGGCTGTGGGTTTTTGGGTATTAAAAATGCTGTTTTGTCTAAATAAATATACTTATTTAATTGATTCAGGTGTAATTGGGGAGGAATCTCCTTGTGCTGCAAACAAAGCACAGCTTTAATCAGACTGGCAATGCCAGCAGCAGCTTCCAAATGACCAATATTAGCTTTGAGCGCACCAAGAACACAGGGTTTATCTGGGGAACGTCCAGGCTGTAGTACTGCTTTGAGAGACTTAACCTCAATCGGATCTCCTAAAGCTGTACCCGTACCATGAGTCTCTACATAGCTAATTTCCTCTGGAGCCACCCCGGCATTTTTCAAGGCTTGACGGATAACAGCTTGCTGTGCAGGGCCATTGGGAGCCGTCAGTCCATTACTGCGACCATCTTGATTGATGGCAGAACCTCGGATCAGTGCCAGGATATTGTCGTTGTCCCGCAGAGCATCAGATAAACGCTTGAGAATAACTACACCGCAGCCTTCCCCCCTGACATAACCATCAGCATCAGCTGCAAAGGTTTTACAACGACCATCAGCAGCCATCATCCTAGCTTGAGAAAAGCTGATAGTCAGTTCTGGGGATAGAATTAGATTTACCCCACCCACTATTGCCATGTTGCATTCCTCAAGACGCAGGCTTTGATAGGCTTGATGTAGTGCTACCAAGGATGAGGAGCAGGCGGTATCTACTATCAAGCTGGGTCCTCGCAAATCTAGCACATAGGATAAGCGGTTGGCAGCAATACTGTCAGCGTTACTGATAACTGTGTAAGCATCGACATCAGCAGGAGTCTTGGACTGTAACCGGGAGTAATCATTGTTACTAATGCCGAAAAATACTCCTGTTTGACTACCAGCTAACTGTTCTGGAGCAATACCAGCATTTTCCAAAGCCTCCCAACTGACTTCAAGCAACAGCCGTTGCTGGGGGTCCATTCGCTCTGCTTCGCGGGGAGAGATGCCAAAAAAGTGGGGGTCAAACAGATCCACTTGCTCCAAGAAACCACCCCAACGGGTATTCATTTTGCCTGGTGATTTTAGGTTAGGGTCGTAGAAGGCGTTGATATCCCAGCGTTCCGGCGGCACTTCTGTAATCGCATCTTTGCCATCTCGCAGCAACTGCCAAAAAGCCTCTGGGTTGTTAGCACCAGGAAAACGGCAACCAAGACCGATGATAGCGAGCGATCGCCCGAGCGGGGATGGCTGCAACGGCGAAGCCGTTGCAGCGGCGGCGGAGCCGCCAGCAGAAAAATCTCCGATTTTTCTGCCCCCGCCGGGCGCGCTTTGCGATCGCGTCTGCAAATCCAATTCTCGATTAATTAAATTATCTTCTCGTGTTGCTGCAAAAGTCTTTCGGTCAGGTGGTTGTAATGCTCTGACGGGCAAAATATTTGTTAAATTTGCAATCTTAAAAGAACCTTCAAAATTCAAATTATGATTAGAAGCCATTTGATTATCTCCAATAATCTTATGGGTCTTTCTAGGAATAGCTATTGAGAAAGTGGCTGTTTTGATTTTTGAGTGACAAGCAAATTAAAAGACTATATTTATGTGAGTTTTGAGGACAATAGGAAATCGAGCGTACTCAGAGGAAATTTACGGGGAATTTGCTAATTCTTATACTTAATACTTATGCTTGCGATTATTTATGAATGTTTCCTGAAATTTACATGAGAAAATTTTCATGTTTAATTACTTCTATAGTTAGAAGACAGCAGCGGTTAAGTTGTTCTAATACCATTTCACACAAACTCTGATACAAATACAGATGGTGTAGAGACGCGACGCCAGTCGCTACAACGCGGGAAACCCGCGCAACGCGCTGGCTCAAATTTCGCGTCTCTACAAAGGATTGTGGGCTTATCTGAACCGTATTGGAATTTAGGGGGATCTACATGATTAATTGGTTTAAAACCATACTTTTCAGACATCCTCTGAAAAATTGTGAATAATATCAAGATTTAATAATATTTACTGTTGTCATCTGCTGAAAAATTTTCCCAGATTTTCTGATACTCTTTTTTAATTTCATCAGCCAAATTTTCTGGACTTAAAATTTGAGCATTTGCCCCATATTTCAAGATGCGCTGGCGAAACCAAAACCAGTAATCTATCGTCGCTTCGATGTCGCAAAATTTTCCTTCAGTATCGCTGTAAATAATCACTTCATCCTGACGTCGAGGTTGATAGTTGGCTAATTGTCCGCTCATGCGATAGCGGATTTTCAATGTGGGAAAGTCACAGGATACCCAATGAGTATCAGATGCAGCACCAACGTAGGCAATTCTATCGAGGCGAAAGATATGGTTTTGGTCAATATTGTGCCAATAGTCAAATCGCCAAGAACGCCAATCGGGTATAAATGCGAATAGGTAAAGCAGACCGTCGTGCAGTCGCAATTCCGAACGATCAATATCCCAGATGCGTCCTTCTCCTTGTTTACTTTGATAGCGAATGGTGTAGCGACATTGGTGCTGGAAACGTTCTTGGAGTTGGCGAACGATCGCATCTAAATTGCGATCGCTATAATCAACCGGAGGACTAAAATCGACTTTCACAAACGCTGCAATGTCCGATTCTGTAAGGTTAGCGATGCGTTGAATTTGACTTGCTTGTGCCGAAAAACCCATATCACAGAGGAAATACGCGGCTAGTGCTAGTGCTTGTCGCTGTTCGGTGGAGAGAAGAACAGGGAAATTTGATTCGACTAGTTCGTAGGGACTGTGAGTTCCGCTTTTAATTTCGATACCGCAGTCTCTGAGTTTGCCAATTGTGCGGGTGAGTTTTTGCTTAACATCACCATCAGCAGATTTACCGTGTTGTTCGAGGAAATTTGACAGTAATTCTGCTAATTCTTCGCGTCGCCGTGGCTTTTCGGTTAGAAGTCTGAGGATTTCTAGAGCAAAGGCTATTTGGTTGTAATTGCCGTCACTTTTGGAGGACATGCTTGAGGAAGATATTCCCACATGTTGCAAGGAATCATTAATTTGAGAGTTTAGCAGAAAATTTTGGCTTTGCTAATTGATAGGATAAATTTTGTTTCGCCCATAGACGCGGAGCAACTTCCCATAGGGTAGGCGCAAAGGTGCGAAGAAGCGGTCAAAAATTTCTGTTGTTTTCGATTCAATCTCGTTTTGGAGGCGAACGCAGTAGTTCCGCCAAAAACTGAGCGATCGCTTTCATAATTGGGTTATTGTTCTACTTGGGATTGTCTAATTTTTTCTCTAACCAATTGCTCAAACTGATCCATCGAAGTTATCTCAATCCCTGGTTCGCTTTGCAGCCTGTCCATGTATGCGTGGAATGCAGCTTGGTCTTGCGGATGTGTTCTCACATATTCTCTTAGCTGTTCTCTGCTCATTGCGGCAAAATTTATCTCAGTCATAAAAACCTCACTTTACCGTTTGGATAAATCAGTACCTCCGTCTCCTCACCAGCCAAAACATAAATTTGATTTGTTCTCTCATCTAGCCTAACCACGTTAATTGGTTGAAGTACATTACTTAATCTGACGCAAACTAAGAAAAATTCAAAGGTTTGCTTGGAAGTTGGTATTTCTGGGTACATATATGGGGGTAAAAATTGCGATCGCTTTTCCGGTTAGCGCTAAGGGCGATCGCCAAAAAGACGCAAAGGCGAGGCAGCGCGTTGCCTCGCCAGTCCTGAAGGCGGGTTTCCCGCCGTAGGGAACTGGTGAACCCGGAGGGGGTTTCCCCCGTTGTAGCGACTGCCGTCGCAAAGATTTTCTTGGCGTCTTGGCGTCTTGGCGTGAGGCTCAAAAAATTATTCACACTCAATTATGCAACGCCACCGGTTTCAATCCCGTTGCCGGGAATCATTTATTTGAAAGGACAAGCCGGATATTGGACTGCCTTTTTATCATCTGTTTCAATCCCGTTGCCGGGTTTCATTTATTTGAAAAGCTAGTTGATAAAATGGACAGTGTTTCAATCCCGCTTGCAGGAACTCACTATATTAAACAAAACTACCTTTCCTACCAAAACAATACCATTACATCACTCAGCATAATCATGATTCTAGTGAAATTTTGGTTAGTGTGCATGTAATCAACAAAATTTTGGTAACTGTACATTTAATCAAATAGAGCATTGACTGTCTGTGGGTATATGTGGTAAAAATTTAATCAGGAGTAAAAACTTAAGCAAAAACCCCCGTAGGAAGTGGGATTCCAACGGAGGACACTTAAAATTTTACTTTTAGAGGCAAAAAAAGCACTGTTTGCCTCAAATTTTCATTAAAGTAAACAAGGAGTAAATCCTATGTCACATAATTTTAGTACAGTTTCAGAATCTTTGCATCTCAATATTGAGCAAAGTTACGATTTATTGCTGGAACAATCAACAGCAACAGGAAGTGTTAACCGAATCCAAGTATCTGCTTCGAGACAAGTTTCTGTAACTGCTTCCAGAGTGTATAGGGAGGAAAAGAGTTTTACTCCTCCTTTGTTGCATGAAAGCTAAATTGTAACTCCTTCAAAAAGAAGCTTGCGAAAAATGCTAATGATTTGGATGTGAGTATTACTTCTGCCATTACGATATTGCAGCAGTGTAAAAACTAACAAAAAGTAGCGTTTTCGTCATCTTCACTTTGTAGGAGTAGCATAATAAGCCAGCAATTATGTTTAAATTGCTGGCAAACTCTGTTATTTAACAATTTCAGCGATTTGATATCAGCAGCTTCAACAAATAGAGATTGATATCAAATTTTGACTACAACATTACTGAAACTGGTACTAAACTGTGTTCAACTAGCACAGGGTTAATAAAGTGAAGCTTTTTCTACAACCTCTCTACTCTCAACTCAACCCAGGAGTTGAAAACTGTCCCCTTGGGTGTACCTCTGAATGCCTTGTGGCGCAAAAGGCTCCCAATCTCCAGCCACCGCCCGGATGTGCTTGTCCTCTATCATCGCACCAAGCGAAGACTTATGGAGAAATTATACATGGGGATGCAGATATTATCTGCAATCAATCTGTAACTGGTGATGGTAAGTCCCTTGCTGCAAATTTACCAGGACTCATCAATCCTGATTTTCGCATCATGGCGTTGTATCCCACAATTGAACTGGTGGAAGACCAAGCCGACCAGCAAAATAACTATAATAAACTGTTTGGTTTAGATGCTTCCCAACGGGTAGACCGTTTATTTGGTGCGGAATTAAGCAGACGGGTTAAGCAAGCAAATAAAAGCAACAAATTTCAAGAATTGCTGTTGGCGATTCAGCAAAAGCCGATTCTGCTGACCAACCCTGATATTTTCCATTACATGACTCATTTTCAGTACCGCGATCCTGCTTATGGTAGCGATCAACTACCGTTGGTATTAGCAGAATGGCCTGACTTGTGGGTGTTTGATGAATTTCATATTTTTGGTAGCCATCAAGAAACCGCTGCATTAAATAGCTTAGCTTTCATTCGTCGCAGCCAAGAAAACCAACCTCGTCCCAGACGGTTTTTGTTTACCTCCGCAACGCCAAAACCCGATTTTATCGAACAACTACGCCAAGCGGGTTTTAAGGTTGCTTCGGTTGAGGGGGTTTATGCAAGCGAGGAAAGGACGGGGTTTCGACAAATTTTGCAACCTGTGGAATTAGAGTTTGTGGAATTAGCAAAAGACACAGACACGCAGACATGGTTAAGCGAAATGATTCCGACGATTCAGCAAATTCTGAATGCAGAGTCAAAAGGGAGGGGATTGATTATTGTGAATTCGGTAGCGAAAGCTGGTCAGGTGACTCGTTTACTGCAAGCTTTATTACCGGGGGTTATTGTTCGAGAAATTAGCGGACGCATCGACAGAAAGCAAAGATTGCAGGTGCAAAGCGACTTAAAAGAAGCCACAGTGCCAGTTTTAGTTGTCGGTACATCAGCAGTTGATGTTGGCGTTGATTTTAAAATTCACCTGTTGATTTTTGAGAGTAGCGACTCTGCAACGGTAACGCAGCGTTTGGGACGTTTGGGTAGACATCCTGGTTGTAATGCGTACACAGCATTTATTTTGATTCCCAGTCATACTCCTTGGGTCATGGCAAAACTGCAAGAAAAACTCAGTCCCAATCAAACAGTCACGCGAGATATTCTAGCAGACTCAATTGCATATGCATTTGACCCACCCAAAGAGTTTGAAAAATATCGCCAGCATTGGGGTGCATTGCAAGCACAGGGGATGTTTTCGCGCATGACTCAAGAGAATGCGAAAGTTAGTAAATTGGTGCGCGATCGCATGACGGAAGATTTGCAGCGCGTTTACTCGCAGGATTTGGAGTCAGCGCGTAAACAGTGGTTTGCAATGCAAAATAATCCAGTTGGTAAAGCCACCCAAAAAGAACTTTTACGCTTCCGGGGAGGTTCAACGCTGCAAACAGCAGTTTGGGATAGCAATAATTTTTACACTTACGACTTACTGCGACTGTTACCCTATGCGCGAGTAGAAATCATAGACCGGGAGACATTTTTAAATGCAGCTACTAATTTTGGAAGAGGTGAAGAAGAATTTCCAGATGAATTTATCAATATTTATCTTCGCATTCAGGAATGGGTAGATGAGCGGATTGATAACATTAGTTTGCAATGCAACCGTAACAGCAGCGAATTAAAAATAGGCGAACTTAGTTTAATAGATAAATTAAATTTAATTGGACATCCTCAATCTGACGTAATTACCTGTTTGCGACAAAAAAAATTACTGACTTTTTTAGTTCCAGTCAACAAAAACAAACAAAGTAGCCATTGGGAAGTTAGCCGTACCCTAAATCTCAGTCCATTATTTGGTTTATATCGATTAGTTGACGCTAGCGAACAAGCTTACGCCTGTGCCTTTAATCAGGACGCCTTACTTTTAGAAGCTTTAAAGTGGCATTTGAAAAAATTCACTAACACGCGATTTGAATCTTCCATATTTTGAAACCTATTAAACTGACATATTTCACCATACTCACTAAGCCTAAAATTAGCCCTGAAATTAGCCCTGAAATTAGCCCTGAAATTAGCCCTGAAATTAGCCCTGAAATTAG
>JBHYDF010000139.1:0-23293 GCA_051861145.1 Nostocaceae cyanobacterium
CGCTCAAAACAGTTTTTTCAGCGGTAAAACACCGCCTCGTGACCAAGGCGCTTGCATTTTGGACAGGTTTTTCCCAAGGGATGGGGTTTTTGGCGGGGATAGGTAGGAAGTTATAAACCAAAACGTGTTTATGCTCAATTACACAAAATCCCCCTCCCCGTGTACGGGGAGGGGGTAGGGGGTGGGGTTCTTTGTCAACGAGAAGGGGATGTTTTTATTCTCGAAATTCCAAATCGTAGTGTTGACAAAGGGATTTGAGTTTTTCGCGGACGAGCGATCGCACATTCTCCGGTGAGATAATTACCATATCTGGTGCATTTTGCAATACTTCCCGAATAAACCAATAAGTGCTAGTTACGCGCCTCACTACTCGTAGAATTGGTGGAGACTCTGATATCCATTCGCTTTCACCATCTTCGGTTCTGTTTTTAGATTTATAGTAACTAAAAGCCAAGCGACCACATAAATGCATTTCTACTGGAAGATTGTCTAAATGCGATCGCCATTCACCAGAAATTGGTATTACTCCCGCTTCTGGAATTCTGTCTAAACGCAAACACCAGTTGTGAAGCAGTTCTTCAACATCTAAGTTTCCTTCTGTCTGTTCACACCAGCAATCAAGATATTGTCTTTCTTCATAAGGAACTACTTTGGCATGACGGACAGTAAAGTTCCACAAATGACCTCTTGCATCTTGGTAAGATAACTGAAAGGGTTGTTGGCGAAGGATATAACGGTTAATTTCTATTCGCCAAGGTGGAGGGGGATTTCCTAAAAAGCGTTCGATTTCTGCTCTTAAGGGCAATGATAGTTCATAACGCTCCAAAAGTAGATTTGCAATTAATAAAGCTTCTTCTATCTCACCCGCATCAGTTAAGGCATTCATCGCTAATTTTAAAGCACTGATGCGCTCTTGCGACCAATTGCTATTAGCCGCAATCAGGAGTTTTCGCTGTGCGATCGCTTCTACTAGTTTAGAGATATTGGGACGCTCTCCCCAAGTCATCCCAAACTCTAGCGCTAGAGTTTCTAATTCAGCTTTATCGCGTTCTTTTAATGAGAGGGTTATCGAGTGACCTTTTCGACTCATTATATACGGACACTTTTACATGGATATATCTTGTCAATCTCCATTTTGAGTGCCAATATAGATTTCAACAACCACTTACGGACACTATTTAGGCATATGTCCGAATACAGTATTACTCTCAAACCTGTTTTTTCTTGTCCTGCCGTAGAAACTCCCAAAGGTGTAAAAATACCTGAAGGTTGGAGGCTTTTGTGGCATCAAGCAGAAACTTTAAAGGCAATACGTGACTCGAATATTGACGTTATTTTCAACTTTGCCATGACTGGCGATGGTAAAACCTTGGCTGGTTATCTGGACAGTTTACAAGTATATTCTCCTGTCCTCGGATTATATCCCACAAACGAACTTGCCAGAGATCAGGAAACACAAATTAAAAGATATGTTGAGGAATTTCAGCCAGAACATGAACCGCGTGTTAATCGTTTAAGTGGGCAAGAGTTAGAAATTTATGCTGAAGAAGAAAACTTGAAAAAAGGCGCAGCATTGGAAACTCGCGCCAAGCAAACTGAGATTTTACTGACAAACCCAGATATATTTCACTACTTACATCGCGGTGCATACTTACTTTTCAACGATAGTCCTGATAAGTTGTGGAATAGGATTGACAAGATTTTCAATGTAATTATTTTTGATGAGTTTCATGTATTTCAAGCACCGCAAATTGCTAGCGTAATTAACACCATGTTATTAATTCGCCACACCAACAGGCGGAAAAAGTTTCTATTTCTTTCTGCAACACCGAATCGGGAATTAATCAACCGGCTAACAAAAGTAGGGTTTCACTGTCACGAAATTAACCCAATTGAGGAAAATAAATATCAATTTCCCGATACCGCCGCTGAGTGTCAGCAGTTAAAAACTCAAGGTTGGCGACAAGTTTCGCGGGAAATATCCTTACAATTTATCCGTCTAGAATCTATCTCGAAAGCTTCTGAAAATTGGCTGAAAGATAATGCAGAGTTGATTCTGACTCATTTGCAATCATCACCAGGTAGTAAAGGTGCAATTATTCTCAATTCCATTGCGGCGGTGAAGCGGTTAACCAACTTTTTCGATAATTTTCTCAAACCGCATGGATTTAAAGTGAGCGAAAATACTGGTTTATCGGGGAAGAAAACAAAAGAGGAATCGCTAGAAGCTGACTTAGTTTTGGGAACCAGCACTATTGATGTTGGCGTAGATTTCAAAATCAATTTTTTGTTTTTCGAGTCAGCAGACGCGGGTAATTTCATCCAGCGTTTAGGTAGACTTGGAAGACATGATGGTTACGAACGCGATGGAAAGCAGATTACATTTACTAATTTCACCGCCTACGCACTTATTCCCAACTTCTTAGTTGACAAACTTTTTAAAGGAGATTCCCCACCTTTAAAATCAGGCGAGATTTATGAACGTCCATTTTTCCAAGAACAAATTCGGACGAATTACCGCAAAATCAATAACTTTACAGGCTATTACTCCAGGTGGGGAGTTGTTCAATCTATGCGACTGGTGCGACAGTTGGGACATCCTAACCTTAAGCAAGCTTATGGACAAGGTAGTCACGAAGCATTGAAGAAAGATTGTGAGTTAGTTTTCAGCAATGATAGCAAAAACGTGAGCTTGGGAAAAGTTTATGGTCGTACCAATATATATAAGGAGAAGTGGAAACAACTCTCAGGACAAGATAAAGGGAATCCCATAGCTGATGAAGCGTCGAGTTTTCGGGGTACGAGTCCATTGCTGTGTGGAATTTACGATACCACAGAACGAAATGAAGCGGATAGGTTCAAAACCTATGATTTACCAGGGATTCTCAGCAACTTGGAAATTGAAACGATGAAGGCGACGGAATTTGAACACCTTCGCCGCGAAGTCGCAGCAACTACCAACATCCCCATCCCCAAAGGCAGATTTAAGCACTGTCTGGGATTTATGAAATTACTAGGGTATCGAGAAGAAAGACTGGATTGGAAATTTACCTATCCTGGAAACTTGAAAGCGATCGCAGATACTTGGGATGTTCAAGTGTTGTTGGGTATCAAGATTTGGCAACCGCAAAACTATTGGATCAGTGAGATTAACAAGCAACTGAAGAAGCAGGCGTTAGTGAGTTATGTGCTGCCTTTTGATGTGAATGAAGTGCGGCGAAAGTTACAACTGCCGATTCACTTTCAGATTTACCCGATTAGCGACGAGTCTAGCGTACACGATGACACACCACCCTATTCTATCGCGTTTGGGCAGTCTGCACTTTTAGTTGATACGTTGGCGCACTGGCTAAAGAGTAACGGGGATGAGATATGGGTGGTTTAGGGTTTCAATCCCTGATATAGCAATTCGTGCAGGAATCGTAAAATCTCTGTTGTTCTCTTGACTCTGTGTTCTCTGCGCCTCTGCGGTTAAAAAAATGTCATATTTACAAATCAAATATGACTGCTATCCGGATTTGGGACGTTGCTGAATTTAGACATGAAATTCAAAAATCAAATATTCTAAACTCTTACTCTCTGCGCCTCTCTTGCCTCGTGCGTGAGCCTAATTCATATTTTAACTCAGTAATGCCAGATTTGGAATATGGCTAGCAAACACAAAAAATCAGATAAACAAGTACAACAACTTTCTCTCTTTAATAGTGAAGATGATATGAACTCTGAAAATTTTGATAACTCAAACGATGATTGGATGTCAGGTGATGACTCCGACTACGATGAATCCTATAGTCGTACTATCGAAACCAAACCATCTGAACTTCTCACCCTCAAGCTATTACAAAAAGCAATTGAGTCAGAAAATCCTGATGATTTAATCATGCAGGACTTTAGCAAATATGTATTACCCAACCTGCTAAGATTAGCAATTGGCGTAACTGCAAAGGGAGGTAAATTTTTCGATTATCTCGACCAAAAGAAAGGAAAAGAAAATGTTAGGCGAGATAATGCAGGCGACCAATCTTTAAATACACACCTACTCAACGGTTTACTACCAGCCAATATAATCGAACGCCGCCTCAAAAAACTGAATACAACTGCTAAAAGAGTAATTCAAGAACAAGAACGACGGTTACTGATTGCTGGATTTATCCTACACGATTTTGAAAAATTTGATTATCGGCTATTCCCAAAAATGCCAACGGCATATAAAGCAATCAGCCTAGACAAAGAGCAAAAAATACGCGAATTACCTTTAGCAGCACACCGCGAAATTATAGATATTATTGTCTGTGAATTAGGGTTGGATAAATTTATCAATCCCGATGAACCAGCAGCATGGCAAGAATATCAAGATGATTTGCTATTTATTGCTTACAATGCCCAGCGTAGAAGTGACACAAATCTAAACCTTTCTGAGCATGGTTTACAACCTTATATTCCTAATGATTATATTCTTCTCTGTCTTGCTGACTTAACCTGTTTGGCTGATTTACTAGCATCAGTTATTAAACATCCCCAGGATGCAGAACACCGAACTTTAAATGGTATTCTCCACAATCTCAGTGATGGACAACTGAAATTAACTTATCACAGCATTGCTGAAAATAGAGGTGTGTTAACTAATGTTGTAAATAATGCTTTGATAGAAGCTCATACGAGTCTAAATACAGAAAACTGTGAATATTACAAGCCCTTATTATATTTACCAACAGGTGTAATTTACTTAACCCATAGTCATGCACCATTAATAGATACTAATGATTTACCTGACAGGGTAGTTAATAAAATTAAAGAACTTTGTGCTGGGCAACTAATTCAACGCCAAACAGGTTTTGGTAGAGATGGTAAAGGCATGAAATATGCCGAATACTATGAGAATTTTTTTGATGATGTGGGGTTGATGCGTGTTGCACTCAAGGCAACTTTACGCATTCTCAAAACTGGTAAAAATTCAGTTGCTCAAAGTCGCAGTGATAATTTAATGAAATTTCAACAGCAAGGTGTTCTCTCTGCTGATTACGATTTTCAATTTGCCGATGATATTCGCATAGACCAAATTGCTGAATTTGGTGATGTCATTAGTCGCAAAATTTGGGGGGAGAAGGTTAACAAAATCGAAGAAGCAAGAAAAGAGTATAAGAAAAATAATAAGAAAGAATTACCGCCATTACAACAAATAAATTTGATTGAGGAAGTGGCAAAAATCTGGAATTTGACTCAGTATTTACCTCAAATTCGAGAAATCCAGAGAATTAACGATAAGTTAAAGGAATTAAAACTTAAGGGTAATACTGGCGGTGTACCTTATGAATGGTATTACTTGGCGGCTAAGTATCTAGAACATAACCCTATCGATCCAGAAAAAGTAGAGGAAGTTTGTACAGAGGTTATTAATCATCTAGCTAATATAATTTCACCAATTGTAGCTCAATACGAATTACCAGATGGATGGGAAGATTTGCGGTTGTGGGTGCAGCGAGTAGTTATTTTACCTGGAAAAGATAGGCAAGATATTGATTCGACAAAAATATTTTTGGATGAGTTGAAAGGCTATCAACTGGCGAAGAAATCAGGGAGGGGACGACAGTTAATTTGTTCGGTTTCCCATTCAGCTTATACGGTAACGGAACAAATGGAATCTGCGGTGTTGTTTACTCCCCAGGTTTATACCAATAAACAAATGCTGGGTGGTTCTAACGCTAAACGCAATATTTCCAGTATTGCGGGTGTGGAAATGATGTTGCGCCAAATTTTGATGAACCAAACTCAGGCGGTTGGTAAAAGATTTGAGGATGGTAAGTACCGTTACCTTTATTTTTATCCGACTTATTACTGCACACCTGAGACAAATAAATTTCTTCAGTTGGCTTATACTAATATTGCCCAAACTCGGTTTAATACTAGCATCCGCAATCATTTTATTAATGATGATTTGCAAGCTGATTTTGGCAAAGAACGCTATCAAAGTGTTGATACATTTCTCATTGATGAAGATTTACAGCGTAAGAAATATTTACCAGAAAATCACCCAGAACATAAGCAAGACCGCACTTTTAAACTTTCTTATCCTGAAGACCAACCTCTTACATTTTACTTTATGGCACTACCACCAGGACGCTATCCAACTGATACAGAATCCTGGGTGATGCCAAGTTGGTTGGCGTTTGCTTTCCCGATGATTTTGGATGTCAAAACTGTAGTTTCAGAGTCGCCAATTCCACCATTTAATGATGGTACTGAGTTTGAAGAAAGTGTATTTCTTGATAGTGCGCCACAAGCTTTTCGGGTATTGGTGGGACGAGACAAATTCAGACTTGACTACATCCTAGAAGGTTGGCAAGAAAACGGTAAACAATATCCTGCACCATTGAATGTTTTAACTGCTGCTTATGCTATTCATCTTGATGTTAACGCCAGACAAAATAAGGGAAAATATGATTCTAATTGGGGGAAGTTCTCAGAATTAGCAAGGGATTTAGAAACCAGTCCGCTCAATGTCTTTAGCTACCTGAAAAGTTGGACACGTCGTCAAGGTGTGGAAACACCTAGCATTAACAAAATCAAACTCTATACCTATTACTTTTACCCCTGTTTTGACCCGTATGCAGAATATAATTTTGAATTGGAGGAATGGAAATTGACACCACAGTCAGCTTTAAATCATCCCAAAGAGTTAACAACAAGATTCAGGAAATTTTACAGACATGCCAAAAAATCTGGAAAGCAACCAATACCAGCAAATGCCATTCTCAAACCCATTGATGTTGCTGCTGATGTAATTCTCAAAGCTGATATAAGTTTTCAAGATGAAGCTTTAATTGATTTGGTAACATCAGAAGTTTTTCAACTTATGAAAAGAGTTCACGCTTCTAGGGCAGAAGGACGCTGGATGATTAGTAATAAAGAAGAGGAATTAAAAGCAATTCGAGATTTTGCTGAGTATTTTGTTGTGAAGGTTTTTAGTGAATCTTTCGCAGGCGATCGCGCTCGTTTACAAGGTCGCCAAATGAACTATATTCGCAATACTTGTGAATATCTTTACCGCCTAGCAAATTATGAAGAACGTCGCGTAAATGGCGACAAGGAAACTGATGATTTAGACGAAGAAATAGATGATGAATAATTTTTGTTATGATTTAATACCCAACCACAAGAATAAAATCAAGTCACCTATCATTATTGGAGAAAAATCATGACTTTTCTAAAAACAGTTGATGCCAAACATTTTCAAACTGAAATTCCTTACAAACCAATGGGAAGATACGCCCATTTTCTAACAGTGCGCGTCACAGAATCTTATCCTTTATTTCAAACAGATGGTGAATTAAATAAATCAAGAATTAGGGCAGGAATTGACGATAAAACTACTATCAGTCGTTTGACGATGTTCAAACGCAAGCAGTCTACACCAGAACGTTTGGTAGGACGTGAGTTACTCCGTAAATATGAGTTAATGACAGATAAAGAATGTGAGTACAATGTTAAATTTGCAATGGATAATCCTGATTGCATTATCTATGGATTTGCCATTGGTGATTCTGGTTCTGAAAAGTCAAAAGTAGTCGTAGATACGGCATTTTCTATCACCGATTTTGCAGAATCACATGAGACATTTACTCTCAATGCGCCCTTTGAAAATGGGACAATGGCATCTAAGGGTGAAAATGGTTCTAAACCTGGTGAAGTTACTAGTCGCATCAATCAACAAGACCACATTAAACCCCAGATATTTTTTCCTAGTATTGTCACGTTAAAAGACCCCACAGAGGCAAGTTTTCTCTATGTCTTTAATAACATCTTACGTACCCGTCACTATGGGGCGCAAACTACCCGTACAGGAAGAGTGCGAAATGAGTTAATTGGAGTAATATTTGCTGATGGCGAAATAATCAGTAATTTGCGTTGGACTCAGGCGATTTACGATTACATGAAGAATCATCAAACATTGCGATCGTTTGATCCATTGAATGAAGATGATGTTCTTGACGCGGCAAAAAATACAATTGCTACATTGATGCAAGAGGAATTCATTGTGCATGAAGACTTTATTGGTAATAAATTTGCAACTTTGCTAGGCGAAGTAAAAGCGATCGCAGGTAACGAAGAATTACTTAAATCAATGCTCAAAAAGGCAGATGATGAAGCCAAAGCTTATGCTCAAAAACACATCAAAGGTAAGGCAACAGCTACAACTAGGTAACAACCATGACTTTCATATATTGTTGTGAGTTGGAGTTACATGATAGCGTTTATTACGCTACTCGTGAAATTGGGCGACTGTATGAAACAGAACCAGTAATTCACAATTACGCTCTTTGTTATGCACTGGGTTTGGTTGATAGTGAAAAATATTCTACTACCGTTCCCGAAGAACATTCCTACCGCTACTTTTGCCCAGAACAAGTTCCTAAATATGAGGAACATTTAACACAACTCAATCAACAGGAAATTTATGTAACTCCAGCCCATTCAATTAACCATACTGCCACTCTCAATACTTGGAAATATGCTAATAATAACTACCATGTAGAAATGGAAAAAACCCAGAAAAATATTCCCAGTTTTGGCAGAACAAAAGAAATTGCCCCGGAAAGCCAATTTGAGTTTTTCATCATTTCCGAAAAATCTTTGACAGAAAAGCCACAACAATTACCAAAATGGATTCGTTTGGGTAAATGGATGAGTAAGGCTGAGTTAAAAATTCAACAAATAACTAAGTTTGAATCGAAAACAGGTGACTTTGTTTTTCCTTACTTACTCAATCCTCTAGATGTGATGTTTCGCTATCAAGTTGTTAGCTTCGATGTCGTTAATATGCCTCCTGTTAGTCTGATTAAAAACGTCACGATTAAACAAGGACAATATTACGAATTTGCAAATCCCAACAAATCAGAAAAGCTACAACTTCCAGCACAAATGCAGTATCGTTTTCAAAGGTAAAAAAGCAACGCCCATCTAACTTTTAAATGGTGGGCATTGCTTACCATACATTTAGATATTTGCACAAATTCAAAATGCCTCACAGTTTAGTCCTGAACCTAGTTCCCCAATCTCCCATCTACCCAGAATACCTGAGCGGCAGACATCTGCACGCCCTATTTTTAACCCTCGTCAGTTCCGTTGATAGAAACTTAGGCGACTACCTCCACGACTCCGCCGCTGACAAAGCTTTCTCCCTCTCTCCCCTGCAAACTATCTCCTCCCCCCTTCCCAAGGTGGGTAGAGAGGGATCTAATTCCCCCCTTCCCAAGGGGGGTAAGGGGGGATCTAATTCCCCCCTTCCCAAGGGGGGTAAGGGGGGATCTAAATTACAATGGCAACATCAAAAACCCATCCCCGCAGGTACTTCCTGTTGGTGGCGCATTTCTCTACTAGATGACACACTCTTTGGTAAACTTACCGAACTGTGGCTTAATCTTAACCCCGCCCAACCTTGGCATCTTGGCCCTACTGATTTATACATTACCAGCATTCAAGGCACACCCCAATCTACGCAACCTTGGGCAAATGCTTGCTCTTATCAGCAATTATATGAGCAAGCTAGCCAGAGCGATCGCACAATTTCCCTTTCCTTTGCCACACCTACCGCCTTCCGTCAGGGACAATATGACAGCACACTTCCTACTAGAGAATGCGTGTTTAACTCTTTACTTTCTCGTTGGAATAAATACAGTGGTATTGAATTTTCTAATATCGCTATAGAATCAATTTTTCCTAGTTTTGTCAATATTCGTACAGAAATTTTAAGCGACTCGCGTAGTAAGTTTATTGGCATTGTTGGAGAAGTTAGCTATCGCATTTTAGGAGAAATTGAACCGATAGCAATTAAGCAAATTAACGCCTTAGCTGACTTTGCTTTATATGCAGGTGTTGGGCGAAAAACAACAATGGGAATGGGAATGGTAAGGCGACTAAATTAGTCATTAGTCATTAGTCATTAGTCATTAGTTAGTAGTTTCTTCCTTGTCTCCCCCTTCCCTAGTCCCTAGCCCCTACTCCCTACTCCCCAACGCCACTTGCTACAACGGGGGAAACCCCAACGCCAGTTGCAAGGGCGGGGGGAACCCCCGCACCGCACTGGCTCCGCAACGCAGTGGCTCCTCCCCACTCCCTATCTTTCTTGTCACTATATGAATGATATCGAATATATTTCTATTGCGGCATTGAATCAATATGCCTATTGTCCCCATCGCTGCTGGCGGATGTTTTGTATAGGAGAATTTAATGATAATCAATATACAATTGAAGGCACAAGTTTACATGAACGTGTTCATACTGTAGGAGATGGACAACGAGAGGATACTTGGCAAATTCGCGCAATTTGGTTGAAATCAGAACAATATAAGTTAATTGGTAAAGCTGATTTAATTGAAGCAGAATCCGGCGAATTTTATCCAGTGGAATATAAGCGGGGACGCAAAGGCGAATGGGATAACGATGAGTTGCAAGTTTGCGCCCAAGCTTTGTGTTTAGAAGAGATGACGGGAAAACCTGTTTCTACTGGATATATTTATTATGCCCATTCCCATCAACGCCAATTAGTAGAGATTTCGGAAGAATTGCGACAAAGTGCGATCGCCACTATTAACGCTATATCAAATATGCTTTCCACAGGGATTATGCCAAATCCTGTATACAGCAAACGCTGTCAAGGTTGCAGTTTTTATTCACAATGTTTGCCCAAAGCTGCTGAGAAAGTAAAACGTTATCAAGAAGAGAATTAATGAAGAGTTAGGAGTTAGGAGTTAGTTGTTACTTGTCCCCCACTCCCCACTCCCCAACGCCAGTCGCTACAACGGAGGGAACCTCCGCAACGCGCTGGCTCCTCCCTACTCCCCCAGTCCCCAATTAATAATTTAGGAATCAATCATGGGAACAGTTTACATTACACAAGAAGATTCTTTTATTGCAAAAGTCGATGAACGTCTCAACGTTAAATTTGATAAAAAAACGATATTAGACATACCGTTGATTAAAATAGATGGCTTAGTTGTTATGGGAAGATCCAGTATTTCTCCCGCTGCAATAGCCGAACTAATTAATAAAAAAATTCCCTTAACGTTTTTAACTTATAACGGGAAATATATTGCACGCTTAGAACCAGAAATGAGTAAAAATATATTTGTACGTGCTGCTCAGTGGAAAGCCGCAGGTAAATCACCACAAGCAGTTCATGTAACCCAAGGTTTCGTCAGAGGAAAACTGAAAAATTACCGCCAGACTTTATTACTAGCACAGCGTCGCTACTCAGAACTTGATTTAAATGCTGGTATGACGCAGTTAACTAATGCGATCGCATCTCTTGAACAAGCCACTTCAATTGATTCTATCAGAGGTTTAGAAGGTGCTGGCAGTGCTGCATATTTTAGTTGTTTTAATCAACTTATTCGCGTTGAAGACTTCAGCTTTGAAACTCGTCGCCGCCGTCCTCCCACCGATCCGGTAAACTCTCTTTTAAGTTTAGGTTATTCCTTACTACGTCACGATGTCCAAGGAGCTATAAATATAGTTGGTTTTGACCCTTATTTAGGATATTTGCATGTAGAGCGTTACGGACGACCATCTTTAGCACTAGATTTAATGGAAGAATTTCGACCCTTAATAGTCGATGCAGTTGTCTTAACTGCAATTAATCGCCGGATGTTAACTCCTAAAGACTTTACCACAGAACCGCTCAGCAGTGCCGTTTCTCTGACCAAAGAAGGTTTACATACATTTTTGCGCTTATATCAGGAAAAGAAGCAAACTAAATTTAAGCATCCTGTCTTGCAAAAGCAATATACCTATCAAGAAAGTTTTGAAATACAAGCACGCTTTTTGGCTAAATATCTTCTGGGAGAAATTGACAAATATCCACCGTTAGTCATGAAGTAAAAAGAAAAGTTAGGAGTTAGGAGTTATGAGTTATGAGTTGAAGAAAATTAAGGGTTATGCAAAAACTCTCTCAAACTCTTATTGCTTTGTGTGCTTTGTGGTTCGTTTTTTCGTTACTATAGCCTAACTCCTAAAAATATTTAATTCCTAACTCCTAACTCCTAACTCCTCACTCCCCACTCCTCACTCCCCACTCCCTATGTTTGTTGTCATTTCTTACGACATTCCAGAAGATAAACGTCGCACCAAAATTCACAATATTCTCAAATCTTATGGACAGTGGATGCAGTACTCTGTGTTTGAGTGCGATCTGACCGAGACTCAATATGCTAAACTGCGATCGCGTCTTGCTAAACTCATCAAACCCAATGAAGACAGCATCCGCTTTTACTTCCTCTGTGCTTGCTGTCAGCGGAAAATTGAGCGCATCGGCGGCGAAATGCCAATGGACACTACAATATTTTTTGCTTAGCACTAGCGTCAACCTGTAGGTGTTTTTTTGAGTTGGTGATTTTTTTTGGCTCAAAGCCTTACTCTATCTGCTTTTGAACTCTCTCAAACCACAAGAGAGGTTGACGCAAACTCTGAAATCCTTATCTATTAAGGTTTTGAGGCAATTTTTCCCAAATCACTCTTGACATTCCAATCGCTCAAACGCTATCTTTATTCCAGGTTGACGCAACTGAACCTTGAAAAATAAATATAGTACGCCTTTTAGACCCCGGCAGTTGAAATTCTTCAAAATCCCTATTAGGGATTGAAACATTTTGACGCTCCTTGCATTAACAATTTAATTCGGTTGAAATTCTTCAAAATCCCTATTAGGGATTGAAACTAAAGATGTACCAGAGCGTAAATAAAAATAAAAGGTTGAAATTCTTCAAAATCCCTATTAGGGATTGAAACAGTGATGGAGACAAGAAGCGTTGCTGAAAGCGAGTTGAAATTCTTCAAAATCCCTATTAGGGATTGAAACGGAACCGATCTTAATGGAGGCATGGAAGCAATTTCGTTGAAATTCTTCAAAATCCCTATTAGGGATTGAAACTTTCACAGTTTCACCTTTTTCCGCGAGATACCCCGAGTTGAAATTCTTCAAAATCCCTATTAGGGATTGAAACGAAGCTTTTAGAGAGGAGATTGGGTGATGGAAACGTTGAAATTCTTCAAAATCCCTATTAGGGATTGAAACAATATTCCTGCTAATTTGTGTGCCATTTTTTTATGTTGAAATTCTTCAAAATCCCTATTAGGGATTGAAACGTTGACCTCAAACCTGCTCGATTTTCAAAATCTCAAGTTGAAATTCTTCAAAATCCCTATTAGGGATTGAAACGTATCTGATCAGGCAGATGTACCAGTTGGGACGGAAGTTGAAATTCTTCAAAATCCCTATTAGGGATTGAAACAAAGCATACTTATCAGTTCCGTCTGAGCCTACAAAGTTGAAATTCTTCAAAATCCCTATTAGGGATTGAAACATTCGCACTGGCGTTGATTCTTGGTTTGCGAAGAGTTGAAATTCTTCAAAATCCCTATTAGGGATTGAAACTTACCTCTGTGGCACATTTCAAATTTAGAAGAAGAAACAACTGGTTGAAATTCTTCAAAATCCCTATTAGGGATTGAAACGCGCCACATTTTACCGATGGCAAAAGGCACTTATAGTTGAAATTCTTCAAAATCCCTATTAGGGATTGAAACTTTTTTCGTGCGAGTATCGTTCTTTTTCATCTAGTTGTTGAAATTCTTCAAAATCCCTATTAGGGATTGAAACGAATCTCGAAGCGGTTCCTTTGTGTGCGGCTTATTGTTGAAATTCTTCAAAATCCCTATTAGGGATTGAAACGCGTTTGTTGTTCATCGCGATAATTTAATAGACCAAGTTGAAATTCTTCAAAATCCCTATTAGGGATTGAAACCAGATCGGCATCTCCTGTAAAACCCAATCCATTATGTTGAAATTCTTCAAAATCCCTATTAGGGATTGAAACACAAGCTTTTTGAAATTTCTATACAACTCTTCCCAAAACTCGTTGAAATTCTTCAAAATCCCTATCAGGGATTGAAACAACAATAACGTAAAACGTCTAGAACACTTGCAAAAGTTGAAATTCTTCAAAATCCCTATTAGGGATTGAAACTTGCAGAATTGGGATTTTGAGGTATATCTAATACGTTGAAATTCTTCAAAATCCCTATTAGGGATTGAAACAACTCTCCCCCGATGCTGCGGGTGATAGCCGCTAGGTTGAAATTCTTCAAAATCCCTACTAGGGATTGAAACCAATATCTGAATCGCCATACGCCATATACCTACAGTTGAAATTCTTCAAAATCCCTATTAGGGATTGAAACTTTGCGGTAGAATATTTCTCTACTGCCATCAGGTTGAAACTCTCCAAAATCCCTATTAGGGATTGAAACCTAATTATCACTATGATTCAGATATCATCTAAAAAATTGACCTTTGAGGAATTTCTTCAACAGTATCCAGATGGTGATGGAATCTACGAGCTTGTGAATGGGAAAATTATACCAGTGGAGCCAACTAGAGCGCATAAAAATATAGCACGATATCTTGTCAGGAGATTTGACAAAGAAATTGAACGGTTGGGGCTAGACTATATTGTTGACAAAGATATAATCATTAAAACTTTAACAGCAGATGGAGAAGAACGAGGCAGAAATCCAGATGTAAGCGTAGTGAGTCAATCCCTGTGGAATGCAAATGTACTAGCCTATGGTGCAATTACCGAACCTATCCAAGTGGCTGTGGAAGTCGTTTCAACAAACTGGGAAGATGATTACGTTGACAAGCTAGATGAGTATCAGCGGCTTGGTATTCCTGAATACTGGATTGTAGATTATTTGGCTATAGCTTCTAGGGCTTATCTTGGTAATCCGAAAGTTTCTTCAGTCTTTGTCTACCAGTTAATCGACAATCAATATCAAGCGCAAAAGTTTAGCGGAAATGACCAAATAATCTCTCCCACCTTTCCAGAATTAAAACTAACTGTTGAGGAAGTTTTTGCTGCTAGTGCAATCCGAAAACTATAGCCATTATACAAGCAGTGTACAAATCAAAAATAAATGTATAATTACGCACGCTTAGATTACTCATAAAGTCATAATCTGCGGTACTCTGGAGAGATGAATTATGAAACAGCTCGCAAATTCCTAATAGACCAAACAATTACAACAGAAGAAAACCCAGATGCGCTGTTAAGGCGTATGCAGCAGGGAAAACCGCCAGTACCCGGTCAGATAACTTCAACATTACTGGCGTTGAAAGTGGTGTTTGAAGGTCTCAAAGAAGCCACTACTATTGACCGGGAACTGGCTTACGCCTTATATCAATTAACAATAAAGACGCAAATGCTGTTTGCAGCCGGACGCAAAGCCGGAGTAGACTGGCCTCCACTGCTAAAAGAAGACTTACTGAGAATCGCGATCGCCACGGAAAATATTTTTTCTGGTAACTGGCAAAATTTACACTAATGGTTAATGGTTAATGGTTAATGGTTAATGGTTGATGGTTAATGGTTAATGGTTAATGGTTGATGGTTAATAGCTATGAACTATGAACCATGAACTATGAACCATTAACCATGAACAATTATCGATTTCTCAATTCTGCTTGCAGCTTATCTAAATCAGATTTGAGCAAAACAGTCATTTGACCAGTAAAAGCTTTACCATTTTTAGGTTGGGCAATTTCCAGCCAATAGGCGTAGCGATCGCCTAAACGCAACTCTCCCCGCAAAGCTTCCCGGATGGGAGTTTTAGCAAATCTTGCTGAATTAATTGCACTCTGACTAGGATATTCATACACCACTTGAGCGCGTTGAAAGTCTTGATAAATATCTAACCCATAAATTACCCGTAAAGATTCTTGTAAGCGCTCTAAACTCATACCATTAATTGCATCATACATCGTCAGGCGCTCACTGCGAATACGACTGCGGTCTTTAGTAAAACCGACTTTACCGGGAGGTAACACCGATGCTTGAAAAGTAAACCGTTGTGCTGCTGTATCACTCTTTTGCACAAAAAATTTTTCGTTCACACCAGGACGCAATGTCGGATGTGCTTTAATCCAAGCGCCGACATTTTCTGTAATTTCTCCTGGTAAAGCCTTGGCTTGTGGGTGACACACCAATAAAGAAAAAGGCAGAATTAAAAATTTGACCAGAGGTTTTTTTAGCATTTTCCACTTTAGGACTGACACGAGATATCCCTCTATCAAGGAGGTAATCCTAGTTTTCCCTTTTTCTGGAAAATTCACCTCATATCGATTTTGGATTTTAGATTTTAGATTTTGGATTATGAATTTTGGATTTTAAATTATAGCCGTTTTGATTATTTCAGGACTTACGCAAAACATAACGTGCATTTGCGGTAATTCATGAATTACCGCTACGCAAGAATAAGGTTTTCGGCCACATCGCAGCGTAAGTCCTGTATTTGTGAGGTACAGCCTGTCGTAGGGACACAGCATTGCTGTGTCCCTACATCCTACCCATGTACTCATAACTAAAAATTTCCCCTCCTCGCTTGCGGGGAGGGGTTAGGGGTGGGGTTCTTTTAAGGAATCATCGCCACCTTAATAACCTGACGCGATCGCATATCACAAAAAACCGCTTCCAAATCCTGCAATGGGCGCTTTTGACTAATCAGTAACTCAAACGGAATCTTCCGACTAGCAATTAATCCAAGCGCCTCCCTCACAAATTCAGGAGTATTATGAAATACTCCCTTCAACGTAAGTTCACTGTAGTGTAACTGTTCCGTATTCACAGTAATTGTCGTATCTCGCGGACAACCGCCGAACAAATTCACAGTTGCACCAGGACGGGCGCAAGCGATCGCAGTTTCCCAAACACTCGGAACACCTGTAGCTTCTATCACCACATCAGCCCCCCATCCTTCTGTAAATTCTTTCACCACAGAAGGAATATCTGCTACTTGACGATAATTAAAAGTCTCTACAGCGCCAAGTTTTTTACCAATTTCTAACCTTTGGTCATTACCGCCAAACAGGAACACCTCCACTCCTGCATCAAAAGCCAACTTGGCTACAAACATCAAGCCAATTGCCCCATCACCCAAGACTACCACCCTATCTCCAGCCTTGACATGAGAACGGGCTACCCCATGCAGCACACAAGCCAAAGGTTCTGTCATTGCTGCCAATTCATAGGGTAAATCATCGGCAATAGCTAACAAATTATGCTCTACTATGCTTGCAGGAATTTTCAGATATTCCGCAAAAGTACCATTATTCCAAGTTAAATTTGGACACAGAGAATATTCGCGGCGTTGACAAAAAAAGCAATTCATGCATGGAGCGGAATTATTAGCAACAACGCGATCGCCTATTTGCCAACCTGTGACACCTTCACCCACAGCGACAATCTGTCCAGCAGCCTCATGACCAAACAAAGTCGGAGGTTTGAGCATTTTGGCATGACCGCCGCGCCGCCATACTTTTAAATCTGTACCACAAGTTGTCGCGGCTCCCACCTGGATTACTACTTCTCCTTTTCCAGGAGTCGGATCAGCGACTTCTTCTAAACGTAAATTTTCTTTACCGTAAAGTAAGGCTGCCAGCACAGATTTTCACCTATTAATTAAGCCTCACCTGATTTTACAATCCAAAATCCAAAATCACGCAGCCATATGAATTAAAATTATGGCAATTATCAAGTGCGTGGAAATTAACCACAGATGGACAACAAATAAAATTACTTCCTTATCTTCCCCCCGTTTCGGGGGGATAGAGGGGGGTGGACACAGATAACTTAACTTATCTGTGTCCACCCCCCTCATTCCCACGCCAGTTGCTACAACGGGGGGAACCCCCGCACCGCACTGGCTCCCCTCTTGAGGGGGGAAGACAGAGGAAAAACTTTTATTCATTGTCCATCTGTGGTTATTATTACCGTCAAACTGGATTTTTATCATAAATCTATTGTATGGTACAGTTAAATACGACGAATTCGACTAATTCACATTAGACGTAAATCCAAAATCCAAAATCGGATCACAAGGCACTCTGCAAGTAAGCTTCAATCGCGTCAACGGCTCTCACCGCCCCTCCCGCCTCCCAGACTTTTTGCTGCATGTCCTGAACCCGTGCCAACAAAGCTGCGTCGTTGCAGACCTGGGAAAGGGCTTTCTGCAAAGCTTCCACGCTGATTTCGGCACGTGACAGCATTCGCCCTAAGCCTAGTTCGGCAACCCGGTGAGCAGTTGCTTCTTGCTCCTGCATCTGGGGGACAACCACGAGAGGAACCCCGAAATACAAAGCTTCCATCGTGCTGTTCATACCGCCATGAGAAATGAAAGCGCGACAATGAGGTAAAATGGCGAGTTGCGGCACACGAGGGCGCACTTCAACGAAGTTAGGCGGTAAAATACCCAAATCAGCCAGATTGATATGGTCGCCGATAGACATAACGATGTGCCAGGGGAGGTTAGAAAACGCCTCGACACACATTTTGAAGAATTCTGGCCAAGCATTGTAAGCCGTGCCGAGAGATATTAGCAAGACGGGGCGACTATCCACTGGAGGTTCCCATCTGACTTGAAGGGCGCGATCGCTCAAACAAGGTCCGACAAAAAGGAAGCGATCGTCAAAGGTGTCGCCCTTGAACTGGAAAGCGCGGGGCACAAAAACGATGTGAAATTTTTCGATATTACGGAAAAATTGCTCGGCTGAAACACCTGACATTCCCTGGCTGGATAGAAAACTCTCAAGCCTTTGTGCAAACTCAGCTAACGCGGGATGATACGGATCGATAGCCGTAAATTGTTGGTCGATTGAAAACTGCTCATTAGCGGCGAAGGTCGGACAAAGCTGAATGGCGGGGATTTCCCACTTCGCCGCTAGGACTTTTCCCGCCCAAGCCATGAAATCGTAGAGAATTAAGTCTGGTCGATTGTCATTGTAGAAAGGCTCTAACTGGGGTAAAGTCGCTATCATTTCCTCAAGGAACATCACCGGCGCACGGGCGAGATCATCGGAAGTGTATAGCCCTGGCTGTGGTTCCGTCGGGATGGTTGAGCGATAAGAGATAGTCACCGCCCCCTCAGCCTTGATGTTCGGCGCAAATTCATCTGTTGCAGCGTAAGTAACCCGATAGCCCCGTCTTACGAGTTCCGCAACCACGGCTAGTGTAGGATTCACATGTCCATGGACGGGAATATTAAAGACCGCGATATGGGGTTTCATAAAAATAAAAATATATTTGGTAGAAAAATGCAAATCTTGCTCTTTTGAGGCTTTGGCAGGCCATAACGCAGCATTAAAGCTTCGGGTGGCAGTCAAAATAATTCATAATTTACATTTACAGCAATCCTATTTGATTTGTAAAAATTCATATTTTTCCAGAAACCCGGTATATGGAACAATAACTTAGCTCGCGGAGTGTGAAACGCCGATAGACTTAAAGTCTCTTGCTGAAGAACTAAGCCCACCGACCTGGGCTAAAACTCTTATAGTCCAAGTCGGTGGGCTTAGTTTGTATAGCCTCATTCGAGAAGCGTGAGGGTTTTTTGGCGAAGGTATCATCAGAGACACCGGGTTTCTCTTTTTCACAAATTATTTAGAACTGCTATAGCTGTACTTAGAAATAGATTGATTATAAAAATCAAGTTTCACAGTGATAACGATCACAAATAAACGCAAGATTAACAAAAAACTAAACCGAAGGTTAGACACTTATAGCGCTTTTCGTTTTCTCCCGGAACATGGGTAGGGAACATTGCTGTGCCCCTGAAGGTTAGACACTTATAGCGCTTTTCGTTTTCTCCCGGAACATGGGTAGGGAACATTGCTGTGCCCCTACGACAGGCTGTACCTGACAAAGAATCAAAACTGCTATAATACCATTTCACATTAATCGCGATACATATAAATCTTGACCAGACGCGACGGCAGTCGCTACAACGGGGGGAACCCCAACGCCAGTTAAGAGCGGAGGGAAACCCTCCTTCAGGACTGGCTCCGCAACGCGCTGCCTCAAATTTCGCGTCTGGTCCACCATCTGTATTTGTATCAGAGTTTGTGTGAAATGGTATAAGTCATCAAAAGATGACAAAACTTGGTATAAAGTCCATTTGAATGGACTTAAGCTATTAGCCCTGCACTTGCAGTGCAGGGCTAATTGAGAATAATCTCAACCGAAATTCTTCTTCAGGACAAGCCCCACCCACAAACGGGATGGGGCGATTAGCTTACCAAATCACCTGGTGTCTTTCTTCTACCACCTGCTGATACACATCCTGTGTCTGCTTGCCCAACTTATCCCAGCTAAACCGCTGTTTCAAGTCTTCATAAGCATTATCAGTCAACCATTGTCGATATCCAGGATTTTTCAATACTTCCAAAATTCCCCAAGCCAAAGAGTCAGGATTATTTGTATAAGTAACAATACCCGTTTTCGTATGCTGCACTACTTCCGGAAAACCACCAGTATTAGAAACTACCACGGGTACTCGCGAAGCGAAGCTTTCTAATGCAACTATACCAAAGGGTTCGTAGAGGCTAGGGAAGACAGCACAATCGGCAACGGTTTGAAATTTATCTAAGTAATCGTCGGTGATGAAACCGGTAAAATAACACTTATGCCAAATTCCTGTATCCCAGGCTTGCTTTTTGAGATGGTCAGTGTTACCACCGCCAATGATGACAAACTTAACGTAACCCCCCATTTGTGACAATACCCTAGGAGCAGCACTGAGCAATACATTTACTCCCTTTTCATAGGTCATACGACCGACGTAGTAAACTATTTTTTCGCCGTCTTCGGCAAATTGGCGGCGAAAATCATGAGCGTGAAAATCTTCATGATGGCGTTTCTTTTCTGGGCGGATACCGTTATAAATAACATCAATTTTGTCCCAAGGACTGTCTAATGTTCGTTCTACCTCTCGCCGCATGTAGTCGGTACAAACGATAATCCGCCAAGCGTTGAAAGCTAGTAGTTTTTCTTTGCCACTTATATAACGCTGCGTTTCCGTATAAATACCGTTATAGCGTCCGAATTCTGTAGCGTGGATCGTCGCAATTAAAGGTACTTTAAAGGTGTACTTGAGAGCGATCGCCGCATCTGCCACTAACCAATCGTGAGCATGAATAATATCAAAAGGGCCTTCTTCCAAGATTAGCTTACCGCCGTGATTGCCCATACTTTCATTCATGTTCACTACCCAGTGGAAAAAGTCATTTCCACTCGCTACAGGAACACGATGCACCCGCACTCCTTCGACTACCTCGTACATTGGTGCATGACCAAATTCCGGTGTGATCAGGTGAACTTCATGCCCTAACTGTACCAGTTCTGGATATAACTCCGAAACATGACGCGCAATTCCTCCCACAATACGCGGCGGAAACTCCCAACTCAATACTAGTATCTTCATTGGCTGCAATCCCCAATAACCCTTTACAATTTTCTAAAAATCTTAATTTATCTAAATTAAAAAAAATGAGAGCTTTTAAACAGTCTTCCTAGTCCTCTATAAGAGGACTTAAGCTTTCAGCCAGGGACTTATAGTCCCTGGCTGGCTATTCTGGCTATTGTTAGCTATTATTATGCAACTGTTCCCGGAATTGTAACCAAGCATTTGTTGCATGTCGGTCCGAATTGGCAGCTTTTTTTAGTAAGATAACACCATTTTTAAAGCCGATAATTCCATATTCCTGATTCTTGCTAAGCTCGTCAATTTGTTTGACTAAATCTCGCAACATATGGCGATCGCTTTTAAACGCGGCTTGATATTGTTGTAATTGCCAAAGGTCAGCGATCGCGTAATCGACTTTAATCACCTGTTGTGCATCGTTACGTAATTCTAAGCTAGGCAAACGGAGAATTTCCCGCCGACTAGAAAGATGGGGTACGAGGTAGGTAGTAGCAGATACACTAGCATCTTTGGGAATTTGTGCCAGTAACGGACGCATTTCGGCTACATGTTGCCATTGTTGCGGTAGGGACACGTACACCCAAGGTTTCACTGAGTCAGGGATGACAAAATAAAAAGTTCGATTGGGGTTAGATGTAAAGCTTAACAGTAGAGAAACGCAGATACAAGCCACCCAAAAGCGGCGGAATTTCGGTGTAAATTTTTGCTGATGGTTTGACCACCAGAGAATTGCCCCATAAAATAGACCTGGTACAACAGTTAAAGCGTAGCGAATCGTAATTGCTAAAACAGATTCACCCTTACCTAGAAATAGTTTCAATAAGGGAAAACCAGCTATCATCCAAGAGGCGGGAGCAACCGCAGGGACAAACGCCAAGGGCAACCATTGACCGAGTAAATACCGAATTGTTCTATCTACAGGCGTAACAAGTTCTACTAATAGCCGTACGGGGTTGCGAGCCATACCCCAAATAATATCCACGGTAGAAGCTTCGTCACTATCCGTATATTGTCCGAACCGTTCCAACATGAACCGCTGGGAAATATCTTTAGAAAAAAGCGGCATGATTAGATTAGTGAGAACTAATATATAACCAAAACTGAGGATGCAAACACCAAATCCAGCGCGGGGAAAGCGTTTGCTTAAAATCATGTAAATTCCCACACCAAACAAACCTATACCAGCATCTTCCCGCACTGCTAAAATTACGATTGCCATTAGCCAAAACAACCACCACCAGCGTTTCTCCATCGCTAGCAGCAGGGTAAAAATAAATAAAGGAATCTGGCTAATGTCGTGGAAATTACTTAAAGTCGGACCGATGACAGCGTTAGCAGCGTAAAAGCTACCGGTAATCATTACAGCTAATGATGGTTTAACATACAGCCGTGCTAGTAGATATAAAATTAAACCCGCCGCAGTGATGAGAGTCACTTGCAATACAGTCAAAGTGGCGGGAGAGGGGAATAAAGCATAAATTGGCCACCATAGCAACAACGCTGGCGTAAAATGTTGACCGAGGCGATGGTAATAAACAGTGGGAACTTCCCCGGCGTGGACGACATTAGTTGAGAGACTAGAAGAAAGGGAACTTTGAAAGAAGCGTCCGTGGAGATTATTCCAGAAAACTTGGTTAAAAATGCCTTGGTCGAAGGAAGCGTAAAAAGTATAGTAGCGGTGCAGGGTAAAAAATAGACATAGGAGAAAAAAGACTCCTGCTAGTAGTAAGACAGTTTTATCTGACTCTAACTTCAACTTGGGCGTTGTTTGCAGCTTGTTTTGCATGTTTGACCACATCACTCACTCACACTGGATGGGCAAAGTAAAAAAATATAGAAAAAATCATTGTAAAATTTTCAACCGTCCTTTCTCCTTTGTCAAATAACTAATGACCAATGTCCTTTGTCATTTGTCAAGAGTCAATAGTTGACTGTTCATGGTTCATGGTTCATGGCTATTAACCATTAACCATTAACCATTAACCAT